>SMXS01000029.1 GCA_004356955.1 Alphaproteobacteria bacterium | reverse complement strand
TGTCGTCGGCGATTCCGAGACCAAGCTTGGCATCGAAGTAAAGATGCCAAACCCAAGAAGCGCCGGGGCTGATCGCCTGGTCAACGCAGTCGGCGCACACAAAGACTATCCTGGTCCGTTGATCCTGGTGGATTTTGGCACCGCGACAACATTTGATGTTGTCGACAGCGATGGGGCGTTCCTAGGTGGCAGTTTTGCACCGGGGATAAATTTGTCCTTAGAAGCCTTGCACAGCGCCGCAGCCCAATTGCCAACCGTTGCAGTGGCGCGCCCCAAAAAGGTTATCGGCACAGACACTGTCTCGGCGATGCAATCAGGTATCTATTTTGGCTATCTTGGTTTGATCGAAGGCATCACCCGCAAAATTCAGGAAGAATTTGGGGCCAAAATGACGGTCATTGCAACCGGTGGTCTGGCCCCGCTATTTGCTGAAGCCACCAGCGCCATCGATCATGTCGATCAGGACCTGACAGTGCGCGGCCTTGTGGAAATTTATTTCCGCAATCAAAACCAGACCTGATGGCCGGCAAGACGAAGCCGCTTTATTTTCTGCCGCTGGGTGGTTCCGGCGAAATCGGCATGAACATGAACCTGTTCGGCTATGGCGACAAATGGATCATGGTTGACTGCGGCATGGGCTTTGCTGGTGACAATTTGCCGGGCATCGATCTGATATTGCCCGACCCCAAATTCATCGCCGAACAAAAAGATCGCCTGCTGGGCCTGGTCCTGACCCATGCGCATGAAGACCACATCGGCGCCGTGCCCTATTTGTGGAAACAACTGCAATGCCCGATATTTGCAACACCTTTCACGGCCGGCATGGTGCGCTCCAAGCTATCGGATGCTGGTCTGTTAGACGAAGTCCCGCTTTATGAAATTGGGCTGAACGGAACCATCGAGCTGGGACCCTTCGACATTAAATATGTCACCCTTGCGCACTCTATTGCGGAACCCAACGCGCTGCTAATCAAGACACCTGTGGGTACTATTTTTCACACAGGTGACTGGAAAATAGACGCAGACCCTGTTGTTGGCGAACCGGCAGATATCGCGGAACTGACGGCCATTGGCGACGATGGCGTATTGGCCATGGTCTGCGATTCAACCAATGTCTTTAATATTGGCACCAGTGGGTCAGAACGGGACGTCCATGGCCCGCTATCGGCCATTGTGGCCCAACAGACGGGCAGGGTGGCAGTGACAGGGTTTGCCAGCAATATAGCCCGTATCCACACCATAGCCTCTGTCGCCGCTGAAAATGGCCGCAAAGTATGCTTGGTTGGGCGCTCTATGCGCCGAAATACATCCATTGCACAGTCGTCAGGCTATCTGAATGATCTGCCGCCTTTCATCAGCGAAGATGAATCGGCAACACTGCTCAGGAACAAAGTCCTGTATCTGTGTACTGGCAGCCAGGGAGAACAACGCGGCGCGATGCAACGCATAGCCTCGGGCGAACACCGTCATATCAAACTGGACGACCGCGATCTGGTGATCTTTTCATCCAAAGCCATCCCCGGCAACGAAGTTTCGCTGGCATCGCTCTACAACAAGTTTGCCCGCAAGGGTGTAAAGACGATCACCGAGAAAGATTCGCCCGTGCATGTGTCCGGTCATCCGGGGCGACCTGACCTTGTCCAAATGTATGGCTGGATCCGCCCTCAGATATCGGTGCCGGTGCACGGCGAGCCTCGGCATCTGTTGGAACATCAGAGGCTGGCCCGCGACATCCAGGTGCCGTTCTGTATGCCCGGTCAAAACGGGACAATGGTCGAGCTGTCCCCAAAAGGCCCCAAATTCGTCAAGGAGGTCGAATTCGGTCGCCTGGCCGTTGACGGGGGCCATGTCACGCCCACACGCTCAACGGCCGTCAAGGAACGTCAGAAGGTCAGCACTGAGGGACATCTCGTGATCACCATTCTGCTCGATGACGGCGCCGAACCCATCCAGCCACCTGCTATCTCGACATTAGGGATACCCGAGGCCGAGGCAGTGCAGGAAAAGGTTCAGGATACAGTTGAATCTGTTCTGTTTCGCATGTCCCGCAAGCAGCGCTCCCAACAAGCCAAAATGGCCGAGGCTATACGCATTGCCGCCAGACGGGCCTGTGAGGCAGTCTCTGGCAAACGCCCCGTCACCGACGTGCAAATTATGCGATTGCCAAGAGACTGATGCGCCCTTAAAAACAGGCCAACCAATTCTCTACCGAATGAGGGATCATCATGATCGGACGACTGAACCACGTAGCCATTGCCGTACCTGACCTTGCTGCCGCTGCCAAAACCTATGAGCAGACGCTTGGTGCAAAGGTCACCGCACCAAAAGATCTACCAGATCATGGCGTGACGGTTGTTTTTGTCGAACTGCCGAATACCAAGATTGAATTGTTGCACCCGTTGGGTGACGACTCGCCGATCGCAAAGTTCCTCAGCAAAAATACTTCTGGCGGCATGCATCATGTTTGTTATGAAGTTGAGGACATTCTGGCTGCCCGCGATCAATTGATCAAAGACGGCGCCAAAATATTGGGCTCGGGGGAACCACGAATTGGTGCGCACGGTAAGCCGGTGCTGTTTTTGTCTCCAAAAGACTTCTGCGGCACTTTGGTCGAAATCGAACAGGTTTAACTTCTAACGCTAGGATTGCCACATGGGCCTTGTTAACGGGTTCGTTCTTTACATCGTGCTTTGGTGGGTCGTGTTTTTCATGGCCCTGCCTTTTGGCGTGCAGTCAGACGAAGAAGCGGGGCAGGACACCTTGGCCGGCACTGTCAGCAGTGCACCTGTAAAGCCAATGCTGCGGCTTAAGGTGATAATCACTACCGTAGTTGCCGCGACGGTATGGGGTGGCATCTGGTGGGCACTCGATTCAGGTTTGATTTCGATCTACTGAGCTTTAAACGAAAAAAGCAAGGTTCCGAGGAACCTTGCCTAATTCAACGATCGTTATTCTTATTAATTCGGTAGCTTAGCTACCCTCATTGAAAATCCCCTCCCACAAGGACCTTCTCCCCAAACTTGGACCCCCCCGAAGAGCGATTCTAATGCGAACTTATTTTCTATTCGCTTGGTTGAGAAAAATGTAGGTGAACACTTGTGCCCTGTCACGGCGGAAACCCCATAAAGGCCGGTCCTGCGTGTCGTTTTCAGCGGCTTGTGACAAATAACACACAGTTACCGGGTGGTTTTGCTCTCCAAGGCCCTGAGGATTGGGATATTTTTCGACCAAGTGATGCATTTTCGATAATTCCTCAATTGCCATGCATCCGCGCCGCACCTACAGTCGCCAAAAGACGTCATCGTACTGACACAAAAGGAATCACCGCCACACTATGCGCCTATCTAGCTATTTTCTACCGACATTGAAGGAAACACCCAACGAAGCGAAGATTGCATCGCATCGATTGATGTTACGCGCGGGCATGATCAAGCAATCTGCCGTTGGCATCTATTCGTGGTTACCGCTGGGTCACCGGGTCTTGCAAAAGATCATTCAGATTGTTCGCGAAGAACAGAACAAAGCTGGTGCGCAGGAACTATTGATGCCCACCATTCAGTCCGCAGAACTGTGGCATGAAAGCGGTCGCTATGACGACTATGGCAAAGAGATGTTGCGCATCACGGACCGCCATAAACGCGAGCTGTTATACGGCCCCACCAATGAAGAACTGATCACAGACATCTTTCGTTCATCTGTCCGGTCATACCGGGACCTGCCCTTGAACCTTTATCATATCCAATGGAAGTTCCGGGATGAGATACGGCCGCGCTTTGGCGTCATGCGGGGGCGGGAGTTCCTGATGAAGGATGCCTATTCCTTTGATCTGACCAAAGAAGACTCTGACAAGGCCTACCAAAACATGTTCGTGGCTTACTTGCGAACCTTTGCGCGGATGGGGCTACGGGCCATTCCCATGCGGGCAGATCCAGGCGCTATTGGTGGCAATCAAAGTCTCAGTCACGAATTCCACGTCCTGGCTGAAACCGGCGAGAGCGATGTCTTTTATGACAAAGCCTTCGACAGCGTCAGCCTGGAAGACATGGCCAATGCAGACCTCGAAATGGCCAACAAACTCCAAAGCCTGTACGCCGCCGCCGAGGAAGAACATGACCCGGACAACATGCCCATTGATAGTGATGATGTGCAGTCGGGTAAGGGTATCGAAGTCGGGCATATCTTCCAGTTCGGCACAAAATATTCCGAGCCCATGGGCGCAACAGTGACCACACCCGACGGCGACCAGGTGCCCGTCGAGATGGGATCATACGGGATTGGTGTGTCACGCCTGGTGGGTGCCATCATCGAGGCCAATCACGATGACAAAGGCATCATCTGGCCCGAATCTGTTGCCCCATTCAAAGTAGTGATCATCAACATGCGCACCAATGACGAAGGCTGCACCGGCGTGTGTGATGACCTGTATGCCCAGCTGGACGATGCCGGTGTAGAGGTTCTCTATGATGACCGCGACGAACGAGCAGGCGTCAAATTCGCTGATGCTGAATTGATCGGCATCCCCTGGCAGGTCGTCATCGGCCCACGAGGTGTCAAAGAAGGCATTGTCGAATTGCGCAGTCGCAGCGGTGGTGAACCGGAAAACCTGGCACCTGCCGACCTGCTGTCCCGCCTGATCGGATAACCCAGCACATGTTCATCAAGCCTTTTGAATGGATGATCGCGAAACGCTATCTGCGGGCCCACCGCGAAGAGAGGTTCATCTCTGTCATCGCCATTCTGTCGGTTGTCGGCATTGCCCTGGGTGTGGGTGTCCTGATTATTGTGATGTCGGTCATGAACGGCTTTCAGGCCACCATGGTGAACCAGATAATCGGCATTAATGGTCATCTCTTGGTACAGGGCACGTCAGAGGGATTGCACGATTACGAAAACGTCGCCAAAGACATTGCTGCCTTTGACGGGGTCGTCCAGGTTCGCCCGATGATCCAGGGACAGGTGATGGTCACCTATCGCGACCGGTCGGCGGGCGCTGTTGTGCGCGGCGTGAACCCCGCCGATTATGCCAAGCATGAATTACTGACCCCCGGCAAGGACACCGGGTTGATATCTGGTGATCCTGCTGATTTCCAGGGCGACGACGCCATCCTTTTGGGGGAACATCTCGCGCGTAACCTGGGTGTACGGGTCGGCGATGTCGTCACTTTGATTGCCCCACAAACAACAGCAACGCCCTTTGGGTCGGCCCCGCGCATGCGTGACTATATGGTAACCGGCCTGTTCAACATCGGGGTGTATGAATATAACGCCAACTTCATATTCATGCCGCTAAGCCAGGCGCAGATACACTTCAAGATGAAGCAGGCGGTTTCGGGCCTGGATGTAGAGCTAACCCATCCAGACATCGCTACCCAGGTTCAATACGAATTGATCCCGACTGTACCACCGACATCCCGCGTCCTCAGCTGGCGGGACCTGAACGCCAGTTTTGTCGGCGCGTTGGAAGTCGAACGCAACACCATGTTCATCATCCTGACGCTGATTATTATCATTGCCGCCTTCAACATCATGTCGAGCCTGATTATGTTGGTGAAGGACAAGCGCAAAGACATTGCTGTCCTGCGCACTATGGGGGCGAGGCGCCGGTCGATCATGAAGATATTTGTCATTTGTGGTGGATTGATGGGGATGGGCGGCACGCTTGCAGGGGTGATCCTGGGGTTTTCTCTATTGCAATACCGTGAAGCAATTCTTGGGTTTTTGGGCGATCTGTTCAACATCCGCTTCTTCCCACCAGACGTCTATGGGCTAGAGGCTTTGCCATCCCAGACCGACCCGGCCGAAGTTATTTTTACAGTCGTCCTCTCCTTGACTCTCAGCCTCGTGGCGACTCTTTACCCGTCCTGGCGCGCAGCCCGGATGGACCCGGTAGAGGCCCTACGCTATGAATGATGCAAACCCTCAGGGCCTGGACCTGCAAAATATCGGCAAACATTTCACCATGGGAGGCGAAGAACTCCACGTATTGAACGGGGCCAGTCTGACAATTGCCCCTGGCGAAATAGTGGCCATGTTGGGGCCATCAGGTGCAGGCAAATCCACGCTACTGCATATTGCTGGGTTGCTCGACAGGCCGGACACAGGTGAGATCACGATTGATGGACAGGCTTGCGGCAGTCTTGGCGACACCGATCGAACCCGCATCCGACGGACCGCAATTGGCTTTGTGTACCAGTTCCACAATTTACTGCCGGAATTTACGGCCACAGACAATGTGGCCCTGGCCTGCATGATCAACGGTGTATCTCAGAAAGATGCACGCAAGAGAGCTCGCGAGTTGCTGGAAATTCTGGGGCTGTCTGAACGGCTAGAGCACATGCCGACACAGCTGTCTGGTGGCGAACAACAACGCGTGGCCATTGCCCGTGCCATGGCCAACCACCCGCGTATTTTGTTGGCCGATGAGCCAACGGGTAACCTCGACGAAAACACCGCCGACACCGTTTTTGATGCCCTGATCACCCTGGCGCGGGAAGAGAAAGTCGCCGCCCTGATTGCCACCCATAATATTGGATTAGCCAAGCGCATGGACCGCCGAATCGTGTTACATAATGGGCGACTAGAGGGACAGCCAGTTTCAGGCTGAGCCATCGTTTAAAAGGGGTGACGTTCTAAATTGTCCAGTGAATACATTCATTTACGGGTCCATTCTGCTTATTCACTTTCAGAAGGCGCCCTGACAACCAAAGACATCATCTCTCTTTGCAAACAAAACAACATGCCAGCGGTGGCGGTCACCGACACGAACAATATGTTTGGTGCGCTAGAGCATTCCGTCAGCTTTACTGACGAGGGTATCCAGCACCTTGTTGGTTGTGCCCTGAACTTGGAAATCGCCGACGAAAACACACGCCGCAGTATGACCCGTGAGCGCGCCGACGGGGCGGAACGGGCGCAGCTTGTGTTCTTGGTCCAGAACGCCACAGGCTATGGTAATTTGATCAAGCTGGTCAGTCGCGCCTATATGGAATCTGACGGCCTGTCCGAGCCACACGTAGTCATAGATGACCTAGACGGCCATTCTGATGGCCTGATTGTCCTGACGGGGGGACCAGGTGGGCCCATAGGGCAGTTGCTGCAACAGGGAAATGCAAATGCCGCCGAAGCACTGATGCAGCGACTGGCCACTTTGTTCTCGGGGCGACTTTATGTCGAGATCATGCGCCACGGTGCGCTGGACGAAACAACGACCGAGGCTGACTTTCTGGAATTCGCCTACGAAATGGACCTGCCATTGGTGGCCACCAACGATGTCTTTTACACGGACCCATCGATGTATGAGGCACACGACGCCCTGCTGTGTATCGCCAGCGGGACCTATGTTGGTCAGACAGACCGTCGGCGTGTCACCACCGAACACTACTTCAAGTCAGCGGCTGAAATGGTCGCTGTGTTTGATGATTTACCGGAAGCCATCACCAATACAACTGTGATTGCCCAGCGCTGTGCGTTCAAAGTGCCCCTGTTGGACCCAATATTGCCCGAATTTGGCGGCGGTCGGGACCAAGAAGCCATCGCTATTCGTGAAGAAGCCCGCAATGGTCTGATCCAGAGGTTGGAGCGCGAGGTATACACTGACGACATGACTGCGGACCAAAAGGCAGTGACTACCGAACCCTATCTAAAACGGCTGGACTATGAACTGGGCGTCATCATCGATATGAAGTTTCCGGGCTATTTCCTGATAGTCTCAGATTTCATCCGCTGGGCAAAAGATCAAGGCATACCTGTCGGTCCCGGTCGTGGTTCAGGCGCTGGTTCACTGGTGGCATGGTCTCTTAAAATCACAGACGTAGACCCTCTACAATTTAATCTGATTTTTGAGAGATTTCTGAACCCGGAACGTGTTTCCATGCCTGATTTTGACGTGGATTTCTGCCAGGACAAGCGTGATCAGGTTATTCGTTATGTTCAGGACAAATACGGCACCGACCAAGTCGCACAAATTATCACTTTCGGGAAATTGCAGGCGCGCGCCGCCTTGCGAGACGTCGGTCGGGTTCTCGAAATGCCGTATGGGCAGGTAGACCGTCTATGCAAGATGGTGCCAAACAATCCGGCAAGCCCCGTCACCCTGAAACAAGCTGTCGCGGGCGAAGCTCGTCTGCAGGCTGAACGTGATAGCGACGAGTCTGTCGCGCATCTGTTGGACACTGCGATGAAGCTGGAAGGCCTTTACAGGCACGCTTCTACCCATGCGGCGGGGGTGGTGATTGGCGACCGGCCGCTGGACCAGTTAGTGCCGCTATATCGCGACCCTCGATCACCCATGCCCGTGACTCAGTTCAATATGAAATGGGTAGAACCTGCGGGGTTGGTGAAATTTGATTTCCTGGGCCTCAAGACCCTGACGGTCATAGATCGAACGGTAAAGCTGATCAAAAACCGAGGTATCGAAGTCGATATCGCCCGGCTGCCACTAGACGATGCGAAGACATTCGAGACATTGTCCTTGGGGGAATCGGTTGGTGTGTTTCAGCTTGAAGGATCTGGTATGCGCGACATACTGCGCAAATTGAAGCCCGACAAATTTGAAGACATCATCGCCCTGGTGGCGCTGTACAGGCCTGGTCCGATGGACAGTATCCCAACCTATATCAAACGCAAACACGGCGAGGAAGAACCAGATTATCTGCACGACAGTCTGCAATCCGTTCTCGAAGAAACCTTTGGCGTCATTGTTTATCAAGAACAAGTGATGCAGATTGCGCAAATATTGGCCGGTTTTACCCTAGGCGAAGCCGATCTGTTGCGCCGTGCGATGGGTAAAAAGAAAATCGATGAAATGGCGGCTCAACGGGCTCGATTTGTCAGTGGTGCTGCTGAGCGCGACGTTGACAAGAACAAAGCATCCTTCATCTTTGACCTTATCGACAAATTTGCAGGCTATGGGTTCAACAAATGTCACGCAGCCCCATATGCACTGATTGCCTATCAAACCGCCTGGTTAAAGGCCAACTACCCCGTTGAATTCATGGCAGCGTCCATGACGCTTGATATGGGCAACACGGACAAGCTCAACATATTCCGCCGCGAGCTTATCCGTTTGGATATTGATTTGTTGCCCCCTGACATACAGGCCTCGAACGTCGATTTCAGCGTCGAAACAAAAGACGATGGTGAATTAGCTGTCCGATATGCCCTGGCAGCTGTCAAAAATGTTGGCGCACAGGCCATGCAGGGCCTGGTGGACGAACGCACAAAAAACGGCCCCTATGCCAACTTAATGGACTTCACCAAACGACTGGACCCGCGCCACGTCAACAAACGTCAGCTGGAAAATCTTGTCAGGGCAGGGGCCTTCGACGGGCTCAATAATAACCGCCAACAGACGTTCAATTCTGTCGAGCTGCTATTGCAACACGCCAATGCCGCCACACGAGAACGCGAGTCCGACCAGAACAACCTGTTTGGCGACGATTCGGGAACACCACATAACGACGTGTTGCCCATGGTGGAATCCCGCGACTGGAGCAAAATGGA
>SMXS01000028.1 GCA_004356955.1 Alphaproteobacteria bacterium | reverse complement strand
GGTCGGAATCAAGGATCTGCAGCTGATACATGCGCCCCAACAGCACCGCCATCAACAACGCCTGCCCGCCACCCAGCATCAATGCCCGGCGCGTCAGATTGCGATATCGATCTCCCTCAAGTTCCACGACCTATCCTTTGCGTATGCCGAAGACGATATAGTCCAGCCAGCCGCATATGCCCGCGACCACGGGGTACAGAATGATACTAAGCAAAGCCTGCACAACAAAGGGCGATAAGGATAACAACTCACTTTGCAACCAGCTCACCAACACCCACTCTGCAAGTGTAACGCCCGCACACAAAGCAGCAAAGCCAATCCAGCCCAACAGGAAAGATTGCGAAAAGACGATGAAGTTCTGTTCGACAATCGCGGCCCGCACGCCCAGCAACAACAAAGACGTCAGACCAACGGGCGCCCCGATCAGGATGTCGTGCCACAGACCAATCAGCAGAACCAATATCGGCGGCAATAAAGTCGGGCGACGCGACACCCAAAAGAATACAATAATCAACGTGAGCGACGGGGCCGTATCTCCACCCAGCGAAAAACCATAGGAAAGATTCGTCAGCACCGGTGCCATGCTGGCCATCAACAAGGGAAGAATGGACATGACACCATGTGAAGTTCGAATGCGGTGTGTGCTCATTCAACGGCCTCCGGCTCTAACCCATCAAGCGCCGGCGCTTGCGCCCCTGTTCCCTCGTCGTCTTCTGGCAGAGGTTCCTCAACCAATTGTTCGGGTGGCGGTACGGGGTCGAAGGCCAGTATTTGAACATATTCCAGACGGCTTAGATCGGCAAAGATTTCAACCCGCAGCTCCCCCTCACGCGGTGAGGTCACGGTGCCAATGGGCAACAGGGATGGGAAGACGCCACCGTCTCCAGACGTCAACACCCGGTCGCCGGGCGACACTTGATGCGCAGCCTCTAGAAATGACAACACAGGCAGACGGCTGTTATTGCCCTCCATAATGGCACGATCGCCCGAGCTTTCGATCAGGACGGGGATCCGGCTGTTGAGGTCGGTCACCAACAAAACCCGGCTGGACCGGCGCCCAACGCTGAGTATGCGCCCGACAACACCCGCATGGTCAACGACTGGATGGTAAACCTCGACACCGTCATCAGCCCCGGCATCCAACAATACGGTCCACAGAAAGGCACTGCCCGGGTGTGTGACCGACCGGGCCATTATCTTGGGACTGTCTGTGATAGAGGGCAGCGCGAGCAGGGCTCTTAGCCGCGTATTTTCAGAAGCTAATTGATCACTCGTGGGCACCAATAGCCGCAGTTGATCATTCTCTTGCCGCAAGGCGGCCGATTCTTCCGCTGACAGAGTATAGGCCTCGACAATGGCACCAAGACTGACCGCCCAGTCAACCGGCTTTCGGACGGTCTGCGCAACGGGTGTCACTATGTCCACCACAAGCCGCTGCACTTGCAGGTTAAAGTCGTCATCTATTTTGCCAAAGATCAGCAGGCCCAAGGATATGAAAATTGCAATAATAAAGCTCGCACGTTGGGCAAGCATCTGGGTCAGGGAAACATTGTCAGGGGTTCGAGTACTTATCCGACTCACAATTCTATGCCCTAATTATGGCCGCACGACGTTTCTGCAAAAACGCTTCAGCACCCTAATAGCCTTCGATCAAGACATGCTTCAGGATGGGGTCTTCCAGTGACCGTCCGGTACCCAGGGCAACGCAGGACAGAGGATCTTCGGCGACGGTGACGGGCAGCCCCGTTGCCTGGCGCAAAACCTGATCCATATTATGCAACAGACCACCACCACCTGTGAGCACGATCCCTTTATCGACAATGTCGGCGGCCAGTTCCGGTGCGGTATTTTCCAGCGCAACCTTCACGGCCTCGACAATAGACGCGACAGGGTCGGCCAGAGCTTCGGCCACTTGTGCCTGATTGAACACAATTTCCTTGGGCACGCCATGCATCAGGTCGCGTCCTTTTAATTGGATTTCGGCACCAATGCCTTCGGCAGGCGGCATGGCGGTGCCGATCTCTTTTTTGATGCGCTCCGCGCTGGCTTCACCGATCAACAGATTGTGGTTGCGACGGATGTAATTGATGATGGCTTCGTCCATCTTGTCGCCGCCAACGCGGACAGAACCCGCATAGACAATCCCGCCCAACGAAATTACCGCTACTTCCGTGGTGCCGCCACCGATATCGACAACCATCGATCCCGATGGTTCGGTCACCGGCAAGCCCGCACCGATGGCTGCGGCCATGGCTTCTTCGATTAGATAGACTTTGCGAGCACCCGCCGCCTCGGCAGATTCCTGGATCGCGCGGCGTTCAACCGGTGTAGAGCCCGACGGCACACAGATAACGACCTGTGGGCTGGCAAATATCTTGCGTTTGTGGACCTTGCCGATGAAGTACTTGATCATTTCTTCTGCGGCTTCAAAATCTGCAATCACGCCATCGCGCAGCGGGCGAATGGCGGTAATATTGGGAGGCGTGCGGCCCAACATCATCTTGGCCGCATTGCCGACCTCTACCAGTGTTCTGTGTCCATTTATGGTTTTGATTGCGATAACAGAAGGTTCATTCAGGACGATGCCCTTACCCTTCACATATACAAGCGTATTGGCAGTACCAAGGTCGATGGCCATGTCGTTCGACATCAATCCCAAGAGTCGTGAAAACATGGACTGCTTTACCCTTTTCAAGTTGCACAACCAGCAGCTGGTCAGTGCCTGTGTAGCCAAAGTCGCTGGTCAAAAAAATTGGCGCGCCCCACGAATCGCACGATGCTCCAAAACATAACATTTGCTGATTAATTTGCGACGCAATTCCACGCCAAAACACCAAAAACTAGCCCAAAACTACGCAGAAAGTGCAGACGGCGCCGATTTCTCCATTTTCAGGATCAACTTGTTCACCGCCGCAACATAGGCGCGGGCGCTGGCCACCATGGTATCAGTATCGGCACCCTGGCCATTGGTGGTACGACCATCCTGTTCCAGGCGCACCGTCACTTCGGCTTGGGCGTCTGTCCCATGGGTCACCGCATGCACCTGATACAGCTGCAAGTGCGGCTGAACCGGGATCAATTGCTTGATCGCGTTGAAGGTCGCATCGACGGGGCCATCACCACTGGTCGAGGCCGATGCCTGTTCGCCATCAATTTCCAAAACCAGGTCAGCCTGGGGTGGTTCTTCCGACCCACAAGCAATGCGCAGCGAAACAAATTTTACGGTGTCATTACCGCGGACGGCTTCGTCATCGACCAGGGCGATGATGTCTTCGTCATAGACATTTTTCTTTTTGTCGGCGAGGTCCTTGAACCGGCGGAACACATCTTCCACAGCGTTCTGACCCAGGTCAAAGCCCAATTCCTTGAGCTTTTCTCTGAAGGCATGGCGACCAGAATGCTTGCCCATGACCAGTTTGGATTCACTCAGGCCCACCGATTCCGGCGTCATAATTTCGTAGGTGTCGCTGTTCTTGAGCATGCCATCCTGATGGATACCCGCTTCATGCGCGAACGCATTGGCACCAACAATGGCCTTGTTATTTTGGACGACAAAACCCGTGATGGTCGACACCATGCGCGAGGCTTTCATAATCTCGGTGGTATTGATGCCCGTTTGGAACGGCATTAGATCCTGCCGCGTATTCAAAGCCATCACCACTTCTTCCAGCGCCGCATTGCCGGCGCGTTCACCCAACCCGTTAATCGTACATTCAACCTGGCGAACACCAGCCCGCACGCCGGCCAGTGAATTGGCCACGGCCAAGCCCAGATCATTGTGGCAATGGGTGGACAGGATGGCCTTGTCTATATTGGGCACCCGGTTCAACAGCATGGTGATGATCTCGGTATATTCCTCTGGCAGCGTATAGCCCACCGTGTCGGGAATATTAATTGTCGTTGCCCCGGCCTTGATCGCAGCCTCGACTGTGCGACACATGAAGTCGTGATCCGTCCGGGTGCCGTCTTCGCACGACCATTCCACATCATCGACCCAATCACGCGCCCGCGCGACACTAGAATAAACGGCGTCGAGCACGTCTTCGGGCTCCATTTGCAATTTGTACTTCATGTGAATGGGACTGGTGGAAATGAACGTGTGAATGCGCGGTCGTTTGGCGTGTTTCAGCGCCTCGCCAGCCCGGTCGATATCGGCATTGCCTGATCGTGCCAGACCACAGATGACGACTTTGTCGCTGGCTTGTCGGGAAACGGCATCCACGGCCTCGAAATCGCCATTGGAGGCTATGGGGAAACCGGCTTCGATTATATCAACGCCAAGCTGTTCCAACACCCGGGCGATCTGCAACTTTTCTTCAATGTTCATGGACGCGCCGGGCGATTGTTCGCCATCGCGTAAGGTAGTATCGAATATTTTTACATAGTCTTGAGAAGTCATCTGACTTAGCTCCTGTTCGTCTTGCATCTATTATCTGGAACCGTCTATCTGCCCCCTAAAACGCGGCGACGGAGACCATAAGATGCGTTCAGGGGCGGCTAAGTCGGGTACGACCGAGCAGGAGAGGAAGAACACATAGCAATGCATCCGCACGCTGGCGGATTTCGATATTGCTGATCTGTGACATCATTGCAGTCATTGCATCTTCCTGTTGGCGCAGACCTTATCATATTGCGAATCAAAGGACAATGTGGGGGACAGCGCGGCGGCAGGTGTAACGTATAACACCCGTGCCTGTAAATAATCTTTGGGAAATACAAAAGGCCCCAGCTGATGCCAGGGCCTTTCAAAATCAGATTTCAGCAGAACTAACTAGTTCTTTTCTTTGTCCACCAGCTGGTTTTGCCCGATCCATGGCATCATGGCGCGCAGCTTGGCACCGACTTCTTCGATAGGGTGGTTGGCCTGAATGGCACGAACGGCCTTGAAGTTCGGGAAGCCAGCGCGGTTGTCGGTCACGAATTGGTTGACGAAACGGCCGGACTGGATGTCTTCCAAAATGCGCTTCATTTCGGCCTTGGTTTCGCTGTTCACGATGCGGGGACCAGACATGTAGTCACCATATTCAGCGGTGTTCGAGATGGAATAGCGCATATTGGCGATACCCCCTTCATACATCAGGTCAACGATGAGTTTGACTTCATGCAGGCATTCGAAATACGCCATTTCAGGGGCATAACCAGCCTCGGTCAGGGTTTCGAAACCAGCCATAATCAGATGCGACAGACCGCCACACAGAACAGCCTGTTCACCGAACAGATCAGTTTCGCATTCTTCGCGGAACGTTGTTTCGATCACGCCGGAACGACCGCCGCCAATGGCCGAGGCATAAGACAGCGCAACATCATGGGCATTACCCGACGCATCCTGATGGATGGCGATCAGGCAAGGCACGCCGCCGCCCCGCTGATATTCAGAACGCACCGTGTGGCCAGGGCCCTTTGGTGCGATCATCGAGACGTCGAGGTCGTCACGCGGTTCGATCAGGCGAAAATGCACATTCAGGCCGTGGGCAAACATCAGCGATGCGCCAGGCTTCATGTTTTCATGCAGGTCATCGGTATAGATGGCTGCCTGCAACTCATCAGGCGTCAGGACCATAACCACATCGGCCCAGGCAGCAGCCTCGGCAGGGGTCATCACAGTGATGCCTTCGTTTTCAGCCTTCACAGCGCTGGTTGAACCGGGGCGCAAGGCCACAGCAACTTCAGCAACGCCGGAATCCCGCAAGTTCAGCGCGTGGGCATGGCCCTGGCTACCGTAACCAATGATGGCTACTTTTTTTGTTTTGATCAGATTTACATCTGCGTCACGGTCGTAATAAACCCGCATTTCACTATCCTCATTTAACCCGATTTTGACGATTTCGCGCCATGCCTACAGACATGACGCCTGATTGGCAAGGACTCTATAGCCTATCGATGCCACGGGTGATGGCAACGATACCGGTACGCGACACATCCACCAGCCCCAGCGGCTTCATCAGGCCGATAAATGCATCGATTTTGCTCGACGTCCCCGTGATCTCGAAGGTGAAGGACTTTGTCGTTGTATCAATGACCCGCGCCCGAAAAGCATCGGCCAGACGCAGACTTTCAACCCGCGGGTCGCCGGTACCGGCAACCTTGACCAGGGCCAGCTCGCGTTCAACAGATGGGCCCTCAATTGTCAGGTCCTGCACGCGGTGTATGGGCACCAACCGTTCCAGTTGCGCCTTGATCTGTTCGATCACCATCGACGTGCCTGACGTAACAATCGTAATGCGCGACAGGCCTTCTTCGTGGTCGGTCTCGGCCACTGTCAGGCTTTCGATATTATAACCGCGGCCCGAGAACAAACCAATGACGCGCGCAAGAACGCCGGCTTCATTATCAACGAGAACAGCCATTGTGTGCTGATTGACAGTTTGATCCTGTGTCATAGCTCTACTCCTTAAACCAACGTTGGGTCATCTTTGCGGGTCATGTTGACGTCTTCAGGACCCAGGATCATTTCATTGTGCGCCGCCCCAGATGGCACCATGGGGTAGCAGTTTTCCAACTGGGCGACACGGCAGTCGACGATGGTTGGCTTGGTGGACTTGATCATCTTCTTGATCACGCTATCCAGCTCATCCGGCTTTTCAATCCGATAGCCAACGCCACCCATGGCCTCGGCCAATTTGACAAAGTCTGGCAGAGCCTCGGAATAGGTGTGGGAATAACGCCCCTCATAGGTGATGTCCTGCCATTGGCGGACCATCCCCATATATTGGTTGTTCAGGATGAATATTTTTATAGGCAGGTCATGCTGCACAGCGGTGCTGAACTCTTGAATGTTCATCATGATCGAGGCCTCACCAGCAACATCAATGACCAGCGCACCAGGATGCGCCACCTGCACGCCAACAGCAGCCGGCAGGCCATAGCCCATGGTGCCCAGACCGCCAGAGGTCATCCAGCGATTGGGGTCTTCAAACTTCAGATATTGCGCGGCCCACATCTGATGCTGGCCTACTTCGGTCGTGATGTAGCGGTCCTTGTCCTTGGTCAGCTCGTGCAATCGGTGCAACGCATATTGTGGCAGGATAACGTCACCGGATTGCTCAAAGCTAAGGCAATCCTTGGCCCGCCATTCTTCAATTTCGGCCCACCAGGATTCTCGCGCATCCGTATCAACCTGGGTCACATTCGCTTTCCAGATTTTGATCATGTCTTCCAGAACATGGCCCGCATCACCAACGATGGGGATATCAACACGGATACATTTATTGATATTGGCCCGATCGATATCGACATGGATTTTCTTGGAATTTGGCGAGAAGGCGTCCAGACGGCCCGTGATCCGATCATCAAAGCGCGCACCGATATTGATCATGACGTCGCAATCATGCATCGCCATGTTGGCTTCATAAGTGCCATGCATGCCCAACATACCCAGCCACTGCTTGTCTGATGCCGCAAACGCGCCCAGCCCCATCAGGGTCGATGTGATCGGAAAACCGGTCATGTGCACGAACTCACGCAGCAACAGCGACGCGCCTGGGCCAGAATTAATAATCCCGCCACCCGTATAGAAGACGGGCTTTTTGGCACCGGCAATCAATTCGATCGCAGCCTTAATGGCGTCAATGTCACCTTTGATCTGGGGGCGATAGCTTTTGTGCTTTACCCGCGGCGACCCGGTATAGGGCCCCTTTTCAACCTGAATGTTCTTGGGCAGGTCGACAACAACAGGGCCCGGTCGCCCGGTCGTGGCGACATAAAAGGCCTCGTGAATAACACGGCCCAGATCAGCAACGTCTTTGACCAGATAATTATGCTTGGTCGCCGCCCGTGTAATGCCGATGGTGTCGGCTTCCTGAAAAGCGTCTGTGCCAATCAATTGAGTGGGCACCTGCCCGGTCAGGATAACAAGCGGGATCGAATCCATCAGTGCGTCAACCATGCCTGTCACAGCATTGGTCGCCCCTGGCCCTGATGTCACCAGAACAACACCGGGCTTGCCGGTTGACCGGGCATAACCTTCGGCTGCGTGCACTGCGCCTTGTTCATGATGAACGAGGATATGGTGAATTTGGTTTTGTTTGAACAGCGCATCATAGAGCGGCAAAACTGCGCCGCCTGGATAGCCGAAGATGGTGTCTACACCTTGTTCGACCAGTGCCTTCAGAATGATTTCTGCGCCTTCCATCAGCTCTTGCGAGGGTTTTGGTGGCATGGGTGATCCGTTCCTTTTTAGTCTTTTAGTGAGGAGACCCTTCTGCCAAACACACCAAGCAAGACCCTTTCCGAAACCTGTGTTTCGGATCAACCCTTTATTAGCAAGACCTTCAGCATGGGGAAGCCCCAAATTTCGGGCGCAGACTAGCTTCGTATAATTTCAAAGTCAACTAGTTTTAGATAATAATATTATCGGTTATGGCCCTAATTCTTTCCGAATCTTTCTCATTTATCACATTCCAGTCGGAAAACTGGTTTCGGAACCAGGTCATTTGACGTTTTGCATATTGTCGGGTCGCCGTCTGGGCTTTTTCAATTGCCTCTTCCCGCGTCATTTCATCGGCCAGATAGGCCGCCAGCTGCATCACACCCAGGGCGCGCATCGCCGGCAATTGCGGGTCGAGGCCACTCATTGCCTTCACTTCCTCCAGCGCGCCCTGATCCAGCATCAAGGTAAAGCGCAAGTCACACCGCGCATAAAGCCAGTCACGATCGGGCAGCAAGATAATTTTAAAGAGGTCTATGTCGTGGTCCAATGCCAAAAGCGCAGGTTGTTTTTCGTCACTTTGCCAGTCGGCCAAAGACCGCCCTGTCGACCGGATCACTTCCAGCGCACGACTTATTCGTTGGCGGTCCGCCGGGTCCAGCCGTGCCGCCATGACAGGGTCCTCTGCCGTCAACTGGTCATAAACGGCTAACACACCACTAGAGGCAATCAGCCCCCTAACAGCCTTGCGAATAGTTGGGCCAATTTCGGGCACGGCACTAAGGCCCTCAACCAGGGCCTTGAAGTATAGCCCGGTACCACCGACCAGGATGGCCGACTTGCCACGCTGCAGCACATCATCGATGCACGCTACTGCGTCACGGGCCCAGTACGCGACCGAATAGGCGTCTGCCGGGGGGATCACGCCATAAAGGTGGTGGGGAATGCCTGCCATCTCGTCTTGGCTGGGACGGGCGGTCAGGACCTGCAAACAGTCATATACCTGCATCGAATCGGCGTTGATGATCTCGCCATCAAATCTTTCCGCCAAATAAAGCGAAAGTGCTGATTTGCCACTTGCCGTAGGGCCTGCAATGAGAATAACTTTAGGCAAATCTTAAAACCCCCTTGTTTTGGCGATTGTTTACCATTTATAGGGTGGTCACAAGAACTGGAATTTGACTCAACGCAATCCCATTTGGGCTGTGGTCGAGTACAACGTATGTAGATACGTGACACGAAAGGAAAGAACTATGGCGAGCACACTAAATCTAGAAGCCAGCAAAGGCATCGCCTATTTGCGCCCGGTTCATATCGAACTGATTTCGATGGCGCTGAAAAAGGAAGGCGGCTTCGGCCTCAAGCCTTCTTGGGTAGAAGAAGGCGCCACCGCCAAGATCTTTTTTGATGGCGTCGACAGTGAAAAGGCGATGAGCCTGGCCAACGCAGCTATCAGCGGATCCGGCGTCGTCATAACCGTCGATTAGGGGCGCGCTAGTTGCCCCTTAAATTGATGGTCGCGGACATGGATTCCACGATCATCGAAAATGAATGCATTGATGAACTGGCAGACGCCATTGGCGTCGGTGATGTTGTTGCAGACATCACCGAGCGCGCCATGCGTGGCGAGCTGGAATTTGATGCGGCCCTGCGCGAACGGGTTAATTTGTTGACCGGCATGTCAGAGGGCGACCTGCAACAGGTCTTTGATGACCGCATTCGCCTGACCAATGGCGCCCGGGAATTTGTCCAGACCCTGTCCGCCAATGGCGTGACTTGCGTGCTGGTATCCGGCGGTTTCACGTTTTTTACGTCCCGGGTAGCCGAGGCTGTTGGCTTTAAGGCCAATCATGCGAATATCCTGGAAATTGTTGATGGGACGCTTACCGGCAAAGTCGTCGAGCCTATTCTGGGGGCTGACGCCAAAGTACAGACCATGCGTAAATATATGGCAGACCTGGGCATTGAAGCTGATGAAGTTGTCGCCATCGGTGATGGCGCCAATGATATCCCCATGCTGAAAGCTGCTGGCACCGGCATTGCTTTTTGCCCCAAGCCCATCGCCGCAGCCGCAGCCGACCACGTGATCGAAAAACGCGACCTGCGCGAGGCGCTTTATATATTGGGATATAGCGACGCTGATATCGTCAGTTGATCACCTAAAGACCAAAAAAAGGGCACCGGCGTTAACCGATGCCCTTTTAGGATATCTGATCTGAACAGCGCCTATTCTTCTGGTTCTTCAGCCTCTTCATCATCCAGTTTAATCGGTACGAAGCGGAAGTTGCCGCCGCGATTGATCTGTATCAGAACTGCAAGCTTGTCATCCGCTTTGGCCTTTTCGATGCCTTGTGAGATATCGTCAAGGTCCTCAACTGCCTGACCGCCGATCCGAACAATCAAGTCACCACGACGCAAACCCTTGGTGGCCGCATCACTGGAGCGACGCACCTGGGCAACGATGACACCCGAGGCTTCGTCGGGGATATTGAATCGGGACCGCATTTCATCGGTCATTGTGATGATCATCATGCCCAAGGCATCCAGCGTGTCGTCTTCAAGATCGCTTTTACCGTTGCTGGCGACAGAAGATGGCTCGTCGATGTCATCTGGCATTTCGCCAACGGTGACCTGCAAAGTCTTTGTGTCGCCATCGCGCCAGACGACCATATCAACTTCTTGTCCCGCCGGTGTATCTGATACAGCCCGCAACAAAGTACGAGTATCTGGTGTGTCTTTGTCGTCAAACTTCAGGATCACGTCGCCACTTAGCACACCAGCTTCTTCGGCCGGATAGCCTTCCATGACA
Source organism: Alphaproteobacteria bacterium (assembly GCA_004356955.1). Classification (GTDB taxonomy): domain Bacteria; phylum Pseudomonadota; class Alphaproteobacteria; order SMXS01; family SMXS01; genus SMXS01. The sequence goes on along the minus strand of SMXS01000028.1, from coordinate 959 downwards.
TTTGAGATCATCACACCTTCGGCTTCATCCAGGCCCAGGCTCGCAGCAATTTCTTCGTCCACAGACTGGATACCAACGCCCAGCCAGCCACGTTGCACGCGCCCATGTTCTCGCAAATCAGCGACAACACGCTGCGCCAAGTTAGAGGGGATCGAGAAGCCAATCCCCACATTGCCACCACCCCGAGAGATAATCACACTGTTTATGCCGATCACTTCACCGGCCATATTAAACAGCGGGCCGCCAGAGTTGCCCTGGTTAATGGGTGCATCGGTCTGGATGAAGTCATCATAATAACCGGCCCCAATATCGCGGCCCAAGGCCGAAACAATGCCTGCAGTCACTGTACCGCCCAGACCAAATGGGTTGCCAACAGCGATCACCCATTCCCCCACACGCACCAAATCGGAATTAGCCAACTTTACCGCTGGTAGCAGCCCATCAGGGTCGACCTTCAGGACGGCAATATCGGTGCGGGCATCGGCGCCCAAGACTTCCGCTTCCAGTTCGGTCCCGTCGCTCAGGGTGACAACAACTTTGTCGGCATTGTCGATGACATGGTGGTTGGTGATGATGATGCCAGTTTCATCGATGATAAAGCCCGATCCGCCTGCCTTGGTTTCACGTGGCTGCTGGCCTCGGCCTTGGCCGCCAAACATACCAAATGGATCGAACCACGGGGGCACGCCTGGCCCGCCATCCTGCGCACCCAGTCGGGGCTTGATTTCAAAAGTGGACGCAATGTTGACTACCGATGGCAACAATGATTCCGCCAGGTCAGCGAAACCATCCGGCGCTGGATGGGCATAGCTGTTGGTCGTAGCGACAGCGCTAACACCTAAAACCAGCACAGCGACCAGCAACTTTAATGCCACAAGGCGGCTCATCGTTCTTTTGGCCAAGGCAGATGGGCTTTTGGCCAAGGCAGATGGGCTTTTAGCCAAGGGGGCCAGGCTTTT
>SMXS01000027.1 GCA_004356955.1 Alphaproteobacteria bacterium | reverse complement strand
TGACCTTTCCGGCTTCCTTGCCAGCATCGGCAGAGACCGCGGCGACCACTACGAAATCCGAACAGCCTATTCGACAAACGATCAATTGCAGATGGGGCGAAACAACCAGATCGCCCGAGATCTGCGACGTAGCTTCATCAGCCAGGGTGTTTACGCCGAACGCATCCAATTGGTCCATTTACCAGACTATGACAACACGCTAGAATTGGTCGTTCGCCGTTACACTATTATCAGCCCGGCCTGCGGCGTGGTTGATGTTAACCTGGGGAACGATTGGGAAAATGAGCCTACGCAAACGAGAAAGCTTGGTTGCAGTAACGCCTATAATCTGGGGCAAATGATTGCCGACCCACGCGACCTCGTTGGCGGCCGGACGTTTGGTTTCGCATCGGGTGAACGCGAGGCGCTTGGCGTACGCCGGCATGGCGAGGGGACAATTCCGCCCCTTAATGTCGAAGACCTTTCGACAACTGGCGAATAGAAATGCAAATGGTTAGTAATATCTCAGAGCAAACGGCCACCGACAGACAACCCTTCATGGCGTTTGTTGTCGATGATCGCTCCTACAAATTGATGCAAGACGTCACAGAAGCGCTTTTGCTGCCCTCAGAAACAATCAGAAACGGTACAGTTCAGGAAGCTCGCTCATATTTGAATGAGGTTCGCTCGCCGGGACTGCTGATTGTCGACATTGAGGGCGTCGAGTCGCCCGTCGAGGAAATTGTCGCCCTGAGTGAAGTATGCGAACTGGGCACCCGTCTTATCGTTCTGGGTGACAACAATGACGTCGCCTTGTTTCGGGACCTGTTAAGCATTGGTGCCGCCGACTACATGGTGAAGCCCCTCACACAAGATCAGGTCATGGCCTGTATCAGTGCCCTGGATGATGGCGGCAGCGGCCTTTCGATCATGGGGAGGACCGGTAAGATTGTGTCGGTCATTCACAGCCGCGGTGGTGCCGGTTCAAGCACCATTGCCGCAAATATGGGCGCGATTATTGCGGACGAAACCAACAAAAGGGTTGTGTTGGTAGATCTCGATACTCATTTTGGCGATCTCGCCCTTATATTGGGGGCCGATGCCCGAGGTGGTCTGGCTGATGCTTTGGCTCAACCAGAACGTATTGATAGTTTGTTTCTTGAGCGTGTTACCAGTCAGGCGGCCGATCGACTGTATGTCGTGGGCGGTGAAGAAGGATTGGACGAGGCGATTAGCAATAATCGAGAAGCTGTTGATACACTGTTAGGCGAACTAAAAACCCAGTTCCACTATGTAATCGTGGATGTGCCGCAGACGATTAACGAACTGGTTCGTCGCACGTTGCAAATATCGGGACTTATCCTCATCGTTACCGATCTTTCTTTGACCGGCATGCGCGATACCGCGCGACTCATCAAATATGTCAAAGAAACGAACCCAGGCTGCCAGATTGGTCTGATTGCAAACAAAGTTGGCGAAAATCCGCGCGCAGAAATTCCAATCGCCGAGTTCGAAAAAGGGGCCGGTCGAAAGCTAGATTTCCAAGTCCCCTTTGAGGCAAACACCGTGCTGAAGGCCGCCAATTTGGGCGAACCAATCATCGGCGGCAAGGGCAATGTCGGCAAAGTATTAAAACAGATTTCGGAACACTTTATCGGACTGGATAAGGATACCAAGAAGGCCTCGAAGAAAGGCTTCTTGGCTTCGTTTTCTCGCAAGGGGTAACTAAATGTTTGGCCAACGCTCAGCAGGAACAAAATCAACTTCAGGGTCAAAATTTGGCTCTCAGGCAACGAAACTTGCAGAATCTTCGAAACCAGGTGGGCCCAACGGGTCATCGATGGCTGTCGCGGGCGTGGACGCAGACGAAATTGAGCGAAATTCCGACCAAAACCTGGCCAAAGAACAAAATTTGCGTGCGCAGAGCGCGCGCCGCGAAGAAATCCTCGCTGAGGTTGTTGAGCGTATTGACGCCGGGGCTGCGGTCCAAATGTCTCGCCAAGAGCTGGAAACGGAATTGGCCACGATGGTCAACGAGATCCTGATTGAAAAACGGATCGTGCTCAGTCAGCGCGAAACACAAGAAGTCACCAAAAAACTCGTCGACGAAATGATCGGCTTTGGGCCACTGGAACCCCTTTTGGATGACGAAAGCATTACTGACATCATGGTCAATGGACCTGACCAGGTCTATATCGAACGAAACGGCAAACTGGAACTGTCAGACGTTCGTTTTCGCAATAATTCTCACGTCCTGAATGTAGCGCAACGTATCGTTAGCCGCGTCGGTCGTCGTATCGATGAATCTGTGCCTCTGGTCGATGCCCGCCTGCCCGATGGCAGTCGTGTCAATATCATAATTCCGCCCCTTGCCTTGGATGGACCATCAATTTCCATTCGTAAATTTGCCAAGCAAAAAATCACCCTTGAAGTGATGACACGGCAACAAAATATTTCTGAGCCGTTGGCAACAGTGCTGAAGATTGCTGCGGCATCCCGGCTTAACATCTTGATCTCAGGCGGGACTGGCTCGGGTAAAACCACCTTGTTGAACGCCCTGTCGCGGATGATTGATCCTGGCGAACGTATCGTAACAATTGAAGATGCAGCCGAGTTGCAATTGCAGCAGCCTCATGTTGTCCGGCTGGAGACACGCCCACCCAATATTGAAGGCAAGGGCGAGATTACCATGCGTGATCTCGTGAGAAATTCGCTGCGTATGCGCCCTGACAGGATCATCCTGGGGGAAATCCGCGGCTCCGAGGCCATCGACATGTTGCAGGCCATGAACACGGGTCATGATGGCTCTTTGAGCACTATTCATGCCAATACACCTCGAGAAGCGCTGACCCGCCTTGAAAATATGGTGTCCATGGGTGGGTTTAATTTGGCAGAGCGCGCGCTGCGCACCCAAATCGTAAACGCCATTGATATGGTCATCCAAATTGCGCGCATGCGCGATGGCATCCGTCGGGTCACCCATGTGACAGAAGTCGTGGGCGTCGAAGGGGATATCATTTTGGCACAAGACCTGTTCACCTATGAGTTTCGGGGCGAAACAGCAGATGGCAAACTGGACGGCGAATTTGTTGGCTCAGGCTTACGTCCGCATTTCTTGCCGAATGCGGCGTATTTCGGACTAGACAAACCGTTGATGGAAGCGATCGGAGGCAACGCACAATGAGCGGCATATTAATCATCATTCTTGTATCGGCGATCATCCTGATAACCACCACATCAGTTTTCATGATCTATGGTTCTACGGATGAACGCCGCATGGAAGCACGGATCAAACGGTTAACGGACCCAAATTCAGTCCCAGCAGGTCCCAAGGGAAATTCCCCTAATCTCGCCGCCAGCAAGGGTAAGACAGTTTCGGTGTCGCTTGATCAGAAAATTAAGCAATTACTTCCCAATGCTGATCTGATGCGACTGCGCGTTGAACGGGCCGGCTTTGACATCAATCTTTCCGTAGTGTTCCTTGTTCTCGCCGCTTTGTGCATCCTCTTCACGATGATTTTCATGAATCTTCTGTCCTTGCCCCCTTTGGTCTCTATTTCTGCTGGTATTGCACTGGGCCTGGCGGTCCCGACCCTGGTCATTTCGATGCGTGGTAAAAAGCGGATCAAAGCGTTTAACAGCGCCTTGCCTGATGCTATTGATCTGATTGTCCGCAATGTTCGGTCTGGCCTGCCTGTTGCCGAGGGCATCCATTCCGTATCGACAGACCTGACCGGGCCAATCTCTGAAGAGTTCAAAAAGATTGCTGATCAGATTGCCATCGGCGTGCCATTGGAAGACGCGCTTGCACGATCCGTCAAACGCGTTGCAGCGCCAGATTTTGCCTTTTTGTCGATTGCTCTGGCAATTCAGAAAGAAACCGGCGGTAATTTGACAGAGGCTTTAGGCAACCTGTCGCGGTTGCTACGCCAGCGTAACCAAATGTTTTTAAAAGTCAGAGCCCTGACCTCGGAAGCCCGATCTTCAGCCTTGATCATTGGCGCACTTCCCTTCCTGGTTATTTTGGTTCTGGTCTTTATGAATCCAGAATATGTAAGTGTGCTGTATAAAGACGAAACCGGGCAGATTGTCAGTATGGTCGGGGGGGCGAGCATGTTATTGGGCTTTGCGATCATGGCCAAGATGGTGAGGTTCCAGATATGACCAATTCCGTAGTCCTTTTCGGCATGGGATGGTCTGAAATCATCCCCATCGGCTCAGGCCTTGTCGTCTTTGGCATTGTCATGTTTGTCTGGTTCGCCGTTATTGAAAAAGACAGCGTTGCTGCCAGAGCCAAGGCCATTCGTGAACACAAACGCATAGTTTTGGCTCAACAACCAACCCAGAAAAAGAAACAGCGGGTTACCTTGGCCCGCAAGAACCGTCTGAGCAACCTGGCAGCGAGCATGCGGGCCAAACGGAAAGAACAGACGGCAAACATTAGAATGTTGTTGGCCGTGGCCGGCTTTCGGTCAAATGAAGCCGTCGGTCTGTACGTTCTTGCCAAGTTCATCGGGCCGCTGATTACGACAGTAGGTGGATTTATCCTGTACTATGTTACCCCAACGCTGCAGGACCTAAACCCGTTGCTATTGATAGTCTTGTTGGTCTTCACGGTATTGGCGGGTATCGGGCTACCCGATTTGATCCTAGGCTTTTTGGGACGTGGCAGACAAAAGAAGATCCAGGGCGCGCTGCCAGATGCACTCGATCTGATGGTCATCTGTACAGAAGCGGGTTTGGCGCTTGATGCGACCTTTGAACGTGTCGCCGCTGAAATGGCTTCATCCAGCCGGGAAATGTCCGATGAGCTAAGTCTGACATCTGTTGAAATGGCGATCTTGCCAGAACGTAGCGAAGCTTTGAATAATTTGACAAGGCGTACCAATGTGCAGGCCATCGAATCTGTGGTCAGCACGCTTAATCAGACGGAACGGTATGGTACGCCTTTGGCACAATCCTTCCGTATTCTGGCATCCGATTTTCGCGATAGTCGTTTGCTTAGGGCAGAGGAAAAGGCCGCAAAATTGCCGGCTACGTTGACCATCCCCATGATTGGCCTGATCTTTCCCTGCCTGTTCGCCGTGCTATTGGGCCCCGCCATTATCCAAACAATGAACTCGTTTTAAGACCACTACATCTAAGCTTACAAAAGTGGGCCCCTACTGAAGGGCCCATTTTTTTGGCATGCAGTTCAACATACCTTATCGGTAAATGAAGCCTATATACGCCAGGCCTTGGCTGCGGCCTGACGAACGGCACCCACATCACTGATTGGGTCAGTCTCGACAGGGGAGGATGGCAATATCCGTAGCGGATTACCAAAGGCATCCAGATCCGCCATCATCAAGGCCAGTTCCAGGCCAGCCAGGCTTTTATACGATGGCTCTATATCAGGCGCTTTGACGCGACGCACTACAGACTGCGGCTTGTCTTGCGATATATCGTTCTGAAAGTACCCAGCAACTTGCATGAAAGGGTGGAAGACCTGTTCTGCTGGCACAACAGGCGCTACGCCAAATTCTGGCTTAACGGCCATCAGGGGCAGGTTTGCCACTTGGACAAGCTGGCCAACGGCCTGGTCTGTATGACCATCGACGACGACAGATCGAATGGATGCGCCTTGGTCTACATTCTTGATGGTATTCGCATCAGGGTTATTTTTATCGATCACCAAAGCCACCCGCATTTCAGGTTCTGCTTGCAAAGGCAACAAGGTCACGTCAGTCACGGCCTCTACTTGGACCCTTGAGGACAACTCGACAGTCACAACTGCCGGCTGTTTGACCGTCTGTATTGTTGCGGGCAGCGCGTTGGACGACCAACTGCCATCAATAGGGGGCAAAAGAACGAAATCCATGGGCGCTGCGACAGGTTTGGCGACCACATCACCAACAGCCACTACATCTGCCGCCACAGTTGGCACAACAGTTGCCGACGCAATAACTTTGGCAGATTGGGCTTTGGCATAACTTTGGCTCAGAGTCGCATAAGCTGCGATGTTTTTGCCCACGAGCTCTGGCCGAAGGTCTTTATGCGACAAAGCGATTGCCTTGTCTGTCTGCCCGGTCAAGCCGTAAAGCAATGCCAGGTTCTGGCGATGTTGTTTGTTGGATTGTCCCGAAAGATAGATATCTTCCAGCATAACAATTGCAGAAAGTGCATTGCCGGCAAGCGTGTATGAAAGCGCTAGATTGTTCTGAACCGACAGATCGTTGGGTGCAACTTCCTGTACAGCCAAATACTGGTCCTGCGCGTCTACATGACGCCCCATCATATCAAGAGCCACGCCGCGTCCATTCATTGCCTTGGTGTTTTTGGGTTCTTCCTGCAGCACCAGGTCAAATTGCGCTAAGGCCTTTTTTGGCTGGTTCACCCGAACCAGAGACCGACCATAACCGCGTCGAATTTCCGGCGTGTCATAGCCGGCAAGAATAGCGGCTTCATAGTGGGCGCGAGCGTTCTTGACGGCGCCCAACTCCAACAACAACTCACCCCGGCGCGCCCAAATGCCTTCACTGGCGCCGCCTCTGGCTATCACCCGCGCATAATAGTCGATAGCCAGGCCATAATTGCCGGTCTCGTCACTGATCTGGGCGAACTTTAGCATGACGTCAGGGGTATCACTGGCATGTGCCAGGTAATTGCTGTTTCCAGTACTGCTACACCCCGACAATACGCCCAGGGCGATGACACTGACGGCCAAACTATTCGCACCACTTTTTATTTTGATACTACTTGTCATATCGTCACCCTATTTATCATCGTGAGATCCCATAACTGGCTGATTCACACCGCTTTTTGTCTAAGGGGCGTCAATTCTACGATAAGCGATATCATAGTATAGATTCAGTCTATTTGTAAGTAGTACTTAAAAGCAAATTAAGTTGAATCAGTAATAGAAAGTATTACAAATTCATAATTATTTTTGATATGATGCTGACGACAGTGGAAAGACAGTAAAGATAGTACTGGCATAGAATAGAGTCAGGCCACTGAATTGATTTTGGGGTATATTTTTTTGAGTATTGAGGTGATGGTGTGAGCGTTTTGCGCCGAATACAGAAAAACCAACGAGGTGGTGTCGCAATATATGCAGCATTCTTTTCGATGTTGGTCATGTCTGCAGGGAGCATCTCTATTGATTTAGGTCGCCTTGTGACGCTGAAGGCACAGATGCAGCATCGTGCAGACGCAGGTGCAACAGCCGCAGCCGTTTATCTCGACGGCACCACTGGCGCACGAACCCGCGCAACAGATGTCGCCAAAAACTCCTCAACAGATTCTTCCAGTATTGGCAGTTCGGGCAGTCTGCTGGTCGTCTCTTCAGTGAATTTTTATAGCGCCTTCGACCCCAATGTCGCTGCAACGGGGGACGATGACGCCAATATTGTTGAAGTCGTGATGTCGCCGCAATTGGTGGATTTTTTCTTCACACCATTCTTCAGCCTGCTCGTAGGTCAATTTTCCAATAATTCGAAGAGTATCACCGCAACATCTGTGGCCCAGGCCAATCCGCTGATGTGTCATGCCCCCCTTTGATGACTTGCGACCCCACGGAAACTGGCGGCCTTGACGTCATGGACTCCGACAATGCTGGCATACAGATGTTGCTAAAAGCAGGACAAGGTAATTCTCAATTAGCACCTGGTAATTTCGGCGTGTTGGAAACCGGATATGGCCCCGGTGCCAACAACGTTGAACAGGCATTGGCTGATGTAGAACCGCCCGGATGTTCTTCTAACGAAGTGACAACCGAACCCGGCAACATGGCGCGCAAGGTAGAATGGGGCATGAATGCCCGCTTCAATGGGTCAAGTCACCCATGGCGAGCCCCCAATGTACAAAACTACCCTCGTGACACGGCCTTTGAGACGTCGTCAAGCAGCAGCGGGAATGGTAATAGCGGAAACGGGAACAGCGGCAATGGGAACAGCGGGTCTTCGTCTGCTGATTCAGATGTCTACTATGGCAGTGGTGACTGGGATTCTGAAGGCTACTGGCGAGACAATCACGATAGCGACCAACTACCCAACGCGCTTGATGACGCCTCCAGATACCAAGTTTACTTATATGAAATTGGGGAAACTTTTGACCGAGATGGGATGAAAACGGTCTACCCTGTCAGCAGCGAAGTTCCTGATGGATATACAAGAGTAACACCGTCGGGGGCGGATCTGCCTGCAGATGGGTCATCCGATGGCAGCGTGGCGTCCAACGGTGCCCTGCGGCGGGTTATCACAGTCGCGATATTGCAATGCGTATCAGACAACGTTCGAGGTCGGGGGACTTATCCAACTTATGGCAAGTATATTAATGCATTTGTAACGGAGGAGGCCGGCGGGCCACCGAATTCTCAAATATACGGCGAGATAATTGGCCCACTAACGCCAATAAATAGCGACAATTACTATGCAAACCCTTCAATTATAAAATAATTATCCAGCGGTAATGCTACAATCTGGTTAATTAGGAATTCCATAATACATATTATGTTTATAACATTTACAATATTTCAACTTTTATATTTATTACTCTGAAAATAATTTATTTGATTTACTACGTAATTACTTAGAAAATGGCCTTGTATCGGATTGTTAATGTCAGAATATCGGATGTCATATGGCTGTTGTAAATAAAGGTAAGGGCGTGACATTGGCTGCACTCGCTCAAAACGACGATGGCGCTACGATGATCGAATATGCGCTGATCGCGTCCTTGGTTGCGTTGCTGGTGATCGCCTCTCTTTCACTCATTGCGCCAGCCATCTCGCTCATACTGGCAAACATAACCAAAACTCTATAGCCCGCTGGTGATTGAGCGGTACATAGCAACGAATTAGGTGTGCCTATGTTGCAAAAATTTCGCAAAGACAAATCTGGTGGCGTTGCCATCTATGTAGCCTTTTTCTCGATGCTGGCTATGTCAGCAGGCAGTATATCAATCGATTTAGGTCGGCTGGTCACTCTCAAGGCGCAGATGCAGCATCGCGCGGATGCGGGTGCCACGGCAGGTGCTGTGCACCTGGATGGGTCTACGGGTGCCATGCAACGTGCGAGTGATGTCGCCAGCAATGCAACGACCGATGAATCCAACATTTTCTCAGGTGGTGGCACCCTGCCCGTATCGACCGTGAATTTCTACAGCGAATATTCGCCCACTAAAACCTCGGCAACGACAGACTTTGACGCCAAGGTCATTGAAGTCATCATGCAACCAAAGTTGGTGGATTTTTTCTTTACGCCATTCTTAAGCATGTTGATTAATCAGTCCGTCGCGTCATCCAAATCTATTACCGCATCCGCCGTCGCGCAATACGCACCTACAATGTGCCATGCGCCGCCCCTGATGGTATGCGACCTTACTGAAATCGATGGTGAAGATGTTATGGATGACGCCATGGTTGGTCGACAACTGATGGTCAAATTCCCCCAAGGGGGTAATTCATTCTGGGCACCCGGAAATTTTGGGCTCCTGGAATCCGGCTATGGTTCCGGGGCAAATAATCTGGAACGGTCGTTGGCCGATGTCGAGCCTCCAGGCTGCGTCAATACTATTGTCACGACCGAACCTGGCACCATGGCCAACCGGGTTAAAAACGGTATCAATGCCCGCTTCAATGACTCGGGCTATTACACCCCAGCCCCCAATGTTCAGACTTACCCGCGCGACCGCGTATTCGACGAATCTGACTCTCACTTTTCCGGGTTTAACGACCGCCTAGGTAAGGATGACTGGGACCGCGGCGACTATTGGGCCGCCCAACACTACGGGAAATCACTCCCTCCCGACCTTTCAAATGCCACCAGGTATCAAACCTATTTGTACGAGTTAGGCGAGCCATATGCAGCCCACGGCAAGCTGACGATCTATCCGGTCCCAGGCGGTGGATGCCCCGGCGCCGGATGCCCAGGTTATTCCGTCATAACGCCTGATTTGACTTTGGCCGGATTGCCCAAGGACGGCAGCCCGGATTGGACGCCCGCATCCAATGGCGCCGTACGACGGGTCATGCAGGTCGCCGTCCTGCAATGCGTTGCCGACGAAGTCCGCGGCAGGGGCGACTATTCAACCAATGGCAACTATATTGAAGTTTTCATAACAGAGCCCGTTGGAGATCCACCAGATACATCAATCTATGGCGAGATAATGGGGCGATTGACGCCAGATGAGAGTATGAGTTTTCACTATGACGCACATATTATTGAATAGATTATGGACAAATCGACGCGGCAACGCCGCCGTCGAGATGGCATTGCTGATGCCGATCTTGATGGTGATGTTCGCCGGCATTACTGAAATAGGCTATGCCTTTTATCAGGCGTCGGCGTTAGAACGCGGACTACGGGCCGGCGCAACCTACGCGTCTCGTGTGGAATTGCCGATGTCGGCAGATGCTAAAACAATAACAGAAAACCTTGTGAAATCAGCCAGCATGGACGGGGCATTGGGCGTGTCTGCATCAAACTGGGAAGCCGACGGCGCAACGTTTACTATCACAGTGACAGACCGGGACGTCGGCAGCGTCACGGTATCTGTCATAAAGCTGGAAGCCCAAGTCCCATTCTCTCCCTTAACAAACCAGCTTTGGGAACTATTGAACGTTCCCACTCAATTTATCGAGGTAAGCCATGAACAAGCATCTCTTGCATTGTAAGAGCACAAGTCCCGTGCCTAGACGCAGTATCTGGCGCAACCAAAAAGGCGAAGCCGCCGTTAGTTTTGGTTTGGTCTTGCCTGTATTGCTCCTGTTATCCTTTGGAATTCTCGAATTCGCACTGGCATTAATGGATCGCCAGCAGGCGTCAGAAGCCTTGCGTATTTTTACGCGTTCAGTGGCGATTTCCCTTTCATCTGAAGACCTCTCGGGCATCAGTTCAGATTCTTCGACGACCTGCAGTTATACTTTTCTGGCCGTCGAATGCAGCAATGGATCAAGTATATCCAGATGGACAAATTTGATTTCCGGTTTCAACGAAGCGCAAGCCATTTTTCCACGATTGACCACAAGCAATGTGGTGCTGATATTCGAACCAACGGGTCTTTCGCCAGACGAAGATGATGACGCTATAATGGCATTGGTGACGGTTCAGTTCCAGAATCTAAGCTACGAAGCCAAAGTGTTTTCGTTTTATAATGGTCTCATAGAAAAAATTCTGTTCCCCACAATCAGCAATAGTCTTGTGCTCGGCGGCTAGTCTAACCCGACACCAACCGATGCGCTGCAGGTGTTGGTGGCAATTCGATGGGATATCCGACCCAGGCACCGATATTTTCGCCTGACCTGCCATCATTAATCAGATCGATCATTTGCTGGGCAATATCAGCAGGCTGCATCACGACAGCAGCCATATCAGGCGGCAGTTGATTGTCATCAAACAGACCGCGCAACATGGGCGTGTCCGTGGCCCCCATGCATTGGCCGTTGACCCGAATGTTGTCCTTTGCCAAAGATTTCGCCCACGCGTCAGTGAACCCGTTCAGCGCCCATTTTGACGCATTGTAAAGGTCCGTATGGGCCTGATTGGTCCCATTCGATCGTGCTGGCAGCACATAATAGGTCGAGATATTGACGATATCGCCGCCCCCCCGTTCCCGCAGTTTTGGCACTGCCAAACGTGACAGCATCAACACGCCCTTAAGGTTTGTGTCCATGATGAAGTCCCAATCTGCAACCGTCTGTTCCCAAGAAGAATCAACGGGCGTTTCCTTCCAGGTGCCGGCATTGTTGATCAAGATGTCAAACCCGCCAAAATTGGCGACCGTGTCATTCACAATCCGCTGGCAATCTTCTTTCAACGAAACATCAGCGACCACGCCTTCGACCCGTTGGCCTGTGTCAGCCGCAATACTGGCGGCGACCTCAGCGATACTGGCCTGCACATCAAAGGCCACAACGCTGGCACCATTTTCTGCCAGAGCCCGTGCATAGGCCTCGCCCAATCCTTGTGCTGCGCCACTGACAATGGCGACCTTTCCATCAAGCCGTGCCATTGATTTCCTCCTCGGTAATATAGATATGGGGTAGAGCGGGTTCTAAAATAGTCGGCCGACCGATACACAAGTTCAGGGTGTTCGCCGTGCGTCCATCGGGCCCTTCTTTCAGCAAGTCGATGACGACCTGGGCGGAATCTTCTTTGGTCATCCAGGTATCGATGTCTGCTTTGGCTTCCGGATTATGATCCTCTTCATCATGGGCATAATTGAAAAATCCGCGGATCATATGGGAATCTGTAGCCCCCATACACATGGCATTGACCCGAATTCCATTCGGCTTCAACGCCTTGGCCCAGGCAAACATCAGGCCGTTGAGCCCCCATTTGGAGGCGTCATACAAATCCATCACATCACCACCGCCAGTGACCCGTGGCGTATCGCCCCAGGGGCAGGTTTCCAGATGTGGACACAGCTCGACCGGCGACCCGCAGGTGACCATATGGTCTGTGTCGATGTTGACAATATCACCACCTGTACCCTGTTTTAGCATCTGGGTGATCACAGCACGTCCCATCAGATATTCGCCCTTCAGGTTGGTGCCGATAATTCCGTCATAGTCTGCAATCGATTTATCAATATCGTCATCCACCAGGGTGGGCCAGATCTCGCCCGCATTGTTGATCAAGATATCAATGCTACCCAGGGCCGCGATGGCTTCATCCACATAACGGCGCACGTCGTCAGGATTGCCAACATCGGCGATGCAGGCCACTGACTTCACGCCCATGGCCTCTAGTTCGGCCGGCAGGTCCATGATTTCCTCCAGCCGATCGCATACTGCGACATTGACCCCTTCAGCGGCCAATGCCCGGGCATAGGCATTGCCTATCCCAAGCGCAGCCCCGGTTACCAACGCGTTTTTACCCGCCAAATCAACCATCTAGCGTCCTCCATCTATGTCTATTGTTTGTCCTGTCGTCCAATGCGCCGCTGGCGATGCAAAAAATACGGCCGCAGCTCCTAAATCGCTGGGATAGCCAAGGCCCAGGGGATTCTGCCCCATCGCCATGTCATCTGCTTGTTCCTGGCTGACATGCATTGTCTCCAGCAGCATTTCAGTCACCACAAACCCTGGGCACAGGCAGTTCACGGTGATTTTCTTTGGCGCCAACTCGCGTGCAAACGTCCGCGTCATGGCGATTACCCCATTATTGGCAGCTGAATAAGCGCCAAAGCCCGGCGAGGCGCTGTGGGCTGCCACCGATGATATATTGATGATCCGACCCCCCTCACCCATACGCTTGGCCGCCTGTTGGCAGCCCCACCATTTGGTTTTGATATTGAGGTCGATTTGTTCGTCCCACTTTTGCTCGGTAATATCGGGCAACGGATGCATGTCGCGATCCAGATTGCCCCCGGCATTGTTGACCATAATATCCAGCGAGCCAAATTCGTCGACCACGCGGTCCAACAAGGTGGGTATCTCGTCGAAATTCATGACATCCAGCGGCACGCCCAGACATCGCACGCCCGTCGCCCTGATTTCCTCAGCGGTCGCCTCGACCTCGGGCATGCGCCGAGCGCCGATGACAATATCGGCACCACATTCTGCCAGCGCCAGTGCGATGCCCTTGCCAATACCCTTGGAACCACCCGTGACCACAGCAACCTTTCCGTCCAGACAGAAATCTTCATACATCCCCATAATTTCCCCTATTTAATTGCCTTATTGATTTGAAAGTGGGCCGTCGACCCTGACCAAATTAACTGGAATGGCGCTCATTCTGGGCATGCCGATACGCGGATCGTAATCTTTCTCGACATTGGTCAAGCGACCCGTATTGCTGCCAATATACATAAGCTGATTGTCATACTCAGGCGCATCGCCAAATGCATGGGCCATCGATATGACCCCCGTACGCACATCTGGCGCTTCCTCGACAATACCCAGTATCGATGCGTGATCCGACTGGATCCGCACAACATCCCCATGGCTCAGGCCCGCCGCCTGCATATCGCCCGGATTCATGAAAGCCGGATTGTACCGATGGTTCTTGGTCAAAGCCGGGATATCCCGGCCGGAAGAATTATACACGTCATTGAGGCGACGACTGACCAGTCGGTGCGAGAACGAAAGCTCATCGCTATAGGCAGCATCGCTCGTGACGGGCTCGGCCACCACCTGTTGCAGGTCTCCGATCATGAATTCGTTGCCGATATCCAGCTTTTCTTCACAATCTTCGTCACGGGGTAAAACCCTGATGCTGTCATCGGTAAATATATGCCCGTGCGGGTACTTCTTGACCTCTGCCAGGGGGATCCGGGACCCCGCGCACATCAATTCGAACAGATCATCCGTCGTTGGCTTGTTCACCATATCCAGCAGCACCCCGGCAAACTCTAACTGCAGTCCCATGCGCTGGGCCAGGCCATAGAATACTTCCCACTCTTCCAACACCTCTGAACCCTTGGGTGGCTCAACAATGGTCGGTTGGTACATGGCGTACGGTTCTGGAAAGCCGGTTGACGCGCCATAACCCCAGATTGTTTCGTTTGGTTGGCTGACAGCTGGGGTCTCTAACCCCAATTTTGTCCCCACGACATAGTCACACAGCTTGGCCGTCGCCGACATCTTGATGTCGAGTGCGACATTCAGCTCTAACGCCTTCATGGCCTCATAGGTCTTCAGTTGATCGGGCCAGGCAGCCATCGGGTTGCCACCGACGCTGAACAGGGCTTTGACCTGCCCTTCGCCTTCCAACAGAATTTCGTCTGCCAGGGCCGCGGTTGTCAGGCCACCGGCGTTGTTGGTCAGATTGCGGACCCGCAGTTTCTCGCCAAAACCCCAAGCTGGTGGTTTTGGTTGCGGCTGCGCTTTGCCGTGCCAGGTCGGCATGAGGGCCAGCGGATTCGGCATGGCCTCGCCTTCCCGCATCCAACGACCACACAGAGTGTTGATGACCAGCACCAGATATTCCATCAGAGTGCCGCGCGGCGCCATATTGGGGCCCGTTCCCGCTGTGACCATCCCCTTGGTGCCGCCCGCGAAGGTGCGCGCAGCCTCCAACAAAATCTCGACCGGCACGTCGGCGCGCCGAGCCACATAGTCGGGCGTAAACTTCGTAACGATTTCTTTTAGTTCGCCAAAACCCGCAGTTTCCAACTCAACAAAGTCCGCATCGTAGAGGTCTTCATGGATGATGATATTGATAATGCCCGCCAGAATAGTCGGGTCTTCTCCTGGCTTGCATTGCACATGGACATGGGCTTTTTCAGCACATTCTGTAACCCTGGGGTCAATGACCACCATCTTCATGCCGCGTTGCAGCGCATCGTGCAGTCGTTTCGCTGGATTATATTGGGGTATGCCACCCCATTTCGACACCACTGGGTTGGCCCCTACCAGCATCCATGTATCTGCCTCGGCAAAGGGTTGCGGGCCTGCATCCCATCGACCGTGCAGTGCAATGGCCACAGGCTTGCCCGGTTGATCGATAGAGCCCGAAGAAAACATCATGGGTGACCCGATGGCCGACATAAAGGATGCCGCCATAAGACCGCCTGCAGGGTATGGGAAAGAATATGTCGCGCTGTACAAAGCGACGGCCCGAGGCCCATGTTTTTTTATAATGGCTGAAAGTTTTTCCGCCATTTCATCAAGGGCCTGGTCTGCGGCGATCGCAAAATGACCGTCGTTTTGGCGCTTCATCGTATGCAGGACACGTTCAGGGTTGTAATGCTGTTGCGGCAGCTGCCGACCCTTTACACAGGTGTATCCGTGATACATCGGGTTATGCTTGTCACCAACTACCTTGTTGACTCTGCCGCCCTCGACAGTGACCCGTATCCCGCAGAATGAGTGGCAAAAACGGCAAATGGCCGTATGTTCTTCGGCCATATGGCCCTCTCCCCAAAAGCCTGAATATGTGGATGATCCCAATTAACCTTCAAGCTTGACTGTTGAGCCTACGATGGCGGAAATCCTTTGGCAAGACGCTGCGTGCCCTGCCCAGTAATTAGATGTCCAGCTTCACTTTATCCCGCCATTCGACGCACAGTGTAAACCAGAAAATAGGCTTTTAATTCAATGAGTTTATGTGCCATACTATTTTTTGGATCGGCTGGGTACCATGAGTAGGAGGGTTTATGAAACAGATAGCCAGAATCGTAATTGCAGGTTTTGCCGTATTGGCACTGGCTGCGTGCGAAACAGATAATCTAGATAATTTTAACGCAGGTCAAAGCGCAACAGCAAGTGGATCGGCATTCGATAACGCGCTTTATGGTGGTTACGCCCAACTTGCACGGGAAGAACAAAATCCTTATGGCGATTTCAGCACTGACAATGTCGCTCGTGATCAATTCTCGGGTCGCGCGAGTGCTGCTGCCGGAGGCAGCACGGTGCTGCCAGAATTGGTGGCTGATCGTATGTTGCCACCTGGTGAAGTTGATGGCGCGAATGAGCTTCGTCGTCGCTTGGTTGCTGCTTTGGACGCAGGTGGTCGCGATAAAGCACCCGCTGCTGCTGCCCGTGCACAAGTCATGTATGACTGCTGGTTGGAGCAGTTGGAAGAAAACTACCAGCCGCAAGATATTGCCCGCTGCCGTCAAGGCCTGCTGGACGCATTGGCCGAAGTTGACGAAGCTCTTCGTCCACCTCCACCAGTTGCAGCGCTTCCAGCTGAAGCAGAACCATTCCTGGTCTTCTTTGACCTTGATAGCTCTGCCATCACAGCTGACGCGGCTGAAGTCATCCGTCGCGCTGCTGACGTTGCCCGCGCAAGCGGTGCCGCTGGTATTGCCATGGTCGGCCATACAGATACGACAGGCTCTGCAGCTTACAATGAAGCATTGTCAGTCCGCCGTGCCGAAGCCGTTCGTGACGCACTGGTCAACAATGGCGTAACGATCAATTCCATTACGGTTGAAGGTCGTGGCGAAAGTGATCAGCTTGTTGCCACTGCGGATGGCGTTCTTGAAGAACGCAACCGTCGTGCGCAAGGTGTTTGGATTTACCGCTAAGCGGTCTTAAACAAACCAAAGGCGCGCATCCTGTCGGGTGCGCGCCTTTTTTATTGCCTGCGGTCCAATCGCAACCGGGGCTGCTAACCCTTATTTGTTAAGGAAATTCAGCGCCAAACCTGGGCGCTGCCATTTGGTGGAAACCAGACGGCCCGTTGTTGACAGGGTTAGATAAGCAGTTTCCAACCCCTCACCACCAAAGCAGATATTGGTCGTCAGGATGTCATCAAATGGGAAGAACGCCACATCAGACCCATCCGGCGAGATGCTTGTTATCCCGCCATTCAACAAAGTCGCTACGCAGACATGACCCTCTGCATCAACAGCCATTGAATCAAAGAACTGGTATTCGCTGGATCCATAAAGCATACGTCCGGGTGCACCGACAAGTCGTTTCACCTGACCAGGGGCGGTAATATCCATAGCCCACAACCGACAGGTCCGCGTTTCAGCAAAATAGAGAACGTCTTCATCCGGCGACAACGAGCACCCGTTGGGGGTGATCACACCGGTAACGATTTCATGGATTTGGCTGCCGTCAGGCTGGGCATAATAGACAGCCCCAATATCCATATCCAGCTCGCGGGTTTTGCCCAGATCGGTGAAATAAAAGCCCCCGGTCTTGTCGAAGACGATGTCATTGGGCCCGTTCAGCCTGCGATCACCACAATGGGTATACAGCGTCTGGAACTCGCCAGTATCGGGGTTCACCCGCTGGATACTGCCGGTCTCATAATCCTTGGCCTGATGACCAGGACGCAATCCACCAGCAGGCGACTCGCTCCACTCAAAGCCGCCATTGTTGCAGACATATATCCAGCCATCTGGCCCCACAGCAGCCCCATTGGGGCCGCCGCCCAGGTTAGCAATGACCTCTATCGTGCCTGACGTGGTAACGCGCGACAGCGTCCCGCGCTCTATTTCCACCAAAATGATGCTGCCATCTGGCATCGCGATCGGCCCCTCGGGGAACCGCAGGCCCGACGTGATTTCTGTTACATCCATATTCTATCCTTCCTATTGAAGATTATCCAAATGACATTTCTTCAAGATACCAACCGGCGCTGATAATCTTCATTGAGCCATTCGGCTCCATCCGGTCAGGATAGGTGCTGGCATCCGCCTGGTAGGCCCCCAATATGGCCTCGGCGGCATCGGCGTCTTCGCCTTCAAATTCATAGATTGTCAGATAGCCCGCAGGTGCATCCCCCATGAATCCTTTGGCTGCTTTGTAGCAAGTCACAGCCGTCACGGTAGGGCAATTGTAGGTGTCTTCGACATGATTGCCGATATACCACTCGTTGAACGCGGCAATATGGTCTTCAGTCTCGGGCTCTACTAGCCCAATCAATATCAGTTTCTTTCCCATGATGTTCTCCCTTAGCCGCATGGCCGCGATTAAATTCAGTGAAAAAGCCTAGGCGACACTTGGGCCTTTGACAAGCAACACCCTCAATCGTCTTCTAAATTCCGATTGGCTGGCAAATTCTGAATAGCTGGATGCGCGAAATCCTCTGGCGTGTTGACGTTGAAAAAAGGGTCAGGATCCATGGTGCCGAAATCGAGCGTTCGCGCAGGGATAGACTGGGCCCAAGTAATTGCCTTGCGTTCTCCCCCCTCCAGATACGCCCGCAAGCCCAGGGCCAATGACAATCGATACAGACCAATTGTCGGGTGCAACCGGCAGCAAGACATAGCAACGACGGCCTTGTCCCCAGGCTGACAGGCCGCCATCAATTGTGCCAACAAATCAGCGGGGGCCAGAGGCGTATCCACAGACACGCAGAAAACCCATTCCGAGCCAGCCGCATTCCCCGCAGCCCAGTCCATCGCAGCCAACAAGCCCGCCAATGGTCCTGGCCTGTCGGGCACGCTGTCAGCAATAATGGGAATGTCGCGTCCATCGATTGCAGGTCTCGGGATATTGCTGCTGACGATCAACTGGTGCACTTGCGCCGCCATATAGTCTGTCGTACGAACTAAAAGGGACTTTCCGCCAAGGATCATGTCAGCCTTGTCTGGGCCCTTCATCCGGCGAGAATGACCGCCAGCCAGAACCAGGCCCAGCACCTGGTCGCGGTTGATGTGATGCTTTGACCCTTTATTTCCCATGCCGACACTCTAAGATGGCGCCGAAATCATTCCAAGAGTGTTATCAGGCCCCAAGTGTTATCAGGCAAAGGACGTTGAGAAGACGCATGAGCGACAATCAGCATCAAAAAGTCATGGGTATCATTGGCTGGAAGAACAGCGGCAAAACAACCCTCGTTGTTGCCCTTGTGCGCGAGCTTACGGCGCGCGGCTTTCGCGTGGCGACCGTCAAGCACGCCCATCATGCCTTTGACATCGACCAGCCGGGCAAAGACAGCTATCTGCACCGCGAAGCCGGCGCCCAGGATGTGATTGTTTCGTCCGGCGCCCGTTGGGCCCATATGCATGAAATCATCAACGAGCCGGAACCCGAACTCGATGACCTGCTGCCGCGTTTACCCTTAGGCATCGATATTGTTCTTGTAGAGGGCTTCAAGCGTGACGCACACCCGAAAATCGAAGTCATCCCACCCGATTTTGACGGGCAGTCTTTGTCGCTGGAAGACGAAAACATTGTCGCCATCGCCAGCGACGCACCCGCATTGAAGGGCGTAAAGGTCCCGATTATGGCGCGGTCGAACTCTTTAGAAGTCACTGATTTTATTGTCGATTATCTGTCTCTTGGTGCAAAGGTCTAGGGATGCTTGATGATCTCTACACAAAACAGGTCTTGCGCGCCGCGGCCATGATTTCGCGCACGGGTCGGCTGGATGCCCCGCAAGCCAGCGCCAGCCGCGTGTCACCTGTCTGTGGCAGTAAAATCACAGTCGATCTGGACATGGCAGACGGCGTGATTACCGATTACGCACAGGACATCCATGCCTGCGCATTGGGACAATCCGCCGCTTCCATCGTGGCAAACACGATTGTAGGCCAATCACCGGAAAGCGTCGCCGAGGCAGCGTCAACAGTGCGGGAGATGTTACTGGCTGATGGGTCCCCGCCAGACGGCGACTGGGCTGACTTTGGCATTCTGATGAACGTCAAAAATCACAAAGCCCGTCACGGGGCCGTCCTGTTGGCACTGGAGGCAACGCTTGATGCGGCAAGCCAGATCACGGACACAAATTATGATGACACAGCCACTAGGCTAACCCGCAAAGCTTAGGATCCTGACCCTAGTGCTTGCGGGCCGCCACAATGATGCCCTCGATAGTCTCTTCGCCCAGCGCCTTGGCTGCCTCGACCCGGTGCAGGCCCTTGACCAATACATAGCGCCCCTTGCCCTGGCGGACTTGAATGGGTTTGGCTTCTTCCCCCTCCATCATGTCCTCAGCGGCTTGCGCAGTCTTGTCTTCGTCCAGCTCTTTACGCAGGGCTGTTGGGACGTAAATTTCGTCAACCTTGATGGGTACAGTCTTCAGCACAATTTAGGGACTCCGAGGATAATTGTTGGCTGATCAGCCCACCCGCCGATCATAGCCTTTCCAGTAAGGTTCGCGCATATCGTTTTTGAGCAATTTGCCCATACCGCTACGCAGCAATTCGTCACGGAATTCAACCGTTTTAGGTACTTTAAAACCAGCGATCCGTTCGCGCGCGAACATGATCAGATCCTGTGCGTTTAGCGTCATGCCTTCCTTGAGAACAGCCAGCGCCTTGACTTCTTCGCCCCACTTTTCGCTGGGCACGCCGATGACACAGACATCTTCAATGGCTTCGTGTTCAAACAGCGCACTTTCAACTTCGGCAGAATAGATGTTTTCACCACCGGACACGATCATGTCCTTCAAGCGATCCTGAATATACAGGTAACCATCTTCGTCAAGCATGCCGGCGTCGCCAGAATAGTACCAACCTTCGTCGTCAACGACCTTGAGGGATTCTTCAGGCTGCTTGTAATAACCCTTCATCAAGCCACCGGACAAAATGACGATTTCACCTGTCGTGCGAACAGGCAGTTCCTCACGGGTGTCGGGATCAACGATCTTGATCTCCATACCCATCATGGCTTTGCCGCACGACTTCATGCGTTCGCCGCCTTCCATATCATGATCAGTCGGGTCCAGAATAGAGGCGCCACCGCCAATTTCGGTCATGCCGTACATCTGCAGGAAGTGACAGCCCAGTACTTCAACCGCTTCGCGCATCAGTTCCAACGGAATGGGCGACGCACCATAAGAGATGTTGCGGATGGACTTGAAGCCGTCATCTCCCGATTTAGTGCGTTCCAGTACAATTTTCAGAACAGCAGGCACCATAAACATGCCCGAGATTTGATATTTGGCAACTGCTTCGAACACGCGTTCCTGGTCAAAATCAGGATGAATGACCAGTGTGCCGCCGCCCCTTGCGTTCTGGAACGTGGCGCCATTGCCCGACAGATGGAAATTGGGGCTGATCGTCAATGATACAGCATTTTCCTTCACCTCGGCCCAAGTGCCTTTCAGCATATCCAAAATTTCCTGGCTCGGTGGCGCATCACCAAATCCGGCAAACACGCCCTCATTTGTCAGCATCACTCCCTTGGGGCGCCCAGTGGTACCCGATGTGTAAAGCTGGAAACAGATGTCCTGACGGTCGACGGGCACCATGGGGTCGGTGTCATCTTGACTGTCACGCCACTCTTGATAGCCGGGCCAGTCGCCATTCGGGGCTTCCATGACGAAAATTTGTTCAACCTTGGGCAGCTGATCACGAATCGACTTAATGGCCCCCACAAAGTCTTCACCAACGAACAGGATGCGCGCATCACAATGGTCGACGATGTATTGAATTTCCGGGGCAGCCAAGCGCCAGTTCACGGGTGTCCACACTGCATTTGCCTTGGCGGTACCCAATTGAAGTTGGGCATGAAAATCGCTGTTCTTGCCAAGAAAGGCGACACGATCCTGCGGCTTAACACCCAAGACAATCAAACCATTGGCAACCTGCGAGCAATAGCGATCATAGTCGGTATAGTTAACCTCGCGGTCTTCAAAAATAGTCGCGATCTTGTCTGGCGTGCGCTCTGCGTGATAGCGGGTGCTATCCCCGACAGAGAGAATTTTTGCTTGTTTGTATTCGGTCATTTTGGTCTTCGTCCCCAATAGAACAGCCACGTCCCAGCGCAGCACATATTTCATTTGGCATGATTGTTAGCACCCAAACAGCACAGGCAACAAGCGCAACCTCTAAACCCGTCTCGATTCAATGAAAAAACCTTGCTATCAGTGCAAACCCACCTATCAGCACCAGGAATACCCTCGCCATGAAAATACTCGCCTACCAACCCTCGTTTGATCGGATCGCTGAACGAATGGCCGCGATCAGCAGCGATATTACACCAGTGATGATACAATCTGACGGTTCGGTGATGACGAATGGCACACCAACACCTGATGATGAAGTCCTGTTTGATATTGCCTGGGCTTCAAGCGAACTGTTCCTCCATGGTCCAGTCCGTGAGGCCTTCCGGCTGCTGCAAAATGCCAAGCAATTGCAATGGTTTCAGTCCGGGGCCGCAGGCTTTGACCATGACATCTTCCGACGCATTGCAGCCACGGGCACCATCATGACCCGCAGCGACGCACAGGGAATTTCCATCGCCGAATTTATTTTGGCCCGCGTATTGGAAGTAATCCGCAAGACCAATGAATGCCGAGAACTTCAGGCCAACAAGACATGGCAGCGCCTACACTTTGGTGATTTGTGGGGAAAAACCTGGCTGATCATTGGCATGGGGGCCATCGGCAACGCCACAGCAAAGCGTGCGAAAGCGTTCGAGACAAAAGTCATCGGTGTCCGCCGAAACCCGACCGGAGAGGAAGCCGCCGACAAGATGATTCGGCCCGACCAGGTTCGCGAATATCTGCCTGATGCCGACATTGTAGTATTAGCCACGCCGCTGACGGATGAAACGCGCCACATGGTCAATGCCGACTTCCTGACGAACATGAAGCCAGGGTCTATCTTTGTGAATGTTGGTCGTGGCGGTCTGGTGGATGAAAGTGCCTTGTTGGCCAGCCTGCCGGAAAACAAACCCGCCACAGCCATTCTGGATGTGTTTGAGACCGAACCCCTGCCAGCAGAAAGCCCCCTGTGGCAGCATGACCAGGTTCTGATCACGTCACACTGTTCAGCCGAATCCGATGCCAATTGGGCGCGTGGAGACGCGCTTTTTGTGGAGAATTTTGGGTACTATGTCGCCGGCGAACCGATGCGCCTGGTTGTGGATTTTGACTGATAGTGAACCCGAGCACATAAAAACCGTTCGTATCGAGTGATTTCGAACATCGTGAGAAATTGTATCGAGATACGTGAATTCGGCACGCCTCTCGATACAATCGCTTCGCGATCACTCGAGACGAGCGGGTTGGCAGGACGAATTAACTAGGCCTGTCCATGCCTCAGCAATTTGCCCGGCAACGCATCATCGGGCCCGACCTGATCGACACCGTGGTCTCGCAAAATGGTGCCATTCACGATCACATAGTCAATACCCATGGCATCGGCGATCAACCGGTCTGCACCAGCGGGGAAATCATGCACGCGCCGTAGCGGGCTGGCCCCGACTTCATCGGGGTCCAACACCACAATATCGGCCGCCCAGCCTTCAGCCAGCCTGCCGCGATCTTTGATGCCCATCACCTCGGCCGGACGGGTGGTCAGCATGCGGACCGCCTCTTCTATCGGCAGCACACCTTTTTCGCGCACCCAAACCTGCAACAAATCTGTCGCCTG
>SMXS01000026.1 GCA_004356955.1 Alphaproteobacteria bacterium | reverse complement strand
GCTGTACGATCACTGTGTCGCCAACACGGATATCCTTGCGTTCGATCTCGTCCTGATTATGCAGGGTCGCGTTCGACACCATCACGCCACCGACATTGACCGGTTGCAACTTGGCCACCGGCGTCAACGTGCCCGTACGGCCGATCTGAATATCAATTTCGTTGATGATGGTCTGCGCCTGTTCAGCCGGGAATTTGTGGGCAATGGCCCAACGCGGGGACCGGCTGACCATCCCCAGCCGGTCCTGCCAGTCCAGCCGATTGATCTTGAAGACAACCCCGTCAATGTCATAGGGCAGCGTCGCCCGCTGGGCACCCACATTGTCAAATGCGGCCATAGCTGCATCGATATCGCCACAGACCTTTGTCAGCGGATTCGTCGAGAACCCCCATTTTTTTAACGTTGCCAGGCCATCCGAGTGTTTGTTAAAGGGCAAATCCGACGTTTCCCCCCAGGCATAGGCGAAAAAGCTGAGCGGCCGTAATGTGGTGATGGACACATCCAGCTGCCGCAACGACCCTGCTGCCGCATTACGTGGGTTGGCAAATATCTGTTTGTCTTCAGCCGCTTGCTTTTCGTTAAGGCTGAAGAACGCGTCCTTGGACATATAGACCTCGCCCCGCACTTCAAACACATCGGGCGGGTTGTCTTCCAACAATATGTCCGGGATGTCCGGGATGGTGCGAAGATTGGCCGTGATGTCTTCACCAATCTGGCCATCGCCCCTGGTTGCACCGGTGACCAGCACCCCTTTTTCGTACCGCAATGAGGCCGACAACCCGTCAATCTTCGGTTCGGCAATCAGCTCGACCACACCTTCAGCATCCTTGCCCAAAAAGCGGCGGATACGATCCATGAAGTCGTCCATATCTTCGCGGCCAAAGGCATTGGCCAGCGATAGCATGGGGCGGGCATGTACAATTTTACCAAAACCCGACCGGACTTGCGCGCCCACACGCTGGCTGGGACTGTCGAGCGTTGCCAGATCTGGAAAATGCTCTTCAAGGACCAGTAAGCGTTTTCGAAGGGCGTCATAATTGCTGTCAGAAACCAGGGGCGCATCCTTGGCATGATAGGCGTCGTCATGCTTGGTAATTTCGTCCACCAGGCGGCGATGCTCGGCTTCCGCCTTGATGGGTGTCATGTGTTCGGGGTCTGCGCTCACGGTTGCACCGCATTGGTGATCAATTTTTCAGCCGCCGCGCGGGCTTCATTGGTGATCTCTGCCCCGGCCAGCATACGGGCGATTTCTTCCAATCGCTCGTCGCCATTCAGCGGCCTGACGCGCGTGAAGGTCAGGTCGCCTTCGACCTCTTTACCAACCCGCAAGTGATGCGCACCGCGCGACGCAACCTGGGGAGAATGCGTGACAACCAAAATTTGGGCCGCGTCTGCCAGGCGGGATAGCCGCTCGCCCACCGCATCCGCGACAGCCCCGCCAATTCCCTGGTCAATCTCGTCAAATATCATGGTGGGCACCACCCCACCCTTGGCCAGCACAACCTTCAGGGCCAACGAAAAGCGAGACAATTCGCCCCCCGAGGCAATTTTTGACAACGCCCCCATAGCAGCACCCGGATTTGTTGACACTTCAAAAGCAATTTTGTCTGCACCAGAACGAGACCAGTTTTCTCGCGCCAAGGGCGTCAGGCTTGTCTTGAAGGTCGCTTTCTCCAGCTTCAACAACGGCAGCTCGGCATTAACGGCCTTGTCGAGACTCTTGGCGGCCTTTTGCCGTGCGGCACTCAGCGCCTGGGCCAAGTCTTCATAGTGCGTCTGCGCCTTTTTGCATCTCTGTTGCAGCTCATTGAGCTCTGACCCGCCAGATTCTATGGCGTTAATCTGGGCGACCATCTGCTCCAGTGCGCCGTTCAACCCATCAACCGGGACTTTGTATTTGCGCGCGGCTGCCCGCAACGCAAACAGGCGTTCTTCCGTGCCTTCCAACTGCTGTGGGTCAAAATCGATGTCACGCTGGATCACCTCTAGATCAGCAATGGCCTGAGACAGCTCTTCAAATGCGCTGGCCAATTGGTTGGCAACAGGCTCCAGCTTTTCCGGGGCTTTGTCCGTTATGCGCTCGATCCGTCGCAGCGCTGTACGCACGCTGTTTTCAGCACCCCTATGGGCTGTCAGGCTATCCATCGCCTGGCTTAGCTCTTCGGCAATTTGTTCGCCGTGCATCATCATGGTGCGGGCCTCGGACAGCTGTTCTTCTTCACCAATAACGGGCGCCAGGGCTTCCAATTCGTCCACAGCATGGCGCAGATAATCATCATCCGCCTGGGCGTCGGACATGGCAGCTTCCATGGTGGCCAAATCGGTCACCAGCTTGCGCCATGTGTCATAGGCGGCCGCCAAATCTTGGGCATGGCCCGCTAATCCGCCATGCAGATCCAATAAATTGCGATGGGTCTTGGCGTCCATCAGCCCTTGTTGACCATGCTGACCATGAACTTCCACCAGCGCGTCGCCAACCTCTCGCAGCAAGCCAATGCTGACGGCCTGATCATTGATAAAGGCGCGGCTTTTGCCTTCGGCCTTGATGGTTCGGCGCAATATCAATTCGTCCCCGTCCAGCTCTACCCCGCGCTCTAAGAGGAATTCCACCAGCGCAGAGTTGCCAGACAAAACAAACGACGCACTGACGCTGCCTTGGTCACACCCATTGCGCACCAGGCCCTGTTCAGCCCGCCGGCCCAGTACCAGGCCCAGGGCATCAAGTAGAATAGACTTGCCCGCACCGGTCTCGCCGGTCAATACAGACAGGCCGCCATTGAGCTCCAGCTCTAGCTGGTCAATCAATATGATGTTGCGGATAGATAGATTACAGAGCATTCCCGATTTCACCGACAGCCGCGACTTGAACCATGAAAACCGGGGCTATTCCCAGTCTATCAAACTTCATTATAGGCGGATCGGTGCGCAGGAAAAGGCTTGTTGATGAAGGAACTGCTCAACGAGGATATTATCCGTCGATCGGAGAAAGACCTTTATTGACCAGCAGATCGTAACTGTGTCGGTACCATTCACTTTCAGGGAAGTTGTGGCCCAAAACAGCAGCAGCTTTTTCAGCCTCTGAGAACACGCCTAAAGATACATAATTTTCAACCAGGCGGTGCAGGGCTTCGGGGACATGACTGGTAGTCTGAAACTTGTGAATCACAACCTGAAAGCGATTGACCGCGGCAAGATATTCCTGTGCATTCATATAAAAACGACCAACGGTCATTTCCTTGCCGGCCAAATGGTCCTCCGCGAGGCCGATCTTCAGGCGCGCATCGTTGGCATAATCTGAGTCCGGATAGCGACGGACCAATTCGCGAAAGGACATCAACGCCTGTTCTGTCAATCCCTGGTCACGCGCCACATCGGCGATCTGTTCATAAAAACAACTGGCGATCAGGTAATACGCATAGGGTGCGTCCCGATTGCCAGGATGCAGTGCCAGAAAGCGCTGGGCCGCCAGGATAGCTGTATCATAATCGTTTGACAGATAATGGTTATAGGCCGCCATCAATGTCGCCCGCCGCGCCCAAACTGAATAGGGGTGCTGGCGTTCGATTTCGTCAAACGTCACGGCAGCAAAGCGAAATTGCCCTGCTGCCATGAATTCATGTGCCTTGCTATACAAGGTGTGCACATCGGCTTCGAAGTAATTGATCTTGTCTCGGCTGCACCCTGCGACGGCGACTGCAAGCGCTGCAATCACAAAGATCGTCCTAAACCTCCGCGAGGTCTTATGGCCATGTGAGACCCTGTTCACAGCCTGATCTTTTTTCGTCACATTCTTCATGCTCACCAGAGCAATCCTTTCCTTCGACTAAACATTGCCTGTTACGACCTAATGTGAGTCGGCTCAACAATCAATGCTTTCGCCAATTTTCTGTGCCTGTTTCACCACAAGACTGGCCCCTAATTCGCCTGGCGACGCAAGAAAGCCGGGATGTCGATCTGATCTTCTTCGGCATCTGGGTTCCGAGGCTCATTGGCGCGATCTGCGGGATGCACATTGCGCAAGGTCAGTGGGGCTTCAGCTTCTTCTGCAACAGGCGCTGGTGCAACAGGGGCGACTGTCTGTTCCATGACCGGTTCAACAGGCTCTGCGGGCGCTGGGTCATCCATTACCAACTCTGGCTCTGGCGTCGGGGCGGCTTTTTCATGCTTTTTAGCGCGCCCTGTCATCCGCTGAAACAGGCTTGGACCACGGGTTGAACTTTCCCTGACAGGCTCTGATGCAGCACCATTGGTCATGGCTGCTTCTGCAAAGGGGTCTGGTTGTGCTGTGGTTTCAGGAAGACCGCTTAGCTCGTAGTCATCGATCTTTTCCATGGGGCGCGGCGCCATAAAGGCATCACCAGGGCCTCGCGTGGCTGTCATGGGCGTCTCTGGCGATTCAGCCCGTTCATCGATGGGTGTTGACTTGGGTGCAGTATCCACCCGGCCACCGAAAATGCTCGGGCGCTCTTCGACAGGGTCTGCGATAGCCGCAGCTGGTGTTGCCAGCGTTAACGGCTCTTCAACCGGGGCTGGCACAGGCCTTGTTTCGACCATCGACGTCATTGTGGTCGATGGGGACCGGATCAGGGCAGGGTCAACTTCGATGCCAGTGGCAAATACAGACACGCGAATTTTCCCGTTTAACGCTTCGGTGGTAGTCGAACCGACGATGATATTGGCGTCGGGGTCAACTTCGCTGCGAATCCGATTGGCAGCCTCGTCCACTTCGAACAAAGTCAGATCATCACCACCGGTGATATTGATCAGCACGCCCTTGGCACCCTTCATGGAAATTTCGTCCAATAGCGGGTTAGAGATAGCGTCTTCAGCAGCATCCAATGCGCGTGTTTCGCCTTCGGCCTCGCCAGTGCCCATCATTGCTTTGCCCATTTCCATCATAACCGTGCGGACATCGGCAAAATCCAGATTGATCAGGCCCGGCATCACCATCAGATCGGTGATCCCGCGAACACCTGAATGCAGGACATTGTCTGCCATGGCAAAGGCTTCTGCAAAGGTCGTTTTTTCGTTGGCAATGCTGAACAGGTTCTGGTTCGGGATGATGATCAGGGTGTCGACATGCTTGTGCAATTCGTCGATCCCTTCACCGGCTATTGCCATCCGACGTGACCCTTCGAACTGGAAAGGTTTGGTCACAACACCAACGGTCAAAATGCCCATTTCGCGGGCAAGCTTGGCAACGACTGGCGCGGCACCCGTGCCGGTGCCACCACCCATGCCTGCCGTGATAAAGGCCATATGGGCCCCCGTCAGATGTTCCTTGATCTGATCGATGGCTTCTTGCGCTGCAGCGGCACCAATATCTGGGCGCGCCCCGGCACCAAGGCCCTGGGTTATCTGAGCGCCCAGTTGGATACGACGATCAGACTTGGAATTAGCCAGTGACTGTGCGTCTGTATTGGCGACAACGAATTCGACGCCTTCCAACTCGGCCAGGATCATATTGTTGACGGCATTGCCGCCAGCGCCACCGATGCCAATCACCAAAATTTTTGGTTTCAGCTCGGTGATCTCAGGTGTACTGAGGTTCAATGTCATTTTTGGTCTCCTTCTGATGACATACACATTTCTAGAAATTGTCCTTCAACCATCGGCCTACGCGTGCCATGGCGCTTTTTGGCTCTGACTGAGCCAACATGGCGGCATTCAACATGCCCGGATGGGCTTGCCCCTGTGTTGCGTAGGCCAACAAGCCTGCACAGGTGGCAAATGCGGGCCCGACCGTGGCTTCCGCCAAACCTTTGATATGGCGTGGCTTTCCGGGTCGGACTTGTTTGTTTAAGATTGTAGCGGCCAGTTCTGTCACCCCTTGTAACTGACTGGCACCCCCTGTCAGGACCACACGCTTACCAGCCAGTTGGTCGTATCCACTGGTGATCAGATGGTCGCGAACAGTCTCGAATATTTCTTCGACACGCGGTTGGATAATCCCCGTCAACATCGACCGGGGGATCGACTGGGCATCGTCATTACTATGTTCGCCCACCGGTGTGATGGTGACAGTCTCGTTATCGTCAGACGAACTGCGGATGGCGCTACCGAACAAGGTTTTCAGGCGCTCTGCATCGCCCTTGGATACCAACAACACCTTCGAGATGTCGTTGGTGACATGTTGGCCGCCAATTGGCACGACGTCGGAATAGACAAGGCCGCCTTCCATAAAGACGGCTGTCGTGGTGGTGCCCCCGCCCATATCGATCAGGGTGACGCCCATGTCCCGTTCGTCCTCGACGAGGCAAGACAAGCCAGATGCATAGGGCGACACAATGGTATCAGCAATGCCCAAATGGCCGCGCTCCAGACAGTGGCGCAGGTTTTTGGTAGGGCCTTTTTCAGTGGTGACGATGTGGATATCGACACCCAATTTGTCGCCATACATCCCCCGAGGGTCCTGAATGCCCTGGGCCCCATCGACCGAATACACCACCGGAATGGCATGGATAATGTCTCGCTCGGGGCGGCTGAACTGCTTGGTCGCCTCGGACACAGCATTACGAATGTCGTTTTCTGTGACCTGATCACCGCCCACACGGACTTCGACCCGCACAGCGTCGGAATGGGGGCGTCCGTTTGACAGGTTCAGATAGACTTGGCTGATCGTCTCGTTGGCCATGCGTTCTGCGGCATCGACTGCTGCGCGAATGGATTCCTCGACTGCCTCAATATCAATGACTGTGCCGGCCTTTATGCCCCGCGATAACTGATGGCCGATGCCTTCGACCGTCAGGTTGCCATCCACATCTGCACGAGCAATAAAACAGCACACCTTAGAGGACCCCACATCCAGGGCAGCGATCAATCCATTTCTGTTACCATTTACTGCCATGGCCTAAATTCTTTCATTCTTGTTTTGTTGAGAAGGCGACCTACGCGCACCAGGTCGCACCACCAGGCGATCAGGCAGGCGCATGTCCAACAGCGCAATGTCTCGAGATAATATGGCGTGGGTTGCCTCCAGCTCGGCCAGAAGCAACCAGGCTTGTTCCACGTCCAGCTCGGGCAGCATCACTTCAATTCCATTGGCGAATTGCAGATCCCAGCGACGATCGCCCACGCGAATAATGGCACGCACCCGCGACCACAAGGCTGGCTCTTGCCGCAAAACATCCATCAACATTGCTGCGTGTTGTGGCGCGCCCTGACCGACAATCAGTGGCAGCCCGTCATAAGCCGACACATCATGTCGTAGTATTTCTGTGCCGGTCCGGTCGATTAGGCGCAACACGCCCTCATACTGCCAGATGGCATAAGGTTGCCGTTCCGAAATTCTGACACGGATGGTGCCCGGCAATGTCCGTAATACCGACGCATCCTCGACCCAGCCCAAGGCCATGATGTCGGCGCGGATATTGTCGAGCGGTACGCCCAGGATAGGCATGCCGTTGATGTCGCCCATCGCTTTACGAATAGTCCCTCGCGATATATTTTCGGTACCCGAGATTTCGACCTTTGCTACGCGTAATGTCGGGATCGTCGGCACTTCCTGCATCATGGTGCTGACGATCATGCCGATCTGGCTGGTATGTCCTTGTTGCCAGACGAACCAGCCGCCATAGCCCGCAGCGGCGACCATCAGGCCCATCAGGACACGGCGCCCCACTATCATACGCCGACGCCAATTGTATGACCGCTGGCGCGCATCGCGCTGAGTGCGAACGCCGGGTGCCTCGGCTGTTTTACGCCTTTTGGGTGGCGCGGCGGGCAATTTGCGGGCGGCTATCGGGGACATGACGCATCCTCCACCATCCAATTGACCAATTGATCAAAGTCCATGCCCTCGTAGGCAGCCATTTCTGGCACCAACGACAATGGCGTCATCCCAGGCTGGGTATTGATTTCCAACATGAACAAGTCACCGGGGTCGTGATTGGTATCGTCATAGCGAAAGTCGACCCGTGTGATGCCCCGGCACTGCAGTTCGGTATGGGCCAGCGCCGCATATTCTTGCGCTTTGACATAGACGTCATCGGGCAGTGGAGCTGGCAACAAATGGTCGGTAATGCCATCTGAGTATTTGGCTTCGTAATCATAGAACCCACGTTGCGGCCGTAATTCAATGATCCCCAAGGCCTTGCCGCCCATCACCGCGCAGGCCAATTCGCGGCCCGGAACATATTGTTCGACCATCACATCATGACCGGCAAAGGAGGGATCAACGGGCACGGGCTGGTTATCTCCAGCCTGGATAATCTGCACGCCAACGCTGGAACCCTCGTTAATCGGTTTGACCACATAGGGTCGTGGCAGCGGGTCTTCCTGCATCAGCTCGGCATGGGTGACAATCTTATGATCGGCGCACGGGATCCCCACGCGCTCAAACAGCTTTTTGGCCATCGGCTTATCCATGGCCACGGCCGATGCCATGACGCCCGAATGGGTGTAGGGGATGTTCATCACCTCGAAGATACCCTGCACGCAGCCATCTTCGCCCCAGCGACCATGCAGCGCATTGAACGCGACATCTGGTTCGGCACCGCGCAGCTGCTGGGTAAGATTGCGGTCTGCATCTATCTCGGTAACGCGATAGTTCAGGCGGCCCAGGGCATCAGCAACAGCATGGCCCGTCACCAGCGAAACATCCCGTTCGGCAGACCATCCCCCCATCACGACAGCAACATGTTTGCTCATGCGGCCACCTGTTCCGGGGCCCTGTTGCCAACAATTCTGATTTCCCATTCCAGCTCGATACCCGATATTTCTTTGACGCGCCTTTGAACTTCTTCGCCCAATTGCTCCAGATCTGACGCCGTGGCATTGCCCAGATTGATCAAAAAGTTGCAATGCTGCTTTGATACTTGGGCATCGCCGATCACCAGGCCGCGACACCCTGCCTGATCGATCAGCTCCCAGGCTTTCTGGCTGGTTACGTTTTTGGCAGGGTTCTTGAACGTGCTGCCCCCTGTGCGGGACTTGGTGGGTTGGCTTTGGTCCCGCGCGTCGGCAATATCGGTCATGCGATCACCAATGGCAGCCGGGTCATCTGCACGGCCTTGCAGGGCGATCCGGGTGATGATCCAGCCTTCGGGAATGTCGCTATGTCGGTACGAGAATTTGACATCATCAGGGCCAAACAGATGGCGCTCGCCGGCCATGTCGACTGCAAAACAGGCAACGAAAACGTCTTTTATTTCAGACCCATAGGCACCGGCATTCATTCGGATAGCCCCACCAAGCGTGCCAGGCACACCCCGCAAAAACTCCAACCCCGCGATGCCTTCATCCTTCATGGAAAGGGCGATTTTCATGTCCGGGGTCGCGGCCCCTGCGTGCAACACTTCGCCATCCATGCGGTAACCAGAGAACCCTTTGCTCAGCTTGATCACGACACCCGAAATGCCGCCATCACGCACCAACAGGTTAGACCCAACGCCGATGACGCAAACCGGCACATCAGCTGGCCTGTTTTGCAAAAAATGCACGAGGTCATCTTCGTTGGCCGGCTTGAACAAAACCTCGGCAGGCCCACCGACGCGGAACCAGGTCATATCTGCCAGAGAGACACTTCCTTCATAAGTTCCTTCAATTTGTGGCAAGCGGTCCATTAATGGCTGCGTCATGATGCACCAGCCTTTCGCGCAAGCGCGTCAGGCAATCGGCGCGACCAGGCTGAAATCGACCCGGCACCGAGGCAAACAACGACGTCACCCGGCTGGCCATGCTCGGCAACGGCGCGCGCCAGCGCTGCTTCGTCTGCAAGCTCCAACACGTCACCAGGGATACCTGCGGCCAGACTGGCACGATCAAAGCCCTCGATGGGCGCTTCGCCAGCGGCGAACACGTCGGCCACCAACACTAAGTCTGCATCACCAAAGCACTGGCAAAAATCGTCGAACAGGTCGCGCAGCCGGGTATAGCGGTGCGGCTGCACCACGGCGATGACCCGACCTTGGTAGGCCTCGCGCGCCGCGCTCAACACCGCCTCTATTTCCACTGGGTGATGCGCATAGTCGTCGATGATATGCACGCCGTCGACGTCGGCCACATGGGTAAATCGACGCTGCACGCCTTCGACCCCGGCCAATCCACTCCTGATAATTTTTGTCCCCACACCCAATTGGCGGGCAACGCCCAAAGCCGCCAGGGCATTTAAAACATTGTACTTTCCGGCCATTGGCAGGCGAACACCTGGCAGGGTCTCGTCGGCCAGATGCACATCAAAACATGCAGCACCTTCTTCATATCGCAGATCGGACGCCTTGATATCGACACCCTCAGAGAATCCAAAGGTAATGACTTTGCAATGGTCAATGCGGTCAATGATTGCCGCGACACCCGGGTGATCGCCATTGACCACCAAGGCCCCGTAATAAGGGACATTGCGCGCAAACTCGATGAAGGCATCCTCGAGCGCGGTCTGGCTGCCATAATGATCGAGATGTTCCGGGTCTATATTGGTGATGACGCCAACTGCCACCGGCAGGTGGACAAAAGTGCCATCAGATTCATCGGCTTCGGCCACGACCCAGTCGCCGGTACCCAACCAGGCATTGCTGCCATAGACGTTCATGATGCCGCCATTGAGCACGGTCGGATCCTGATCGTCTGCCCGCAAAAGAGCTGCCACCATGGCGGTGGTGGTTGTTTTGCCGTGGGTGCCGGCAATGGTGATGCACCATTTATAGCGCATCAGTTCGGCCAACATGTCGGCGCGACGCAGCACCGGCACATTTCGATCGGTGGCGGCGCGCAGTTCCGGGTTATTCATTTTGACGGCACTGGACACGACGATGGCGCTGGCGTCGCCAATATTTTCAGACGCATGCCCCACCGATACCGGGATACCCATGTCACGCAGGCGCAACACATTGGCGCCCTCGGCCTGGTCGCTGCCCTGCACTGACAAGCCCATGCGATGCATGACCTCGGCAATGCCGCTCATGCCGATGCCGCCAATACCCACAAAATGTGTGGTGCCAATATCAAAGGGAAGCGTGATCATATCATGCCCCCAAGCGCCCAGCTGGAATGGATATGGTGTGGCGCATCGTCCTCGGGTTGATCGAACAGGCTTGCCCCACCGGAAAGCTGCGCTAATTTGGCCACCAGATCAGCGACCCGCATGGCGGCATCTGGCCGCGCACGAGCTTTCATGGCCCGGGCTGCTGCGCGCAACTGATCAGGATTTTCCATCAATGTCTGCAATCTGGTTGCCAGTGATTGCGCTGTGAACTCAGGCTGCGGCACCAGCCAGGCCGCACCTTCTCGCAATAAAGGCTGCACATTGGCCGTCTGATGGTCATCCATGGCATAGGGCAACGGCACCAAAATGGCCGGGCAACCGGCGATCTCTACTTCGCTGATGGTAGAGGCCCCTGACCGAGCGATGACCAGATCGGTTTCAGCCAGGCGTTGGTCCATATTGTCGAAGAAGACACTGAGGTCAGCATCGATACCCGCATCGTCACATTTTTTTGTGACTTCTTGTAGGGTCTCTGCCCGACATTGCAGGGTCAAATGGACCCGTTCCCGAATAGATATTGGCAGTAGCTGGAGTGCAGCCGGGACGACTTCGCTAAAAGTCACTGCTCCCTGGCTACCGCCAATGACAAGCAACCGAAATATTCGGTCGCGTTCCCGTGACGTCGACGACGACGCCATTTTTTCAGTAAAGTTTGATCGCACTGGGTTGCCTGTGACCCGGCAACGCT
Organism: Alphaproteobacteria bacterium; assembly: GCA_004356955.1. Taxonomy (GTDB): domain Bacteria; phylum Pseudomonadota; class Alphaproteobacteria; order SMXS01; family SMXS01; genus SMXS01. The sequence goes on along the minus strand of SMXS01000026.1, from coordinate 942 downwards.
TCATCGCGGTTGAGGGCACCAGCGCTGTTTCTTCATAGGTCAAGGCAATGGCCCCAGTGAAACGCGCCATCAACCGGTTCACCCGGCCTAAAATGGCGTTCTGTTCATGCAGACAGGTCGCGATGCCTTTTAGCCGAGCCGCGACCATCACCGCCAACGTGGCATAGCCGCCAAATCCAATCACAGCTTGCGGGCAGACTTCGCTTAATACATTGCTGGCCTGGGTGACCGCCTTGGGCATCTGCAACAAAGCCCGGGCCGTCCCACCCCTGGGATCAGCCGCTGACAAGACAAGCACTTCTATGTCATCCACGTCGCGCAGATAAGCCTGACCCCGATCATCTGTCAGGAAGATCGGCGTCATACCACGCCGAGCCAATTCGCGTGCCACAGCTAGGGCCGGAAAAATATGTCCCCCAGTACCACCGGCAACGAGGGCAATTGTCATGTTTTCAGAGGTTTGATTTGTCATCGGAACCTCCCTTCCCAGGCCGGGTCGTATTTGCGCCGACGGGTCAGCGCCAAAACCATGCCCATGGCCATGGCCATGGCCAAAAGGGAAGACCCACCATAACTAATGAAGGGCAGCGTCATGCCCTTGGCGGGCAACAGGTTCAGGTTCACGCCAATATTGATCAGCGATTGCAGGCCAAACAGACCCAGCAATCCGCCCACAGACAAGAAGACAAACGGGTCTTCTTCGCGCAGCAGTAACAAAAATCCGCGCACGACGATAAAGCCGAACATCAAGACAAGGCCGAGACAGGCAAACAGGCCAAATTCCTCGCCAATGACCGCAAAGATAAAGTCCGTATGCGCATCTGGCAGCACACGCTTGACGATGCCTTCACCGGGCCCACGACCGAAGAAGCCACCCGCCTGGAAGGCGCTCATTGCGGTTTCGATCTGGTAGTTGTCGCCACTGGACGGGTCTAAAAATCG
>SMXS01000025.1 GCA_004356955.1 Alphaproteobacteria bacterium | reverse complement strand
CAGGCGAGATAACCAATAATCAGTGGCGGCGCGAAGACACCGGGTAAATCCATCACCAAATGGTCGATTGGCCGGCGCGCGGCGGCGACAACCCATAAATGAACGATGGTGGTGGCAAAGTGCTGGCTGCACTCAATCCTATTTTTGGGGCCGATCGCGTGGCCCGCTTTCTTGTGGGAATTGCAAGCAAGACCTCTATAACAGCGCGCATTCAATTTGTGCTGGTGAACGGCCAGCCGGGTGCCTTGTGCTTTGCTGATGGTGACATCATTTTTGCCGTCACCGGTGACATGGGTCAGTCGGGGATCGATGCGCTGTATATGGTCCGTAATCCAGATAAGCTTGCCCGCATCAATGTCCCGTCAACTTAGCTGCGCAGGATAGACGTCCCGGCATAACGGGCGACCTGGTCCAGTTCTTCTTCAATACGGATCAGCTGATTGTATTTGGCCATGCGGTCCGACCGTGACAATGAACCGGTTTTGATCTGGCCGCAATTTGTCGCGACCGCGAGGTCGGCAATGGTGGCGTCTTCGGTTTCGCCGGAACGGTGCGACATGACGGATGTAAAGCCGGCTCGGTGAGCCATTTCTACGGCCTCAAGTGTCTCGGACAGGGTGCCGATCTGGTTGACCTTGATGAGGATGGAATTGGCTTGTTTTTGCTCGATCCCTATACGCAGGCGTGCCGGGTTGGTGACAAACAGGTCATCCCCTACCAGTTGTACCTTGTCACCCAGGGCTGCATTGAGCGCAATCCAGCCGTCGAAATCATCTTCGGCCATGCCGTCTTCGATCGATAGGATCGGGTATTTACCGACAAGGTCACCCCAATAATCAATAAGCTGGCCAGCGTCGAGGACCTTGCCCTCACCCTTAAGGTGGTATTTGCCGTCGCTGTAAAATTCGGTACTGGCGGCGTCGAGCGCCAGCATGATGTCTTCGCCAGGCTTAAAGCCAGCGCTCTCAACGGACTTCATGATGAAATCGAGCGCATCAACCGTACCGCCTATATTGGGGGCAAAGCCACCTTCGTCACCGACATTGGTGTTGTGGCCGGCGTCCGACAGCTGTTTTTTGAGATTGTGAAATATCTCTGACCCGATCCGCACAGCATCTGCAATGCTGGTGGCCGATACGGGCATGATCATGAATTCCTGAACGTCGATGGGGTTGTCGGCGTGTTCACCGCCATTGATGATGTTCATCATTGGCACGGGCAATACATGGGCAGCGGCACCGCCCACATAACGATACAGCGGCAGGCCTGATTCATCTGCTGCAGCCTTGGCAACAGCCAGACTGACACCCAGAATGGCGTTCGCCCCCAGGCGGCTCTTGTTTTCGGTCCCATCAAGTTGGCACATGATGCTGTCGATTTCCTGTTGGCCTTCGGCTTCCAGCCCGGACAGCGTTTCGAAAATTTCAGTATTGATGGCCTCGACCGCTTTGGTCACGCCCTTGCCACCATAGCGGTCACCACCATCACGAAGCTCATGCGCTTCATGCGCGCCGGTGGATGCGCCGCTGGGCACGGCGGCACGACCCATGGCGCCCGTTTCCAAAATCACATCAACTTCGACCGTCGGGTTGCCCCGGCTATCAAAAATCTGGCGTCCGATGATATCAATAATGGCTGTCATGTTGGCCTCTATACCAGGCGGGAACGTTCAACCGCCGCTTTGATGAATGATACAAACAAAGGGTGTGGATCCAAGGGTCTGGATTTCAGTTCTGGATGGAATTGTACGCCAATGAACCATGGATGTTCCGGGATCTCTACGATTTCTGGCAACACACCGTCTGGTGACATGCCGGAAAAGACCATGCCGGTTTCTTCCAGTTTCTCGACATAGTTGATATTGACTTCATAACGATGGCGATGGCGTTCAGAAATTGTGGTCGCTCCATAGATTTTCTGCACCTGGCTACCTTCGGTCAGGTGTGCATCATAGGCACCAAGGCGCAATGTGCCGCCCATATCGCTGCTTGCGCTGCGTGTCACTTGCCCGCCATCATGTTCCCACGCAGTCATCAAACCGACCAAGGGCAAGCATGGTTTTTCAAATTCAGTCGAGCTGGCATCGGGCAATCCTGCCAGGTTTCGGGCGGATTCCACAACGGCCATCTGCATGCCAAAACAAATACCAAAATAGGGTACCAACCGTTCGCGGGCAAAGGTGATCGATTTAATTTTGCCCTCGGCCCCTCGTTTGCCAAAAGCCCCAGGCACCAGAATGCCGTTCACGCCTTCGAGATGCAGGACCGCATCTTCGGATTCAAATATTTCTGAATCGATCCACTCGATATTAACCTTCACTTTGTTGGCGATACCGCCATGGACCAAGGCTTCCCGCAGCGATTTGTAGGCATCTTGCAAACCAACATATTTGCCGACGACGGCGATGTTGACCTCACCTTCGGGTTCTTTGATGCGTTGAACGACCTCTTGCCAAGGGCGCAGGTCAGGCTCTGGTGCGTCGTCGATACCAAAGATTCTCAGGACTTCTGTATCAAGGCCGCGGGCGTGATAGCTCAGGGGCACCTCATAAATGGTGTCAACATCCAGGGCTGGAATAACGGCGTTTTCCGGCACATTACAGAACAGCGATATTTTGCGAAGGTCAGCCTCGGGGATTTCCCGTTCGCTGCGGCACATCACGATATCGGGTTGGATACCAATGCCCCGCAATTCCTTGACAGAGTGCTGGGTTGGTTTGGTCTTCAATTCCCCGGCAGAGGCAATATAAGGCACCAGCGTTAGATGAATGAAAAGTGCATTGCCCCGCAGATCGTTGCCTAACTGGCGAATGGCTTCCAGGAAAGGCAGGCACTCAATGTCGCCGATGGTGCCACCGATTTCACACAGGATGAAATCGCAATCTTCTTGTCTGGCCGTCGCAAAATTCTTAATCGCGTCTGTGACATGCGGGATCACCTGCACCGTGCCGCCCAGATAGTCGCCGCGCCGCTCGGCAGCGATAATTTTTTGGTATATCTGACCAGAGGTAACGTTATCGCTTCTGCGTGACGCGACGCCGGTAAAGCGTTCGTAATGGCCTAAATCCAGGTCGGTTTCTGCCCCGTCATCGGTGACATAAACTTCGCCATGCTGATACGGGCTCATGGTGCCCGGATCGACATTCAGATAGGGGTCTAGTTTACGAAGACGGACTTTGTAGCCACGGGCCTGGAGCAGTGCACCAAGGGCTGCCGAGGCCAAACCTTTACCAAGTGAAGAGACAACCCCACCCGTAATAAAAATAAATCGAGTCATAAAACGGGCTTAGGCATTTAGTGGGTCTCTGCTGGCTAGGTTTCTACTCCGAGAATGGCACGCTTGATGCCGGTTGTTCAACAGATTCAGACGCTTCAAGGCCGATTCTGTCGATAACCGATTCAGATTCTGAGCTACCACCGGTCAGACCGGTCAAAATAATGCAACCGACCATGAAGGCACCGGCCAACCAACTGGTGGTTGTCGTCAAAAAATTACTGGCGCCACGGGCGTTCATAAAACCGCCCATGCCACCGCCACCACCGGTCAATGCTGCGGCACCACCGTCAGACCGCTGCATCAAAATGACGGTGCACAAGGCCAAGGCCAATACAAGGACAATGACAAGGATGATTTCTTGCATATTTCGCTCTCTAAACCAGTCTCACTACCACGAGGGGCAGCGCAGTGTTTGTTCGTTGGCGCGCTTGTACAACAATATTGTTTCCAGCACCATAGGGATTGAGAGGGAAATGTGGTGGGCCTATTGAGCAGCGCTCTATATAGCGATTTCCCCTAGCCCTAGGTGCTCGATCAATAAAGTGTCCATGGCCCAGGAGCATTTCAGACGATTTGCTTCGTCGTCCAGACTGTGGGTCCCGTCCTTCAACTTCAGCGCGGCCCAATTTTATCTGTTATACGCCGCAATAATGCCCAGGAAGTCCTCGGCTTTCAAGCTGGCTCCGCCGACCAGTGCACCATTGACGTTCTCGACCGACATTAATTCTGGTGCGTTGCCTGGCTTGACCGACCCACCGTACAGAATCCGCATTTTGTTGGCACCGTCACCGATAATATCGACAAGAGTGCCTCGGATATGGGCGTGCATTTCGGCAACATCGTCAATGGTGGGTACTTTGCCAGTGCCGATGGCCCAAATGGGTTCATAGGCGATGGTGGTATTTTCTGCGGTGGCACCCTCGGGCAATGAGGCGCGAATCTGGGTGCCAACGATATCGAGTGCCCGGCCTGCTTCGCGCTGGTCGTCACTTTCTCCACAACAGATGATGGCCTTCAGCCCTGCCCGCCAGGCAGCCTCGGCTTTGGCTTTGACGGTGCTGTCTGTCTCTCCGTGGTTCTGGCGTCGTTCAGAATGGCCGACAATAATGGTCGTCGCGCCGACATCCGCCAACATCTCGGCACTGATGTCGCCGGTGTGGGCACCCTTCTCGTTGACATGGCAATCTTGTGCGCCAATCTCGATAGGGCCGTCACCCACGATGCGCTGGAAAAAGCCTATCAGTGTTGATGGTGGGCAAATCATCACCTCACACCCAGGGTCTGCTGAACCGAGGTCGGTCGCCATTTGTTGCAATTCTTCCGCGCTGGCGATCACGCCATTCATCTTCCAGTTTCCGGCCACCAGGGCGCGTACAGAGTCGCTCATATATCTATTCCTGTTATGTTTGTGATCCCGTTAATCGGATAGCAGGAGACGGCCAGAAATTCCAGACTGAAGACGGATATGAATTTCCTGCCAAACCGAGTTGCAGCGACGCCAAGTGGTGACTATGATGCGCGACCTGTAATAAGGACGGGGACGAGTCCCTGGCCACCAATCAAGATAACCTGATCCCCGGGAGTAGACGTATATGTTGAGAGCAATTCGAGACGGCAGCCAAAGCATTTTGGTTCGCGCATTGCTGATATTGATTATTGCTGGGTTCGCCCTTTGGGGTGTGCAAGGTGGCACGAGTGCGCCACCACCTATTGCGCAGGTCGGCGATGAAACGGTTCCGCAGTCGATGTTTATGAGGCAGTTCCAGAATGAAGTGAACGCTCGCCAGCGTGAAAGCGACGGTGAATACACATTCGAACAAGCCTATGAAGACAAAGTTGATCAGCAGATCCTGCAGCGTCTGATGTTTAGTAAGGCGTTTGACAACGTGACGAACGACATGGGATTGCGCGCGTCAGATGCCCAGGTGCTGGCGATGCTGCGTGATATCCCTCAGTTTGTTGATGTCATGGGTGAATTTGATCGTGTCGCTTACGAGCAGGAAGTTGACCGGCTGGGTATCACAAAGACGACGTTTGAAGATCGTCGTCGCAAGGATCTGGAGCGCATCGACCTACTGACCGCACTGGTTGGTGCCGCACCGGCCCCTGACACGCTGGTCGACATGATCTATTCGCAGAACCTTGAAGAACGGTCTGTAGAATATTTCACGATTGCCAATACATCGATCACAGCAGACGCATCTACTGATGAAGATGTGCAGGCAGAATATGACCTGAACCCAGGCAACTATACGTCTGAAGAACTTCGCAAGCTGACTTATGTCACGATCCAGATTTCGGACTTCATCAACACCATAGAAGTTGACGAAGCCCGTATTGCAGAAATGTACGAGGATCGCCTCGATACCTATGTTGTTGCTGAAAAGCGCGAACTCCAGCACCTCATCGTGCCGGAAGAAGACGCAGCCATCGCGTTGCAAGCCCGGCTGACGGACGGGTTGGGATTCATTGAGGCAGCCTCGGAGACGGGCCAACTAGCCGCTGAAGTTAGTTTGGATGATGTCACCGAAGAAGACATCGCCTATTTGGGTGCAGACGCGGCCGCCGCAGCCTTCGCGGGTGTTGATGGCAGCATTACCGCACCGGTTGAAAGCGATTTGGGTGGTTGGGTGATCTTCAAGGTTGCCCGCATTACCACAGGGTCGACCATTAGCTTGGACGATGTGCGCGAACAATTGCGCACCGATGTGGCCATTGAAGAGGCTCAGTTCAAGATTCTGGATCTGGCTGATCAAGCGCGCGACATGTTGTCGGAAGACGAGAGTATTGAACAGGTCGCTGAAGAACTGGGGCTGAAGGCGAAGATTGTGACGTCGCTGAACCGATCTGGCAACGACCAGTATGGTAACGGCGTCAGAGGATTGCCGTCATCTCGCAACTTCTTTGATGCGTCTTTTACCAAGCAGCCCGGCGAATTTGACGAAGTTGAAGAAACCGAGGGTGGTGGCTATTTCATTGTCCGAGTTGACGCCATCACACCCCCTGCCCTCAAGGATTTCGATGTCGTAAAGACAGACATTCGCAGTAATCTGAATGTTCGTGCTCGTAACGCTGCCACGCTGGAACGCGCAAATGGCCTGAAGGACCAGGCGGACGAAGAAGGGTCTCTTGCCGGTGTTGCGAGTGCCTCGGGCACGGAAGTTGCAACTGGCGAGGGCTTGCGCCGGAATGGGCGGGCGTCACCTTCATCGTT
>SMXS01000024.1 GCA_004356955.1 Alphaproteobacteria bacterium | reverse complement strand
TTACGAGCTTCAAGTAATTAAGTATTGTGTCCCTTTAATTACCCCAATCCAAAACAGACCGGATCGTCTTGCCGAATATCCAGGTTTTTTCAACATCCGTGATGCCGTCACTATCGAGAAGGTAATGCAGCAACTGGTCCCAGGTCTCGCCGGTCTGGTTGCCGCCACGGTCTGATGCCCACATGATCCGGTCTGCGCCAAAGGCGTCGATGGCGCGGCGCAGATAGGGGATCAGCCCTGGCGACGGATAATCCAGCTCGCCAAACATGCCTTGGGCGTGGCTCCACTTCAGCGCAACATTCGGGTGGGCCGCCAACTTTAGAACCTCGTCAAAATAGGTGACCTGAGGGCCCGGGTGCAGGGGCGCTCCTTCAATGTCGGCAACGCCCGCTTCCATCGGCATGCCACAATGATCGACAATGAATTGCAGATCGGGGAACTGTTTCAGGTAGGCGGGCATCAATTCCACATGCCCGGCGATAAACAGAAAGACGGGCATTCCCACGTCCAGACACGTCTGGAAAGTCTCGGCATAGTCGCCATTGGCAAACGCCTCACATTCCACGGCCGTGACGGCGGGGATCATTCGCACAGCACGGGCGTTTGGGTCGTCTGCTGCAATGCGGATCAGTGCCTGTACTTCAGGGTCGGTGCGTTCCACCCGGGCGACATAGCCAAATCTGTCGGGGTGTTGTGCTGCGGCCAGCTCAACGGTCGGGCGGGTGGGGCGGAAGGTGCCATTGGGCAAGGTATAGCCGGGGCCCCAGGTCTCCAGCCCCCAAAATTCATCAACCAGGCAGGTCTGGATGCCCAGCCGGTCCATATTGGCAAGGATGTCATCGACACCGCCCGGTCCAAAATGTATTTGCGAATCAACGATATCCACAGAATTCACGCCTCAATCCAAACCGGGGTGGACTTGAAACTGGGTGTCCTACTGCGCGGGTCAACATCGGTGCCGATGAGCACATTGGCCTCGGGGAAATAGGCCATCACACTGCCTTGGGCGAGGTCGTGGGCAAAGAGCGTGACGTCCGCCATACGGCCGTGATCAGACATCAGTGTGATTTTGTCACCAACGGTTAGGCCCTTTGCACTGATGTCGACAGGGGCCATCATCACTGACCATCGGGTGGTGGTTTGGCGGTAGGTGTCGATCTCTTCATAGATGATGGTGTTGAACTGGCCTTCGCTGCGCACGGTCGTCAACATCAATTGGTCCGGGGCATGGGCGCTGGGGGTCGGCCGTGTGTTGAAGCGGGCCTTGCCGTCGGACGTGTTGAAAACAGCCTCGTGCATCAACCGGCCTTTGACATGGAATTCGCGTTTAGCGACATCAATGCTGGCAAGTTCCTCCAGCCCGGGGACAATTTTGGCAATGGCTTCCCGGATGGTGCTGTGTTGGGCAAAGGCCGACCAGTCGATCGGGCTGTCCGGCATCAATCGTCCGGCCAGATCACACAAGATGTTGGTTTCCGGGCGCACATTATCCAGCCGGTCGATGCCGCCATCGGACAGGCGAATATAATTAAACATGCTCTCTTGTGTTGTCGGCTGCCATTCCTCATCCCGCGCCGTGACGGGCAGCACGATGCTTTCGCCACTCTCGACACCGTTCACATGACCAGAGTTCAGCGTCGTCGTCAGGAACAGCTTAAATCCAATCTTTTCCAACGCCTCTTGCGCCCAGGCGGTGTTGGGGTTGGCGCCATATAAATTGCCGCCCATGATCAACGCTGCATCAATGTCACCGGCATGGGCTGCATGCATCCCAGCCATGGTATCAAAGCCAGCACTGGTGGGCAGGGTGACGCCAAGGGTCGTCTCCATTCGCCTGAACACGTCATCGGCCAGCAGGGGCTTGACCCCAATGGTCCCGATGCCTTGCACATTGCTGTGTCCGCGCAGGGGCAACAATCCGGCATATTGCTTGCCAACCATGCCACGCAACAGCGCCAGATTAGAAATATATTCAATGTTTTCAACACCGTGGATATGGTGGGTCATCCCCATACCCCAGGCAAAAACGACCTTGTTGGCGGCCCCATAAATATCGGCAACCCGTTCAATATCCGCTTTTGCAATGCCGCAAGTTTGCGTGATGTCGTCCCAGCTTTGTTGCTTGATATCGTCTAAAAACTCGCCCAGGCCCATCGTATGGGCGCCGAGGAAGGACTGGTCGAGATGGCCATGTTCAACCAGTGCCTTGGCGATGCCTTTGAACAGGGCAATGTCGGTGCCAATTTTGGGCTGCAGATAGTCAGACGCAATTTCTGTACCGCCGGTCAGCATGCTTTTGGGGCTTTTAGGCACGGCGAACTTCACCAGGCCGGGCTCTTTCGCCGGGTTGATGAAGACGACGTCGCCGCCGCGTTCACGGATTTCCACCAATTTATGGATAAAGCGCGGGTGGTTGGATGACGGATTGGCGCCGATGACAAAAATCAGGTCGCAACCCGACAGATCCTCCAACTCGATAGTCGACGTGCCGGTGCCAATAGAACTGGCCAATGCAACGCTGGTGGCCTGGTGACAGTAATACGAACAATTGTTGACGTTATTGGTGCCATAGACACGCGCCAGCAATTGCAGAACAAACCCGGCCTCATTCGATGATCTGCCGGACGAATAGAAAAATGTGCGGTTCGGGTCCGTGGCGGCAAATATCTCGGCCACCCGGTTCAGGGCATAGTCCCAGCTGATAGGCTGATAGCGAGTTGACCCTGGCGCCTTATGCAGAGGCGTGCCCAGTCGTCCCAGATTGTCCAACTCGTAGCCGGACAGCTCTTGCAGTTCGCTCAGCGGATGATCGAATATCTCGAGCGGGATCGGGGGCTGGACATCGGTGGACTGGGCCTGGATGCTTTTATTGCAAAACGACGGGAACTCGCCCATCTCGTTGGTCATGCCACCCGCCTGGCCACCCATACCGAGGGCGCAGGCTTTGCAGGTGTTCTTCGAGGACATCGCTTTTGAGGTGTTCTTCAGCCCCATGCGTTTCACCGTCCGCAAGGTGTACAGAACTTTTTTCATACCGCCACCCACGACCTTGCCGTGGACGCGGATGTTTATGTCGGATTGCGTGCTGATTATACCCTCGAAATTGGAATTGTATTGGCTAGCCTACAAGAGTGCAGATACGTTGACAAACCTGTCAGGAACCGTCACTACCCCTCGCTATGTTGAGCATCAGAAACATATCCTTTGCGATCGAGGGCCAACCTCTGTTCGAAGATGCGTCCGCGACAATCCCCACCGGTCACAAAGTGGGGATGGTAGGACGCAATGGCACGGGCAAAACAACTTTGTTTCGCCTGATCCGCGAGGAATGGTCGCTCGACGACGGGGAAATCGAAATCCCAAAGAAATTCCGGATTGGTGGTGTTGACCAAGAAGCACCGGCCACTGACGACAGCTTGTTGGATACGGTACTCGCGGCTGACCTGGAGCGGGCCTCTTTGATGGCCGAGGCCGAAACCGCCACCGACCCCAACCGTATTGCTGAAATCCAGATCAGGTTGGTCGATATCGATGCGCATTCTGCCGAGGCACGGGCCGCTACTATATTGTCTGGCCTAGGTTTTGATGCCGCCGCCCAATTGCGACCCTGTCATGAATTTTCGGGTGGCTGGCGCATGCGTGTTGCCCTGGGCGCCGTGTTGTTTGCACAGCCTGATTTGCTGCTGTTGGATGAGCCGACCAACTATCTGGACCTTGAAGGTACCATCTGGTTGGAAAGTTTTTTGGCCAAGTACCCGCACACCGTGCTGGTGATCTCCCATGATCGTGAATTGCTGAATCGGTCGGTCACAGGCATTTTGCATCTGCACGACCGCAAGTTGACCTATTACACCGGCACCTATGACCAGTTCGATGCCGAACGCCGCATGAAGCTGGAACAACAACAAAGCATGAAGCGCAAGCAGGACGCCCAACGTGCGCATATTCAGGCCTATGTCGACCGCTTCCGCTACACGGCCTCGAAAGCGCGCCAGGCGCAATCTCGCCTCAAGCAACTGGCAAAGATGCAACCGATCACGGGTATATCAGAAAACAGCGTTGCTGGTTTTCAGTTTCCCGCGCCAGACGAATTGGCGCCGCCGCTTGTGACCATCGAAGGTGGCAGCGTTGGTTATGACGGCAAGCCGGTGTTGCAGCGCATGAATTTGCGCCTTGACCAGGACGACCGCATCGCCCTGTTGGGCGCCAATGGGGAAGGTAAGTCGACCCTGTCGAAACTGTTGGCAGGCAGACTGACCTTGATGGATGGCAAAATGTTCAAATCGTCTAAGTTGCGGGTTGGCTTTTTTGCCCAGCACCAGCTGGATGAGTTGGTGGAAGGAGAAACCCCCTTTCAGCACATGATGCGCTTGCGCCCTGGCGAGCCCGTATCCAAAATCCGTGCGCGTCTGGGCACGGCGGGCATCGGCGCCGATATTGTTGAGAATCCGGTAGAGCGACTGTCCGGGGGGCAAAAAGCCCGCCTGTTGATGGCCATGGCGGCCATTGACGCGCCGCATATTCTGATCCTGGATGAGCCAACGAACCATCTGGATATCGAAAGCCGCGAAGCCCTGGTGCATGCCCTCAACGACTTTCCCGGCGCGGTCATTCTGGTAAGTCATGACCCGCATCTGATAGAAACCGTGGCTGACCGCCTGTGGCTGGTACAGGATGGCGAGGTGAATGTCTTCGATGGTGACATGGAAGACTATAAGCGGCTTTTGTTGTCGCAACGTGGCGGCAAAGGCGGCAAAGGCGGCAAAGGCGGCAAAAAAGGTAAGACCAAATCCAAGCTCGCGCCAAAACCGGCAGCCTCGGACCATCAAAAGCGCAAGAATGCTGCGCCGCTTAGGACCGAAGTCAGTAACAGCGAAAAGAAGATCGCCAAGCTGGAACGCCAGATTGTGGAAACCGAAGCTACAATGGCCGATCCGTCTTTGTACGACGGCAGCGACAATTTCAAAATCGATGAATTGAGTCGCCAGATTTCAGAGCAAAAGTCGGTATTGGCGTTAGAGGAAGAACGCTGGATGGAATTGCAGGCGGATCTGGAGCAAGCACTGGCCTAGGGCGGTGATAAGGCGTCCAAACGACGCCAATCTGGAACATGTATTTGACAATTTTGTCGCGTCGGCCAATGCTGATGCCCCAGAGTAAATGCAGCATGCACGGACTGCAGCGCTGATTTATCCCTGTTTCGGAGGATTAACATGAATGATAGTTTTATCCCTGCCAAAGACAAGATGGGGGTCACAATTGTCTCAACTGATGGCGAAAAGATGGATGGCTATCTATTTGTGTCTACGCACGAACGCCTGGTCGATTTGATGAATGACGACCGGATGTTCCTGCCCTTCGAAGCTGAAGATGGCCAGTTCGTTATCTTGAACAAGACCCTGATCGCAAAACTGCAGGACCGCAATGGGCCTGCCAAGCAGGGACTGCGGGCGGCT
>SMXS01000023.1 GCA_004356955.1 Alphaproteobacteria bacterium | reverse complement strand
ATCGACCGAGGCCCTGACAGAGGCCTGTACCCGAATTCAACGAGCCTGCGGCGCACTGACTTAGGGCCCACTGAATTAGGGCCCACTGAATTAGAACGGTGTGATCGCTATTGAGCTGATATGAACAATTTGAAACGCAGATTACTCCTTGCTGTGGGGTGGCTGATCATTGTGGTCGGCGCAATATTGGGTGTCATTCCCGGGCCGGGGGGCATTCCCATTGTCGCAGTCGGCGCCATGATCGTGCTCAGTCAATCACGGGCTGCGCGAAAACAGTTCATCCGCCTGCAGAAAAGGTTCCCTAAAGTCATGGGGTCTATCCGTCGTGTGCTGAAGCGAAAGCGCAAGAGCAACGACAATCAATCCAAGTAGCCATCTGGCAACCCAGGTAACCAACGCCGTCACAAGGGCGTGACTTGCGCGTTACAGAGGAACATCATATCTCCAACTCATGATCAATTAGCGTAAGGATGATCGAGATATGTTAATCAAAGTCAGAAAATCATGGGAACTGAAAGACAGTGATGTCACCGCCCAGTCCCTTTATCTGAACCGCCGCCAGATCATGGCGGGGGCCGGTATAGCTATTGCAACTGCGGCCCTACCCAGCCTGGCCTTTGGCAAAGCCTATGACAGTGCGGTAAAGACCAAATATGGCGATGACGAAACCCTGACGTCCTTCAAGGACATTACCAGCTATAATAATTTCTATGAATTCGGCACCGACAAGCGCGACCCCAGCCGCACTGCCCGCGCGCTGACGACCAAACCCTGGTCGATCAAGGTCGAGGGTGAATGCAACAAGCCTGGCACCTATAATCTGGAAGACATCCTGAAAAACCAGACGGTCGAAGAACGCGTCTATCGTCTGCGCTGTGTCGAGGCCTGGTCTATGGTGATCCCGTGGAACGGCATTCCCATGGCTAACATCCTGTCGCAGTTCGAACCCAATTCGAACGCCAAATATGTGCAGTTCGACACCCTGTTTCGCCCCGAAGAAATGTGGGGCCAAAAACGCCGTTTCCTCACTTGGCCCTATCAGGAAGCACTGCGCATGGATGAAGCCATGCACCCCCTGACGCTGGCCGCCATTGGCCTGTATGGTGATACTTTACCCAAACAAAATGGCGCACCCATTCGTCTGGTGGTGCCCTGGAAATATGGCTTCAAAAGCATCAAATCCATTGTCGCCATCCGCTTTACGCGACGGCGGCCCAAGACTTCGTGGAACATGATGAATGCCCGGGAATATGGTTTTTACGCCAATGTGAATCCGGCAGTTGACCACCCACGCTGGGCCCAGGACCGCGAACGGCGCATTGGCGACTTTTTCAAAACCGACACCAAATTGTTCAACGGCTATGCATCTGAAGTCGCCAGCCTCTATGACGGCATGAATTTGCGGACAAATTACTGATGAAGGCTGCTGTTAAAAGCGCCCTGAAAAACAAAGCCGCCAAACCAGTGGTCTGGCTGGTCTGCCTGACACCACTGACCTATCTGGTCGCCATTGGTCCCGATGGTTGGGGCGCAAACCCTGTTGAGATGTTCAATCGTTTCTTGGGCGACTGGGGCCTGCGCGGGATCTTGTTGACCCTGTGCATCACGCCCCTGGCCAAGATCACAGGGCAGCCCGGTATCCTGCGGTTTCGCCGTCTGATCGGCTTGTTTGCCTTTGCCTATGTCTGCCTGCATCTGAGCTCTTATGTCGTATTCGACCAGTTCTTTGATGTCGCTGCCATTTGGAAAGACATTGTCAAACGCAACTTTATTACTGTCGGCATGATTTCATTTGTTCTGTTGGTGCCTCTGGCCGTGACGTCCACTCAGGGCTTCAAACGCCGCCTCGGTGCTAGGGGATGGCAAAGGCTGCATCGGTTGATCTATGTCATCGCCATGGGCGCTGTGCTGCACAATATCATGATGGTTAAAGCGAATTATACAGAAGCCACCATCCACGCTGTCATTTTGGCCGCGCTGTTAGGTTGGCGCATCTCACAATCTGCCCATCGCATGTCGATTTCCGGGAAACAGCCAGAAATATCAGCCTGATCGCACATTGAGGCCCGATGTCCTTTGAAAAGGCGGGTCAGGCTAGCTATATAAGGTCCGACTGTTGAGGAAGTTCGGAACCGCTTTATGGATTATGCGATAGCCGCCCTGGGCCTGGCAATGCTGGTCGGTGGCGGTGAATTATTGGTCAGAGGGTCAATCGCGCTTGCGTTGCGGCTGAATGTAACCCCATGGGTCATCGGCCTGACCGTTGTCGCCTTCGGCACCTCGGCACCCGAACTTGTTGTCAGCCTTGATGCTGCCCTGATCAAGGATACCCCCCAACTGGCCCTCGGCAATGTTGTCGGCAGTAATATCGCCAATGTGTTGCTGGTTTTGGGTGTCCCCGCTTTGATTGTTGGCATGAGCTGCACCGCGAGCGCCTTGTCGCGCGACACCCTGATCATGGTAGGCGGCACAATCCTGTTCATCGTTTTATGCATGTTTGGCGCGCTGGGCTTTTGGTCTGGCGTCATCCTGTTTGCAGTCCTCATCGTCCACATGACCCATGCCGCCCGATCGGCAAGGGCCAACCCAGAGATGGTCGACGAAGAGATGGAAGAACTGGACGCCGACACCCTGGCCAAGCTGACTTTGGCGAAGTCACTTACCCTGGTCGCTATCGGCTTTGTCGGGCTGTGCATTGGCGCGCATTTACTGGTGGTCGGCGCCATCGACGTGGCGCGATCCCTTGGCATATCCGAGGCCGCCATCGGTTTGACCATGGTGGCCATCGGCACATCATTGCCCGAGCTTTCAACATCCATTGTCGCCGCCTTGCGCAAACATTGCGATGTGGCCATCGGCAATGTGATCGGCAGCAATTTGTTCAATCTGTTGGGGATCATGGGCATTACGTCCATGATAACCGTCATTCCGGTACCCGAGAGTTTCCTGACCATCGATCTGTGGGTCATGCTGGGCACGGCGCTGATGCTGATCCCGATTGGCGTATTCAACGCGCCCATCAATCGAATGACCGGCATAATCTTTTTAACGGCCTATGCGTCTTATATTGCCTGGGTATTGTAGGATCGCCGTATGACCAGCCATCAACCCACCACAGTCCTGATCACCGGTGCGGCAACCCGCATCGGCGCGGCCCTGGCGCTTGGTATGGCCAAACAAGGCTGGGCCATTGCTCTTCACTATCACGGCTCAACAGAGGCTGCACAAAGCACGGCGCAGGCTATTGAAGACATCGGCGGCAAGGTTGCCCTGGTGCAGGCAGACCTGTCCGACGAGGCACAGACAGCCGAACTGATCGCCGAGGCCTGCAAAGAGCTGGGGTCTCTAACCTGCCTGATTAATAATGCATCTGTGTTCGAGCACGATGATTTTGTCACGGTGACATCGGACAGTTGGCACAAGCATATGAGCGTCAATCTGCGGGCGCCTTTCGTGCTGACCCAGGCGTTCGCCAAGCAATTGCCTGAAGGCGCACAAGGTTGCGTCATCAATCTGATCGATCAAAGAGTCTGGAAGCTGACGCCAGAATTCACCAGCTACACGCTGTCCAAGGCCGCTTTGTGGACGATGACCCAGACAGCCGCGCAAGCCCTCGCCCCCCATATTCGCGTCAACGCCATCGCCCCCGGGCCAACCCTGAAGAGCGAGCGACAATCTGAACAAAGCTTTGCCCAACAGGTGGCCGCGACACCGCTGCAACACCAGCCCTCGCTGGACGACTTTGTTGGTGCGGTGAATTTTATCCTTGCGTCTTCGTCCCTGACCGGGCAAATGATCGCGCTTGATGGCGGCCAGCATTTGGCGTGGAAAACTCCAGATGTCGTTGGCGTCGATGAATAGACTGAAGGCTGACAGACCATGAGCCCAAAAGTAGTCCCACTGAAGATTGCCAGCGCCCGGGAAAATGTGCGCCACGTCTTTGTGCGCGACCTTGTGGTCGAAGCCCGCATCGGCATCTATCGGCACGAGAAAAAATCAGCTCAGCGGATTCGCATCAATCTCGACCTGTCGGTGGTTGATGACTATCTGGCCGATGCCGACAACGTCGACCAGGTCGTCTGTTACGAACAAGTCGTCGTAGAGACCAAAGAGATCATCGCTTTGGGTCACATTAATCTGGTGGAAACCCTGGCGGAACGAATTGCTGAACAGATTCTGGCAATGCCCAAGGTTCTGTCAGTGCGCGTGCGGATTGAAAAGCTGGACGTCCTGCCCGACGTTGGCAGTGTCGGAATTGAAATCGAAAGAGCAGCAAACTAGACAGTTTCCGCCACTTTGCCACTGTCTGCGAATAAACAAAAATCCTGTTCTGCATCCGTCAGTTGCGCCAAGTTGTGCACATCCGTCATTAAAAGCCCATTATTTGTGATCACTTTTTTTTGCGTGAATATCTGAATCAAGTTGACTTGATATTTCCTGTTACAATTCAAACACTTAGTGTTTATGGCTATTTTATGACCATTCTAACAGGGGCCGCAGAAACCCTTGGGTTTTGGGCTCTGTGGCCCAAGTTACACACAAAGTTATCCACAGGCTGTTCAAAAACCGAAATCGCCCGATTCGAATCGATTCTCTGGTGATTCTCTGAGAATTGGATTGGCGAGTCCTTGAGTTCTGTTGCAGGTCACGCAAAGATGTTCCATGTCCAAAGCCCAAAAATCACCCAATCAGACCGACAAAGATGCCGGTGCCAAACCAGTGAGCAAGGCACTGGCCGATCTGCATGGCAAAGACTTTATCCGCGCAAAGGTAAAGCGCCTGCCACGGTCACCGGGCGTCTACCGCATGTTGGGCAAAAATGGGGACGTGCTGTATGTCGGCAAGGCGAAAAACCTGAAAAATCGGGTAACGTCTTATGCCGGTGGCAAAGGCCATACCAATCGCACCACGCGGATGATCGCGCTGGTACATGACATCGCCATAGTGACCACCGAAACCGAAAGCCAGGCACTGCTGCTCGAGGCGCAACTGATCAAGCGCTACAAGCCACCTTACAATGTGCTGCTTCGGGACGACAAAAGCTTTCCGTATATTTTGATCCGAACCGACCACGAATGGCCGCAGATTACCAAACATCGCGGAGCCCAAAAAATCCCCGGGCATTATTTTGGCCCCTTCGCCTCTGCCGGGTCGGTTAACAAAACCCTCAACACGCTGCAGCGTGCCTTTCTGTTGCGGTCTTGTTCTGACGGTGTGTTCAACGGTCGATCCCGGCCCTGCCTGCTGTACCAAATCAAGCGGTGTTCGGCCCCCTGCGTCGACCGGGTCAGTCGCGAAGACTATGACGAGATGATTGCTGACACACGCGACTTTCTCGATGGCCGTAGCCAAAAAATCCAGCGCGGCTTGTCGGTGCAGATGGATAAGGCCAGCGAAGCCATGGAGTATGAAAAGGCCGCTGCCTTCCGCGACCGCATTCGGGCGTTAACCAATGTCCAGGGCCAGCAAGAGATCACGGCCAATTCCATCCGTGAGGCCGATATCATCGCCATCCATCAGGATGCCGGCCAAACCTGTGTACAGGTATTCTTTTTGCGCGGTGGGCAAAACTGGGGCAATCGCGCCTATTTCCCTCGCCACGACAAATCTCAAGATATCGACGAAGTCCTCGCCGCCTTTATTGGCCAATTCTATGACAACAAGATGCCGCCCAAAGTCGTTCTGGTCAGCCACGACTTTGAAGGTCGAGGTCTGGTGCAAGAGGCGATGACGATCAAGGCATCCCACAAGGTCGAAATCCTGCACCCCAAGCGAGGCGACAGATTGAGGGTTGTACGATTTGCAGCCCGCAATGCGCGCGATGCCCTGGCACTGCGTCTGGCAGAGAACGCCTCGCAACAAAAACTGATGGAAGGCGTCGCCGAGATCTTCGACCTCGACAGCATCCCCCAACGTATCGAAGCCTATGACAACAGCCACATATCAGGCACTAACCCGATGGGTGCCATGATTGTCACAACGCCTGAAGGCTTTCAGAAAAACGCCTATCGCAAATTCAACATCAAGTCCAAGACCATTACACCGGGTGACGACTACGGTATGATGCGCGAAGTGATGCGGCGGCGTTTTTCCCGTCTGTTGCGCGAAGACCCCTACCGGGAACAAGAGGATGAAAAACCAAGTCAGTGGCCCGACCTGGTGCTGATCGATGGCGGCGCGGGGCAGTTGAGTGTCGTGCGCGAGGTTTTCGAGGAATTGGGCATCGCCGACGTTACCCTGGTGGCGATTGCCAAAGGACCCGACCGCAATGCCGGGCGCGAACAATTCTATATGACCAATCGGCCATCCTTTACACTCGACCCCAAAAGCCCCGTGATGTACTTCCTGCAGCGCATTCGCGATGAAGTGCACCGGTTTGCCATTGGTAGTCATCGGGCCAAGCGGGCCAAATCGATGACTAAATCTGTGCTGGAGGAGGTACCGGGGATCGGACCAAAACGAAAGAAGGCGCTGTTGCAGCACTTTGGGTCAGCCAAGGCGGTGGCCGGCGCGGCCCTGCACGATCTGGAGGCTGCACAAGGGATCAGCAAAACTTTTGCCCAAAAGATCTACGACTACTTTCACTCGACCGCTTAGGGTCAGGACCCATTAATGAGGCACAATGCACCACAGTTCAACCGATAAAGGCATGACAGACGCGCCATGATCACCACCCTGCCCAATTTACTGACCCTGTCCCGGATCGTCATCATCCCGTTGTTTATGGCGGTGTTCTATCTGGACAGCCCCCTATCCAACTGGCTGGCGGTCGTTTTATTTTGCATCGCAGGCATCACAGATTTTTTTGACGGCTACTTTGCCAGGCGCAATGGGCAGATGAGCAAGCTGGGCGAGTTTCTGGATCCTGTGGCGGACAAATTATTGGTGGTCGCGGCCTTGTTCATGCTGGTGGCCTTTGACCGCATCGACCAAATATCTCTGATTGCGGCCATCATCATCATGTGTCGCGAAGTGCTGGTATCGGGTCTGCGGGAATTTTTGGCCGAAGTACGGGTTAGCCTGCCCGTAACACAATTGGCCAAATGGAAAACGGTCATGCAATTGGTGGCCATCGGCTTTTTGCTGGCAGGCGATGCGGGGGCTGCCGTCTATGCGGTCGAGATTGGCACAGCGTTCCTGTGGATCGCCGCCCTTTTGACCATCTATACAGGCTATGATTATTTGAACGCGGGCCTGCGCCATATAACCGAGCTGCGCGAGGACGACCAATGACCATCCTATATTTCGCCTGGCTGAAGGAAAAGATTGGCAAGGATGAAGAACAGGTGGACCCACCGGCCGAAATCACCAATATCGGCGAGTTGGTTGAATGGCTGGCACAACGCGGCCCAGGCTATGCTGACGCGTTTGCAGACCGTGAAATTGTCCGGGCAGCCATTGATCAGGAATTTGCCGAGACTGACGCCCCCATTGCGGGTGCGACCGAGATCGCCTTTTTCCCACCAGTAACGGGGGGCTAACCGTGATTCGCGTCCAGACAGAAGACTTTGATGTCAGCAAAGAAATCAAAGCCCTGACCCAAGGCAAAACCCATATTGGCGGTGTTGCGACATTTGTTGGGCTGGTACGCGACATGGCGGGCGGGCGGTCCATCGACACCATGACGCTGGATCATTATCCGGGCATGACCGAAAAAATGTTGGCCAAAATTGAGGCTGAGGCCGTCGAGCGCTGGAATTTGGACGCCAGCCTGATTATCCATCGTTACGGGCCGTTATCGCCGGGCGACCAGATTGTGCTGACCATCACAGCAAGCGCCCATCGCGAGGCCGCGTTTGAAGCGAACGAGTTTTTGATGGATTGGCTGAAAACCAAGGCACCCTTTTGGAAGCGCGAGGGAGGCAAAGACGGGGACAGATGGGTCGAGGCCAAAGCCAGCGACAATGATGCCGCTGCACGTTGGTCGCGCTAAGGGTGCGTCGTTAACGTTTACTCGCCGCGCACCAGCTTTTCATAATCATCGCGCAACGTCCGGGTAATATCACCCACTTCAAATTTATAGGGGCCGATTTCACCAACAGCGGTGACTTCAGCCGCCGTGCCAGTCAGGAAGCATTGTTCAAAATCTGCCATTTCTTCGGGCATGATGGCGCGTTCGATCACGTCGATGTTGCGCTTTTTGGCCAGGCCGATGGCTGTCCGGCGGGTGATCCCATCCAAAAAGCAATCGGGCGTTGGCGTGTGAAGCTGGCCATCCTTGACGAAGAAAACATTCGCACCTGTTGCTTCTGCGATCTGGCCCCGATAGTCCAGCATCATGGCGTCTTCATAGCCTTTGCGTTCGGCCGCATGCTTTGACAGGGTGCAGATCATATAGAGGCCCGCCGCCTTACTGGTGGTCGGCGCACTGTCCGGTGCCGGGCGACGCCATTCTGCCATATCCAACCGGATGCCTTTTTCCCGTAGTTCAGGGCTGAAATAAGACGGCCATTCCCAGCCTGCAATGGCGACATGGACCTTTGTTTCCTGGGCAGACACACCCATCATTTCTGGGCCACGCCAGGCGATGGGTCGGAAATATCCGTCAACCAGACCGTTGGCATCCTTCACATCGTTGCAGGCCTGATTGATAATTTCTTCTGTATAGGGGATTTCAAAATCCATGATGCGGGCAGAATTGAACAGGCGTTCTGTGTGTTCAGCCAGCTTGAAGATCGTATCATTATAGGCTCTTTGACCTTCAAAAACGGCGCTGGCATAGTGCAGGGCATGGCTCAGCACATGAATATTGGCGTCGCGCCAGGGAACCAGTTTCCCGTTCAGCCAGATTGTGCCGTCCCGATCATCAAATGGAATCAATGCCATAGTTGCCTCGCATGCCCTTTACAGTGCCTCAAATTGAAATAAAATATCGATGAGGTAGCAAATTGAGTAACATTGCGCTAAAATTAAGTCAACATGACTGACATAAATTCTACATTTCCGGATGATGACGACATAAAACCCGCAATGACTTTGCTGTTTTTCGCTTATCGGGATTTTGTATCTGACCCTGACAGGGTGTTGAATGCCTATCAGATCGGCGGTTCAACCCAGGGCAACAACACGACATTGGGACGCGCCCATCACCGGGTAATCCACTTCGTCAGCACCAACCCTGGCGTCACGGTCGCCCAGCTGTTGGGTATTCTGCAGATCACCAAACAAAGCCT
>SMXS01000022.1 GCA_004356955.1 Alphaproteobacteria bacterium | reverse complement strand
TGTCAAAGTCCACGACCTTAATCTGGGCGTCAGGCTGGTGCAGGCGCACACTTCTTGCCAGCAATTCTCCGGCGTGGGTGGCGCCAGACGCCACTAGCCCCGTGCGGGCCTTGGCGGAATAGGCGTCGATCACCAATAATTTCAGCGGCATGGCGGCTCTTTCTGCAAGTCCTGGCCATAGTATAATAGATGGGCCATGCTATAGGATAAGTCGCAGGAAGGGGAGTGGGGTAGATGGCTGGCAATAGCGAATTCGTGACATTTGTGAAGGACCAGATGGCCGATCTTGGTCCACTGGAAAATGGCCATTTCTTTGGTGGCCATGCTTTCAAATATGAAGGCAAGCAATTCGCGATGATCCTGTTCAACACGCTGTTCTTCAAGGTCGATGACAGAAGTCGCGCCGATTATGAAGATCTGGATATGGACCCGTTCACCTACAAAACCAAAAAGGGCCAGGTGACGAGCCGCAATTATTTTGAAGTGCCTGAAGATGTGCTTGAGGACCCGTCAGAGCTATGTGAATGGGCCCATCGCGCCATGGATGCTGCCCTGAAAAGCTAGACTAGCGTGCTCAATCGAATGCGGGTACCTGATGGGGATTAAGTCCCCGACAGGTAGTGCCTCGTCAGCCCGACCCAATAGCTGGCGCCTAGGGCGATGATGTCGTCGTTAAAATCATAGTGGGGGTTGTGGCAAAAGGGCGTGCCTTCTTCGCCACCGCCGCCGATCAAAATATAGCAGCCAGGTTTTTCCTGCAGCATATAGGCAAAGTCTTCTGACCCAGTGACCAGCTTGGCGTGGCCATCGACATTGTCGGCGCCAACAATCGCCGTGGCGACAGCGATGGCGATATCGGTTTCCGCCTCGGCATTCACCAGCACGGGATAGTTCCGCCGATAGATCATCTCGGCGCTCATGCCAGCGTTCTCGGCGATCTGGTGGGCGGCCTTGGTCATTTCGGCCTCGATATCGTCTTGATGGGCAGCATCAAAGTTGCGCACACCGCCCCGCAGGGTGGCTTGGTCGGGAATCACATTATAGGCGTCGCCGGCTTCCAGCTGGGTCACGGTGACGACGGCGGAGCGTTCGCGCGCGGTCTTGCCCATTTCGGCATAGGCTGTGGCGATATCCGCCGCGACAGGGATGGGATTGGCCGCCAATTGCGGATAGGCCGCATGGCCGCCGGTGCCCTGGATGATGACGTCATATTCGTCCGCCGCCGCCATAAAAGGCCCGGCGCGCACAGCAAATTGGCCAACCTCTAGCCCCGGCCAATTATGCATGCCAAACACGGCGTCGCACGGGAACAGGCTGAACAGCCCCTCATCCATCATCGCCTTGGCCCCCCCGAGGCCTTCTTCAGCAGGCTGGAAGATCAGGTGCACGGTGCCGTCGAAATCTTGCGTGTCGTCAGAGTCCCGCGCACCAACCAGATATTCCGCCGCCGCCAACAGCATCGCCGTATGCCCATCATGCCCACACCCATGAAACACGCCGTCGTGGGTAGAGGAATGCTCGACCCCCGTCAGCTCCTGGATCGGCAGCGCATCCATATCGGCTCGAAAGCCAACAGAGCGCGAGCCATTGCCATAACGAATGGTGCCAACAACCCCCGTAGTCCCCAGACCAGTGTGTACGTCTATCCCCATAGCCTCCAGCCGCTTCGCCACAAGAGCGGCGGTCTCAATCTCTTTGAAACCAAGTTCCGGATACGCGTGGATGTGGCGCCGTAGCTTGCCGTAGGTGGGGGCGGTTCTGACGAGTTCGGGGATTAGGTTCATGGGCTTTCAACTCCGCGGCAGGGATGTGGAGCATTCAGTCTCGCTCAATAGTGGTGGCGGTGCAACATTGAGGCGCGTCGCCAAAACTGCATTTAGCGCGAATAGAAGTGACTAATTCACTCCAATTCTATTGAGTTCATCCTGGTTACTCGGACTCTAGCACTTTAGTTAGGAGCCCCTGAAAAACTGATGAGTCGGCAAAATAGTTTGGATAAGCTCGGATTAGATTCTGCACAGATATTGCTGAAACAAGAACGACATCCAGGCCGCCCAATACGAGGGCTTTTGCTTCCATTTCGGCATAGTAATTAGTGGCCTTCTCGAGGTCACGACCGATATATTGCTTAGCAGAGACTCTTCTCTCTCCGTGATTAATAACAAGAACTACGAAGCGAGTTTTTTTTGAAATTAGAGAGCCCAATTCACGCGTGTACACTGCGAGTGCCTGTAGCGTATCCACAGCGTGTAGCTCTCTTTCCAGCTGCCTTACTTTCTTCAATGTATCGATACCTGCGACATTTTCTCCAATAGGCCGTTCTTCCAATTTCGCAATGAGATTGAGAAAATTGCAAAAGATAATCCGGATTACAAAGCGCCAGACAATTAGCACTAGAATGCCAATATAGGCAGGGCGTCACGTAGGAATTCAATTGTATCTTAAATCTCATTAATACAATATTATAATGTACAATTATTAATTATTCGTATTTTTTTCGTAAAATATGAAAATTCGGCAATTCAGCCCTTAACAAACCCCTTCACACACGGTAATAGTCACCTCGATTTCCGGGGGCTACACTGTGCCTTGCCCGGATCAACACGGCGGCAGGATTGGCTTATGAAAGACCTGACACATTTACAGCGGCTAGAGGCCGAGAGTATTCATATCATGCGCGAGGTTGTGGCCGAGGCTGCGAACCCGGTGATGTTGTATTCTGTTGGCAAGGATTCTGCCGTGATGCTGCACCTGGCCAAGAAGGCGTTTTATCCGTCGACGCCGCCGTTTCCCTTGCTGCATGTCGACACGACCTGGAAGTTTCAGGCCATGTACGAACTGCGCGAAAAGGCCGCCAAGGATGCGGGTATGGAACTGCTGGTCTACCAAAATCCCGAGGCGATCGAGAAGGGGATCAACCCGTTCGATCATGGGTCGTTGCACACCGACATGTGGAAGACCGAAGGCCTGAAACAGGCGCTTGATAAATATGATTTTGATGTCGCCTTTGGTGGCGCGCGCCGGGACGAAGAAAAATCCCGCGCCAAGGAACGTGTGTTTTCCTTCCGCTCGGCCAACCATCGCTGGGACCCCAAGAACCAACGGCCCGAGCTTTGGAAGCTTTACAATGCCCGCAAATCCAAGGGTGAAAGCATCCGCGTGTTCCCCATTTCGAACTGGACCGAGCTGGATATCTGGCAATATATCCTTCTGGAAAACATCGAGATTGTGCCGCTTTATTTCTCGAAGTCCCGCCCGACGGTCGAGCGCGATGGCATGCTGTTGATGGTCGATGATGACCGCTTCCGGTTGCTTGACGGCGAAGTGCCCGAAATGAAGTCGATCCGCTTTCGCACCCTGGGGTGCTATCCGTTGACCGGTGCGGTAGAATCCGAGGCCGCGACCCTGCCAGAGATCATCCAGGAAATGCTGCTGACCACCACGTCAGAGCGCCAGGGTCGCGCCATCGACCATGATCAGGCCGCATCCATGGAGAAGAAAAAGCAGGAAGGGTATTTCTGATGTCGACAGAAACAGATGAGCCCATCTACGAAACCGACGCGCTGATTGCCGAGGACATTGATGCCTATCTGGAAGCGCACCAGTACAAGTCGATGCTGCGCTTTATTACTTGCGGGTCAGTGGATGACGGCAAGAGCACGCTCATTGGTCGCCTGCTGTATGACTCGAAGATGATCTTCGAAGACCAGCTTGCAGCCCTGGAACAAGATTCCAAAACCATGGGCACCCAGGGGCAGGAACTTGACTTTGCCCTGCTGGTTGACGGTCTGGCGGCGGAACGCGAACAGGGCATCACCATCGATGTGGCCTATCGCTTTTTCGCCACAGAGAAACGCAAATTCATTGTCGCCGACACCCCGGGGCATGAACAATATACCCGCAACATGGTCACGGGGGCCTCGACCGCTGACCTCGCGGTGATCCTGATCGATGCGCGCCAGGGCGTGCTGACGCAAACGCGTCGGCATTCCTATCTGGTGCAGCTGCTGGGTATTCGCAACATCATCCTGGCCGTGAACAAGATGGACCTGGTCGACTTTTCCCAGGACCGCTATGACGAGATCGTTGCAGATTATAGGGAATTCGCCAATTCCATCGGCATGACCGACTTTACGCCCATCCCGATTTCGGGTCTCAAGGGCGACAACATCGTCACTATTTCGGACGCAACCCCTTGGTATAAAGGCACCAGCCTGATCCACGCGCTGGAAGACGCCCCCATCAATGATGCGCGCATGGCCGAAGGCAAGTTTCGCCTGCCAATTCAGTGGGTTAATCGCCCGAACCTCGACTTTCGGGGTTTTTCCGGCCAGATTGCCTCTGGGCAAATTCACCCCGGTGACGCGATCCGTATTCTGCCGTCTGGCAAGACATCGACCGTCAAATCGATTGTCACCATGGATGGCGATCTGGAAGTGGCTGTCGCTGGCCAGTCCATCACCCTGACATTGAATGACGAGGTCGATTGTTCGCGTGGCGATGTGATTACGCTGTCTGACGAGCCCGTCGAAGTGGCCGACCAGTTCGAGGCCACCATCGTCTGGATGGTCGATGAAGAAATGCTGCCCGGTCGGCCTTACATCATGAAGATCGGCACCAACCGCGTCACCGCGACGATCACCGAGCCAAAATATGAAATCAACGTTAACACCATGGAACATCTGCCGTCGCGGACGCTGGCGATGAATACCATTGGCGTGTGCAATATTGCCACCGACCGGCCTGTGCCGTTCGATGCCTATGACGAAAACCCCGACTTGGGTGGGTTCATCCTGATTGATCGCATGACGAACCAGACCGTTGGCGCGGGGATGATCCATTTTGCCTTGCGCCGGTCGCACAATATCCATTGGCAGGCCATCGACGTTGATCGCGATGCCCACGCCGAGCAAAAGAACCAGACGCCCAAATTGGTGTGGTTCACCGGCCTGTCGGGCTCTGGCAAGTCGACCATTGCCAATGCGGTCGAGCAAAAATTGCACGCTGCGGGCAAGCATACATTCCTGTTGGATGGCGATAACGTCCGCCACGGCCTCAACAAGGATCTTGGGTTTACCGATGTCGACCGGGTGGAAAACATCCGCCGTGTTGGTGAGGTTGCCAAGTTGATGACCGATGCCGGGCTGATTGTACTGACAGCCTTTATCTCGCCGTTTGTTGCCGAACGCCGCATGGTCCGCGACATGATGGCCGAGGGTGAATTCATCGAAGTGTTCGTCGACACGCCGCTTGAAGTGGCCGAAAGCCGCGACGTCAAAGGCCTGTACAAAAAGGCCCGCGCCGGCGAGCTGAAGAACTTTACCGGCATCGACAGCCCCTATGAAGCACCGGAAAACGCCGAAATCATCATCAACACAGTAGAGCTGTCCGCCGAAGACGCCGCCGATATGATTGTGAAGCGGTTGTTGGGCGATTAATAGATCTCCCGTTCGAGCCGGCTACCTAATACTCAGCCCGTCACCCCAGCGAAGGCTGGGGTCCGCTTAGCGGTTTGCGTGGTGCTAGTGGTCGTTCCATACATGTTGGTCAGCGGATGTGGGCCAAGTGGATTCCAGCCGG
>SMXS01000021.1 GCA_004356955.1 Alphaproteobacteria bacterium | reverse complement strand
TGCAGGGTGAAAAGATCGACATCATCCAGTGGTCACCAGATGCGGCCAGCTTTATCGTCAATGCCCTGGCCCCGGCCGAAGTGCAAAAAGTTGTGCTGGACGAAGACAATCAACGCATCGAAGTTGTTGTGCCCGATGATCAGCTGAGCCTGGCCATTGGCCGCCGTGGCCAAAATGTACGCCTGGCCTCGCAACTGACGGGCTGGGTCATTGATATTCTGACCGAAGCCGAAGAATCAGAGCGCCGACAGACAGAATTTATCGAACGGTCCACCATGTTCACGGAATCGTTGGACGTCGAGGAAACCATTGGTCAGCTATTGGTGGCTGAAGGCTTTAGCCGACTGGAAGAAGTCGCCTTTGTTGCTTTGAACGAAATTGCCATGATCGAAGGATTTGACGACGAAATTGCCGAGGAATTGCAGGCCCGTGCTGTTGCTGCCCTGGCCCAGCGGGATGCCGACTTTGACGAAGCCCGCAAAAGCCTTGGCGTTGTCGACGACATTGCCGCCATTGAAGGGATCATCCCGGAAATGCTTGTTGTGCTGGGGAATGCCGGCATCAAATCTCTTGATGATTTAGGCGACCTTGCCAGCGATGAACTGACCGA
This sequence comes from Alphaproteobacteria bacterium, assembly GCA_004356955.1. Classification (GTDB taxonomy): domain Bacteria; phylum Pseudomonadota; class Alphaproteobacteria; order SMXS01; family SMXS01; genus SMXS01. Next base: position 31,075 of record SMXS01000021.1, on the reverse strand, counting down.
TTCTGAAGAGGGTATCTTGAAGGAGTTCGACCTTGGCGAAGAAAAGGCGAACAAAATTATCATGGCGGCTCGGGCGCACTGGTTTGATGATGAAGAAGACGAACCAGCCGTGGTTGAAGACGAATCAGACGAAACACCTGTGGTTGAAGACGAATCAGAGGTAGATGCTTCTGACGACTCCGACGTCGTAGCGGAATAAGGATGTCTCCTAGGTGCACAGAGTGGAACCTTCCCATACGCCGACTCGTCGGTGTCTTGCCAGTGGCGCCTCGTTGCCACAACGCGAGCTTGTGCGCTTTATCGTTGGGCCTGACAGCCAAATAGTTCCTGACATTGCGGGCAAACTGCCGGGCCGCGGCCTTTGGGTGACGGCGCGCCGCAAGGACGTCGAGATGGCCTGCGACCAAAATCTGTTCAGCCGGGCGGCGCGCGCGCAAGTGATTGTGCCGGACGATCTTTGTGATTTAGTCGGCAAATTATTGCGCCGGAATTGCCTTGGACTCATTGGGCTCAGCCGAAAAGCCGGCGAGTTGATCACCGGATTCGAGAAGGTAAAAAGCTGCCTGGGTGCAGGCCAGGCGGCGGTGCTGATCTGCGCTGCGGATGCAGGGTCAGACGGGCGTGAAAAATTATTCAGATTTGCCAAAGACTTACCCAAAATTCAGGCGTTTTCTTCGGCGGAACTCAGTGCGGCGCTTGGCCGCGAGAATGTGGTGCATATCGCACTAAAAGATGGCGGATTGGCGCATCGCCTAGTAAAAGAGGCGCGCCGTTTGGCGTCTTTTGAATATGAATATGAAACTGCGGGCGTGTCTGGCGATGGCCAGGCACAAAACTAAGGTAGGAAAAGTATGAGCGATTCGACAGATAAGGGCAAAAGTAAGCTGACCCTGTCAGGGCGGAAGACACTTCAATTGAAGAAGACTGTCGATGCAGGACAGGTGCGTCAGAGCCTTTCTCATGGGCGCGGCAAATCGGTGGTCGTCGAGCGCAAGCGCCGTCGCGTCATCGCCGTCGATACCGACGAACCAATTGTCGAAGAAGCACCGGTTGAAGCAGTCGTCGACGCACCCGTCGTCGATGAAGTTGCCGAAGGCCCCAGCCATCTGACTAACGAAGAACGCGCTGTCCGTGCCCGAGTTCTGGACGCAGCCCGCAAGCAAGCTGTCCAGAAAAAGAAGGACGAAGACGCTCGTGCAGTTGTCGAAGCCGAAGAACGCGCCGTTCAGGAAGCGGAAGACGCAAAACGCAGGGTCGAAGAAGACCGCGTCGCTAAGGAGAATGCTGATAAAGAAGCCGTCGAGGCGAAAGCCCGCGCCGCAGAAGAAGCCGCAAACCCAACGAAACCAGATGCGGCCCCTGAACTTGTTCAGCCGCCCGTCATCAGAGAAGATGCGCAGCGTCCACGACGTGAGGCCGCCAAGGCCGATGATGGGGCCAAACGTGCACGCCCTGTGGAACGGCCCAAGTCCAAGCCAGCCTCACGGTCAGAACCACGCCGCCGCGACAAGAAGCTGACGATTGCCCGTGCGTTGGATGACGGTGCCGAAGAGCGGCAACGCTCGCTCGCTGCCGTGCGCCGCGCCCGTGAAAAACAACGCGCTGCGATGCGGTCCACCAAAGAATCGCCCGTCAAGATCACCCGTGATGTGATTGTGCCGGAAGAAATTGCTGTTGGCGAACTGGCCAATCGCATGGCCGTCCGTGGTGCCGATGTGGTCCGCGAACTTATGAAAATTGGGGTAATGTCGACGGTAAATGATGTCATCGATGCCGATACGGCCGAACTTATTGTCACAGAAATGGGCCATCGTATTACCCGCGTGACCGAGGCTGACGTTGAAAGTGACCTGTTCACTGGCAAAGATGATCCTGCCGATATGGTTACCCGTCCACCGGTTGTGACCATCATGGGCCACGTTGATCACGGCAAGACATCGCTGCTTGATGCTTTGCGGTCAACCGACGTGGTCGCCGGTGAAGCCGGGGGGATTACGCAGCACATTGGCGCCTATCAGGTGGCATTGGCAACGGGTGCCCAGATCACCTTCCTGGATACGCCGGGCCATGCCGCCTTTACGGCCATGCGCGCCCGCGGTGCCCAGGCGACAGATATTGTTGTGCTGGTCGTCGCCGCTGACGACGGCATTATGCCGCAGACTATTGAAGCGATCCAACACGCCAAAGCAGCTGACGTGCCGATTATCGTTGCTATCAACAAGATGGATAAAGCAGGCGCTGATCCTGACCGTATTCGCCAGGAATTGCTGCAGCACGAGATCGTCGTCGAAGAAATGGGCGGCGATGTGCTGAACATTGAAGTTTCTGCTCTGGAGCACACCAACCTCGACAAATTGGAAGAAGCCATCAGCCTGCAGGCCGAATTGCTGGAACTGAAAGCGAATCCGGACCGCAGCGCTGAAGGCGTTGTTATCGAATCCATGCTCGACAAGGGGCGTGGTTCTGTTGCAACAGTCCTGATCGCCCGCGGGTCTCTTAATATCGGCGACGTTTTCGTCTCTGGCCCTGAATGGGGCCGCGTCCGCGCCATGTTTGACGACAAGGGCAACCAGATCAAGACGGCTTTGCCGTCGCAACCAATTGAAGTGTTGGGCCTGAGTGGCACGCCTTCAGCGGGCGATGACTTTGCCGTGGTGGAAAATGAAAACCGGGCTCGTGAAATCTCTGACTATCGGATGCGCCAAAAGCGTATCAGTGCGGGCAGTGCGGCCCCTCGTGCGTCGTTGGAAGCCATGCTGGAGCGCCTCAAGACCGACAGCGTTTCTGAATTCCCCGTGATTATCAAAGCTGATGTGAATGGGTCTGCCGAGGCAGTTGCAGGTGCCCTGAACCAAATGAACACAGACGAAGTGGCCGTGAAGGTCGTCCTCAGCGGTGTCGGTGGCATCTCAGAATCTGACGTGACCCTGGCGCGATCTGCCGGTGCGCCGATCTTTGGGTTCAATGTTCGGGCCGGGGCTAAGTCCCGTCGTCTGGCCGATGCAAGTGGCGTTGAAATTCGATATTATTCAGTGATTTATGACTTGGTCGACGACGTTAAGGCGACCCTGACTGGCATGTTGGCGCCCGAGATCAGAGAAACCATCATTGGCACCGCCAATGTTCAGGATGTGTTCGCGGCCGGCAAGGGCAAGGCTGCCGGTTGTATCGTTGTCGACGGTGTCGTTCGTGCTCAGGCCAATGCGCGGCTGCTGCGGGACGATGTTGTTGTCTATACCGGTGAAATTGGCTCTGTGCGTCGCTTCAAGGATGAAGTCAAAGAGGTTAATGCCGGGACCGAATGTGGTATCTCGCTGGTTGACTTTAACGACGTCAAATCAGGCGATGTTATCGAAATATACACTGTGGAAGAACGCGCCCGCACGCTCTAGCCACCGGGTCACCGTTTACCACTGAATTAGATCATCATCGAATAGGGTAGAGCCATGGATAATCGATCAGGCACGCCACGCAGTCAGCGCCAACAACGCGTTGGCGAATTGATCCGACATGCTGTCGCTGATGTATTGCTGCGCGGTGAAATCCGCGATCCTGTCATCTCTGAGATATCGATCACCGTCACAGAAGTGACAGTCAGCCCTGATTTGAAGACCGCTCTGGCCTGGGTCATGCCCCTTGGTGGCAAATCCATGGAAGAAGTTGAAGAGGCCCTTAATCGTTGCGCCAGCTATATTCGGGGGCAGGTTTCCCATGCGGTTAGTTTGAAATTTACACCGCGCCTTAAGTTCAAGATTGATCAATCCTTCGATCAGGCAGATGAAATTGCAACCTTGCTGAACAGGCCTTCAGTCCGACGCGATCTGACCGACGGGGATGATCGCGACGAAGGCGGCCTGCCAACTGGCAGCTAGGTTCATGGCACGCAAACGCAAGGGACGCCCCATTCACGGCTGGCTTGTTCTCGACAAGCCGCTTGGCCTCAGTTCCAACCAGGCCTTGGGGCGCGCGCGGTTCTTGTTACAGGCGGCCAAGGCAGGCCATGCCGGGACGCTGGACCCGTTGGCAACCGGCGTGTTGCCACTGGCCTTTGGCGAGGCGACCAAGGTGGTATCCTTTGCCATGGATGGCACCAAGACTTATCAATTCACCATCGCGTGGGGTGAAGCCCGCAACACCGATGATTGTGAAGGCGACGTCACTGCAACATCTGATGTGCGGCCTGACGCGCAGGCGATACGCGACATTCTGCCGCTGTTTACAGGCACTATTTTGCAAAAGCCGCCAGCGTTCTCTGCCATCAAAGTCGATGGCAAGCGGGCCTATGCATTGGCGCGCGCAGGGAACGCACCGGATTTGCCGCCCCGCGAGGTCCAGATAGACCGATTAGACCTAATCAGCGCAGAAAAAGACCACGCGCGCTTTGAAACTGACTGTAGAAAAGGCACTTATATACGGTCTCTGGCGCGGGATATGGCAATAGAACTGGGGACTTGCGGGCACATATCCGTGTTGCGCAGAACCCGGGTAGGCCCCTTCGACGAATCCGCTGCTTTTTCGCTGGAAAAGCTAGAGGAATTAAGCCATAGTGCGCCGCTTGAAAAAACCTTGCTCCCTTTGGAGACGCCCCTGGACGACATCCCGGAGGTCGCCGTAATGGAAAGCGAGGCAATACGTCTTCGATTAGGACAGGCAATCCGAGTACCCCAGCAGATGCAGGGTGAGGTGTTGATCACCACATCTGGAACGCCGGTAGCAATCGGAATGCTGGAAGAAGGCGTTTTACGACCCAAAAGGGTCTTTAACTTATAGACTAGGAGAACTCGATGTCGATTACGCCTGAACGAAAACAGGAACTGATTAGCGAATATGCGACCAACAGTGGCGACACTGGGTCCCCCGAAATACAGGTCGCTATTTTGACCGAACGGATCGTTAATCTGACGGAACACTTCAAGACGCACAAAAAGGATAACCATTCACGCCGTGGGCTGTTGAAAATGGTTAACCAACGTCGTCGTCTGCTTGACTACGTTAAAGCAGTCAACAACGAGCGTTATACAACGCTTATCCAAAGTCTTGGCCTCCGTAAATAGGTTGAAATTGAATGACGCCGCACCCATTTGGGGCGGCGTTCTTCGTTGGTGCATGTGCACCCTGTGGGCAACTGGCTGAACGTCAGTCCCAAAACCCACATCTAATCGAGCGACCCAGGATGGGTCGTGTAAAAGGGCAGACCGCATAGGGCGGTTTGCGGAACAGGAAACAGAATATGTTCGATGTATATCGTAAAGAAATCGAGTGGGGCGGTCGTACGCTCTCTCTGGAAACGGGCAAGATTGCCCGTCAAGCAGATGGTGCCGTGTTGGCACAATATGGCGACACGGTCGTCCTCTGTGTGGTTGTGGCTGACAAGAAGCCCAAGCCTGGGTTGGATTTTTTCCCGCTCACAGTGAACTATAATGAAAAATATTATGCGGCCGGCAAAATCCCCGGTGGCTTCTTCAAGCGCGAAGCACGGCCGACTGAAAAAGAAACGCTGACGTCTCGCCTGATTGACCGGCCTATCCGGCCTTTGTTCCCCAAGGGGTTCAAAAACGAAACACAGGTACAGTGTACAGTACTGAGCCACGATCTGGAAAATGACCCCGATATGGTTGCCATGATTGGCGCCAGTGCGGCGCTGACCATTTCCGGCATTCCCTTCATGGGGCCCATTGCTGGTGCTCGGGTTGGTTATGCCGATGGCGAATACATCCTCAACCCAACTTTGGAGCAACTGGAAACCAGTGATCTGGATCTGGTCATGGCCGGCACTTCCGACGCCGTGCTGATGGTTGAATCAGAAGCGTCTGAGCTGAGCGAAGAAGTGATGCTGGGTGCAGTGATGTTTGGTCAGGAAAATTCTGCTCCGGTGATCAATGCGATCATCGATCTGGCTGAACAATGTGCTAAAGCCCCTTGGGAGCTGACCACAGACGAAGGCGCGGCCCCTCTGTATGAAAAAGTCGCAGCCCAGGCTGCTGATGATGTTGCCGCAGCCTATTCCATCGTTGAAAAGCAGGCCCGTGTCGCCAGGATTTCTGAAATCCGCAGCGCGGTGATTGACGCTCTGTCGGACGATGAAGACATCACCCCGCAAAAGGTTGGCGAGCAATTCAAGGCCCTGGAAAAGAAGGTCGTTCGTGAATCGATCCTCAAGACCGGCAAGCGCATTGATGGTCGTGACCTGGAAACAGTCCGTCCCATCGTTGCCGAAGTGGGCGTTCTGCCCCGCACCCATGGTGCGGCCCTGTTTACCCGCGGTGAAACACAGTCCCTGACCGTGGCCACCCTGGGCACTGGCGATGATGAACAGTTCATTGATGCTTTGTCGGGGACCTACCGCGAACGCTTTATGCTGCACTATAACTTCCCACCTTATTCCGTCGGTGAAACCGGCCGGTCGGGCTTTACGTCTCGTCGTGAAGTGGGCCATGGCAAGCTGGCATGGCGTGCAATGCGCGCTGTTTTGCCGTCGGCTGAAGATTTCCCCTACACCATTCGATTGGTGTCAGAAATCACTGAATCAAACGGTTCCAGCTCTATGGCCACTGTTTGTGCCTCGTCTCTGGCCCTGATGGATGCGGGCGTGCCAATTACGCGCCCCGTGTCTGGTATTGCTATGGGTCTGATCCTGGAAGACGAAGGTCATGCGATCCTGTCTGATATTCTGGGTGACGAAGATCACCTGGGTGACATGGACTTCAAGGTTGCTGGTACCGAAGTTGGGATCACATCCTTGCAGATGGATATCAAGATCACCGGCATCACCAAAGAAATCATGGAATCTGCTTTGGAGCAGGCCAAAAGCGGTCGGATACACATCCTTGGTGAAATGGCCAAGGCCCTCGATACGGCTCGTGACGAGCTAAGCGGCAATGCGCCGCGCATTGAGACGCTGCAGATTGCCCGCGAAAAAATCCGCGACATCATTGGTACAGGCGGCAAGGTCATCCGCGAGATGGTTGAAGTCACCGGCGCCAAGATCAATGTTGAGGACGATGGCACGGTCAAAATTTCATCTTCCGACCCCGACGCAATTCGTGCGGCGCGCAAGATGATTGATGATATCGTTGCCGAACCGGAAGTTGGCGTCATCTATGATGGCAAAGTGGTCAAGACGGTCGACTTCGGCGCATTTGTTAACTTCATTGGCAATCGTGATGGTCTGGTTCACATTTCCGAACTGACAGGCGGGCGCGTTGCCAAGGTCACGGACGTGATCAATGAAGGTGATATGGTCAAGGTCAAGGTCTTGGCGATTGATGATCGCGGCAAGGTTCGGTTGTCCATGCGTGTTGTTGATCAGGAAACTGGCAAAGAACGCACAGATTCCGACGAGTCCTGATCGGCTCGCTAATCCAATCTGGGCGTCAGATGCCACAGGGTACCTGACGTCCCGACACCCAGGAGATACAGCAGGGAATGTTGAAAGCTCTCAACGCTGTCAAAATATCAGGTAAGGAAGTCTTGCCCCTTGTCGAAGGCGGTAAAGGCATCTCTGTCACCCAGGGCGTGAGCTCTGGTGCTTGGGCCGCAGCCGGTGGCGTCGGCACGGTTTCGCTAGTAAACCCTGATTATTATGATGAAAGCGGCGACGTCGTCCCGCAGGTCTATCATGGCAAAACCCGGGTGGAACGCCATGAAGAACTGGTAGCCTATGCGATCAAGGGTAGCATTACCCAAATTCGTGAAGCCTATGAACGGGCCAGTGGCGAAGGGCGTATTCACGTCAATGCCTTGTGGGAAATGGGTGCGGCGCAGCGCATTTTGAATGAGGTGCTCGACAAGACTCGCGGCCTGGTCAATGGCGTCACGTGCGGCGCGGGCATGCCCTACAAATTGGGTGAATTGACCGCCAAATATGGCGTTCACTATTATCCGATTGTGTCGTCAAGCCGCGCGTTTAGCGCTTTGTGGAAACGAGCCTACAAAAAGGTTTCTGAATGGCTTGGCGGTGTGGTCTATGAAGATCCGTGGAAGGCTGGCGGTCACAATGGCCTGTCGAATTCTGAAGATCCGCTGGTGCCTGAAGACCCCTACCCTCGGGTTGTCGCCCTGCGCCAAACAATGAACGCGGTGGGCCTGCAGGAAGTGCCGATCATCATGGCCGGTGGTGTGTGGTATATTCGTGACTTCGAACATTGGCTGGACAATGAAGAAATCGGTCCGATCTGTTTTCAATTCGGTACCCGGCCGTTACTGACCGTTGAAAGCCCCATTTCCGAATCCTGGAAAAAGCGCCTGATGACTCTTAAGGAAGGCGATGTGCGGCTGCACAATCATAGCCCCACCGGGTTCTACTCTTCGGCAATCGATACCCGCTTCCTGCGGGAACTCGATGAACGGGTTGAACGCCAGGTCGTGTTTTCTAATGAGGCGGATGAATTGCGCTCGGTACCCCATTCACTGGGCCCCCGCAAAAAGGATGTTTATCTGACGGCTGAAGACAAAAAAAGCGTCGAAGGCTGGATTGCTCAGGGCTTTACCGAAAACATGAAAACCCCGGACGACAGCCTGATTTTTGTCACCAAAGACAAGCAGGCACAAATTCGTGCAGACCAAACAGGTTGCATGGGTTGTCTGAGTGCGTGCAAATTTTCCAATTGGTCGGATAGAGAAGGAAATTCCACAGGCCGCAAGGCAGACCCACGGAGTTTCTGCATTGAAAAGACCTTGATGGACATCTCTCATAATGGTGAATTGGAAGACAATCTCGTCTTCGCGGGACACGGTGCTTATAATTTTGGGCTCGACCCATTCTATTCCAACGGTTTTGTGCCGACGGTCAAAGAATTGGTTGATCGCATTATGGCTGGGGACTAGAATAATCCCAGCGCGCTTGACTTTTCAGCCGCGAATCTGGCGTCAGATATCCCCAATTCTAGCGTCAAATATCAATGAATTAGGACGGATACGACATGACGAAACGCCCCTATGCACAAGCATTGAAAGTCATTCAAGATGTTGGCCTTCGACCAACGCGTCAGCGCCTGCTTTTGTCGAAGTTGTTGTTTGAACGGGGTGAAGATTGGCACGTCACTGCCGAGTCCTTGCACGAAGACGTCCAGAAATCTGGCGCCAAAGTTTCGCTGGCGACCATCTACAACACGCTGCACCAATTTACCAAAAGTGGCTTACTGCGAGAAATCGTCGTTGATTCTGGCAAGGCCTATTTCGACACCAATACGTCTGACCACCATCACTTCTATGATGCCCGCCTGGGTGTGCTGGAAGACATCCCCCATGATGAAGTGACATTGGTGTCGTTGCCGGCGGCCCCAAAGGGCAGTCGTATCGGTCGCGTGGATGTTATTATCCAGATAGAGAAGTTCTAAAAACAACCTGTTAGAAGAAAAATTGGAATACCTCCAATCGGGTGGTTGACGCTATTGGCGCACGCCTGCATAGTGGTTTTACATTGGGTTTTGTAAGCTTCAGCTGTCGGCGCTATTTCATTGACAGATTGGGCACCCAAGGATGAATAACTAGACTAAGGAGAATCCCCATGGCCCTCGAAGGCACGCAAACACTAGAAAATTTGAAAGCCGCTTTTGCTGGCGAAAGTCAGGCCAATCGTCGTTATCTGTACTTCGCACAAAAGGCTGATGTCGAAGGCTATAACGACGTCGCCGCCGTCTTCCGGTCCACTGCAGAGGGTGAAACAGGCCATGCCCATGGCCATCTGGAATTTATGGAATCTGTTGGTGATCCTGCTACGGGTAAACCCATTGGCTCGACCACTAATAATCTGAAGGCCGCCATTGCTGGCGAAACCCACGAATATACAGACATGTATCCTGGGATGGCCAAGACTGCCCGTGAAGAAGGCCAGGACGAGATTGCAGACTGGTTCGAAACACTGGCCAAGGCCGAACGCTCTCACGCGGGTCGTTTCCAAAAGGCACTCGACACGTTGGACGACTAATACGCTATGAGAAACGGGTGCATGCCAGCCGGTGTGTGCCCGTTTTTTATCTGGCAGGGGTTCAGTTTCGCGCCCTGCCAAACCCACCACTATCGAGCGCGCGAAATCAGAGGGTACACACCATGCGTGAAGGCAGTTTAGAGGCGCCTGTCAGGCATCCGCTGGATTGGCAGAATCCAGACTTCTACGATAACGACGCCCTGGATGATGAACTCCGCCGGGTTTTCGATATCTGCCATACCTGCCGACGTTGTTTTAACCTCTGCGATTCCTTCCCGACGCTGTTTGATCTGATCGACGAATCACCAACCATGGAACTTGATTCTGTAGACAGCGCTGGCTTCAAATCGGTTGTCGATGGCTGCACCTTGTGTGACATGTGTTTCATGACCAAATGTCCCTATGTGCCGCCGCACGAATTTAACGTCGACTTTCCGCACTTGATGTTACGCGCCCGCGCGCAGGAGCACACGGAGGGTAAAGGCAAATTTTTCCCTGGCCAATTGGCGAAAACCGACCGCAATGGCAAATTGATGGGGACTTTTGCAGGCTTGGTCAATTGGGGTTCCAGGCTTGGCAATTCGTTGACCCGCCCCCTGGTCGAATGGGTCGCAGGTATTGATCGCAACGCCTATTTGCCCAAATTCCATCGCAAGACGTTTAAAGATTTATTCAAGGCTAACCCCGCGCCTGTGGTTGCCGAAGCCCCGGCTGCAGGGCGCAAAGTCGTTTTGTATGCGACCTGCTTTTCCAACTACAACAACCCTCATATTGGCACCGCTATGCAGGGCATCCTGGCGCGCAACGGCGTCGAGGTTGAAGTCGTCTATCCGGGTTGCTGTGGCATGCCGCAGTTGGAACAAGGCGACATCGCCCAAGTGGCTGCTAAAGCTCGCGAAATATCCGCCGAGTTGAAGCCGTGGATTGAAAAGGGCTATGACGTCGTGGCCCTGGTGCCATCGTGCACTTTGATGTTTAAGTTCGAGTGGCCGCTTATAGTCACCGATGATCCCAATGTAAAATTGCTGTCAGAATCGAGCTATGACGCGGCGGAATATATTGTCGATATTGCGCGCAATGAGGGCTTGGCTGAAGGCCTGCAGCCTTTGGATGGCGGCGTGGCCATGCACCTGGCCTGTCACGCGCGCGCCCAAAATATGGGACCCAAAGCCGTCGAGATGCTTAATCTGTTGCCCGGTGCTGATGTAACCGCGATCGAGCGATGTTCTGGCCATGGCGGGTCTTGGGGCGTGTTGAAAGGCAATTTCGAAACCGCGCTCAAAGTCGGTAAGCCGGCCGCCCGTGCGGCCATGATCGAGGGCACAAAATTTGTCGCCAGTGAATGCCCGCTGGCGGCCGAACATCTGGTACAGGGTATCGAGCGCCTGGGCAAAGAGGGCGACAAGATGCCCGATCGGGCCTGGCACCCCATCGAGTTGATGGCAAAATCCTACGGCATAGAAGTATAGACAATCATGACAGACACATCCCCGCGCCAGATTACCCGAGACGACATCCTGTCGATGGATGACTACACCGCCCAGCGGTCCGATCGCCGTACAAAGCTGGTGAAAGAAAAGAAGAACCGACGCGTCGCCGTTGGCCCCGACGTCATGTTCTATTTCGAAAGTCATGGCACCATGTGGTTCCAGATCCACGAGATGCTGTATATTGAAAAAGGCGGTGAAAACCAGATTGCCGACGAACTTGCGGCCTATAACCCCTTGATCCCCCAAGGGAATGAGCTGGTGGCCACGATGATGATCGAAATAGAGGACGAAGGCCGCAGGGCGCGGACCTTGGCGCGCCTTGGCCACATTGAAGACCAGATATTTCTGGTGGTGGGGGACGAAGAAGCCCGAGGTGTCCCCGAGGAAGACACGGATCGGACCACCGCTGACGGTAAAACTTCTGCGGTGCACTTTATTCATTTCCCCCTCACGCCCGCGATGGTCGATGCGTTCAAGTCGGGCACGGGTCAGGCCATGTTGGCGATAAGGCACGAAAATTATCAGCACATGGCTGGCATTTCACAGGCGGTTCGAGAGGCGCTGGCCCCAGACCTTTAGGTCTAGTCGAACACTTCGTCCGCGTAGACACCCCACAGGGATGATTTGGGCACCCAACCCTCGTCGCCATCGACACTGACCAGGCACCAATTAATCTGGCATTCATCGACTGTGGCGTAGACGCCGCGTTCGGCGCGAATGACCATGACTGACAGGGCATCGGGCAAGTCCCGAATTTCGGCCCAGTCGGCGGTGACAATGGCCGTGCGCTTGCCCACCAACAATCGTTTGTGCATCCAGCCTATGGCCCCGTCAATGTCACGGACCTTGCGCCACGATTCGTGCTCTTGCACGATCTCCAGCGGCAGGCCTTTTTTTTGATATACCCATGCGATCGGGTGGGTTTGCTTGGGCCCCACACGCATATTGGCTTTACTGACACCCAGCGATACAAACCTGGGGACTAGGAAACCGGATGAACCGATCATCCGATCAGTCTCGGTTGCGGTGCCGGCTTCTTGGGCCGATGCGACGGGTGCGACAAATGTGATTGCGCCGACAATCAGACTGACAGCGGCCAAAATTTGCAAGCTACGGGCGATATATGGCTTTTTGATGCTCATGTCCTAGATGTAAGGGCCGTGGCCCCTTTTGGTCAACCGCGCAAAGCCAATTGGTGTGGAAAAACAGTCTGATTGAGTGTCCCCTTTCAGACCGATTGCCTATAACATGGGGACTTGTCCCGTAAGCACTCACCCTCGTTGGAGACTTGGATGGCAACTGCTAATCCCAAAGTGATTGTGACACGCAAATTGCCCGACATCATTGAAACGCGGATGATGGAGCTGTTTGACACGACGCTCAATCCAACTGACGAACCCCTTAGCCAGGACCAGCTGATCGAGGCGGCCCAGCAGGCCGACGTGTTGGTGCCAACGTTAACCGACAATATTGATGCCCGGGTCCTGTCGCAGGCAGGGGAAAACCTGAAACTTATTGCCAATTTTGGCACCGGGACCGATCACATCGATGTCTCCGCGGCCCAGGACCAGGGTATTACCGTGACCAATACACCCGGTGTGCTGACCGAAGATACAGCCGATTTTACCATGGCACTGATCTTGGCCGTGCTGCGGCGGATGTCTGAGGGCACACGGGTATTGCGTGGGGGCGAGTGGAAAGGCTGGGCGCCGACGGCCATGTTGGGGCACCGCGCCACCGGCAAGCGCCTGGGCATTGTTGGCATGGGTCGGATCGGCCAAGCAGTTGCCCGTCGTGCCCGCGCATTCGGCATGTCGATCCATTACCACAATAGAAACAAGGTGTTGCCAGAGGTCGAAGAAGAACTGGAAGCCACCTATTGGCAAAGCCTGGACCAGATGTTGGCCCGCATGGATATCGTCTCGGTCAATTGTCCGCACACCCCGGCGACTTTTCATCTGTTGTCAGCCCGGCGACTGCGTCTGATGCAGCCCAATGCCTATCTGATCAACACCGCCCGCGGCGAGATCGTCAACGAAGACGCCCTGGTTGCCATGCTAGAGGCGGGCCAGTTGGCAGGCGTTGGCCTTGACGTGTTTGAGCACGAACCCGCGGTAAACCCCAAGTTTCTGGCCATGGATAATGTTGTGCTGTTACCGCATATGGGGTCTGCAACCCTGGAAGGTCGCATCGATATGGGTGAAAAAGTCATCATCAATATCAAGACCCATGCCGATGGTCACAACCCGCCGGATCGGGTGCTGGAAGGGCTGCTTTAACGCGGTTCAGACAAACAGCGACTGACCATTTGTATCGGTCGCATTCAGATAGGTGACAAAACCACCTGATTCCAACGTCAGGTCTGTCCGCAAATTGTTTACCTTCAATTCGGCCTGGACCAGGGCAGTTTCACAAACAATCATTCGTACCTTCAGATCTTGGCAGGCCGTCAATAGTTCATCCAGGCCAGCAACCCCCAACGACAAATTGCGGGCGTCTTCATCGGGTGGTGAATAGTTTTCGGTCAAGATGGCCACGGCCTCGCCTGCAAACAAGATGGTCACCCTGCGGCCAATCGCGGCAGCGGCGCTGGCCATGATCAGGCCATAATGGATGCGGCCAAAAGCACCGTCGTGGATGACCAGCGAAAACGATGCCGTGTCGCTCACGAAATTGTCTCAGACTCTGGGTCATGCTCGGGGTCATGCATGTGTTGGCTTAGGTCCGTGATGCTGGCTTGCGGCCCACACAGGGCGCATTTAGGGTCGGGCTTCAGGCGGATTGTGCGGATGCGCGTCGACAGGGCATCATAGATCAACAGACGACCGGCCATGCTTTCGCCAATACCCGTAATTTCCTTAATGACTTCAACGCCTTGCATAGATCCCATTACCCCTGCCAATGCCCCTAGAACACCGGCCTCGGCACAGCTGGGGACAACCCCTTCTGCGGGGGGTGCGGGAAACAGACAGCGATAGCAAGGCGCGTCGTCAGCGCTGAACGCCTTGAAGGTCGACAATTGCCCTTCGAATTGCCCGAGGGCGGCAAACACCAACGGCACGTTGGCCAGATGGCACGCGTCGTTGACCAGAAAGCGGGTGGCAAAATTATCCGACCCGTCGGCGACGATGTCATACTGGCTGATAATCTCCATGGCGTTGTCGGCATCCAGGCGATCATCATAGGTGATGACCATCACATCGGGGTTCAGAGCGGCGATGCTTTCGCGGCTGCTATCGACTTTTTTTCGTCCAATGTCGGGGGTCGTGTGCAGAATCTGGCGCTGCAGATTGGATAGCGACACTTCGTCATCATCGATTATGCCAATTGTCCCAATGCCCGCGGCCGCCAGATACATCAATAAAGGGGACCCAAGGCCGCCCGCGCCGATTACCAGTACTTTGGCATTCAGCATTGCCTGTTGGCCGGCACCGCCAATATCCCGCAGAATAATATGACGGGCGTAGCGCTCTATCTGGTCGTCAGTGAAATCCATCAAGCGTGTCGTCTAGAGACCGTCAAACAAGGCCGTGCTCAGATACCGTTCGGCAAAGGACGGGATGATGATCACGATGTTTTTACCAGCCATGTCAGGTCGCGCGCCCACTTCAACGGCTGCGGCCACGGCAGCACCCGATGAAATGCCGACGGGGATGCCTTCCATGCTTGCCAGATTGCGGGCAAAGGTAAAGGCGGTTTCGTTGCTGATGGTCAACACTTCGTCGATCAGCTCTGTGTTCAGGATACTGGGGATAAAGCCAGCGCCAATGCCCTGGATCTTGTGCGGCCCCGGTTCGCCGCCCGACAGGATAGGGCTGTCTTCGGGCTCAACGGCGATCATCTGTACATCCGGGTTGCGCTCTTTCAGCACTTCCCCAACGCCGGTGATCGTACCGCCTGTGCCGATGCCCGAAATGACGGCATCGACCTTGCCTTCAGTGTCCGCCCAAATTTCCTCGGCAGTGGTGATGCGGTGGATCTGCGGGTTGGCAGAATTGTCGAATTGTTGGGGGATGACGGCGTTGCCAATTTCTTCTTTCAGCTCTTCTGCGCGCATGATGGCCCCGCGCATCCCCTTGGCAGCAGGGGTTAAATCCAGATCTGCACCCAGTATCAGCAACATTTTTCGGCGCTCGATCGACATGCTTTCCGGCATCACCAAAATCAGGCGATAACCCCGCGCAGCACAGACGAAAGCCAGGGCAATACCCGTGTTGCCCGACGTGGGTTCAATAATGGTGGTGCCTTCCTTAATCGCGCCGGCGTCTTCCAGGGCATCGATCATGGCGACGCCAATGCGGTCTTTTACAGAGGAAATGGGGTTAAAGAATTCAAGCTTTGCCAACAGGTTGGCTTTGTTGCCGTGTTCGACGCCAATCTTGTTGAGGCGCACAAGCGGCGTGTTACCGATGGTCTCTGTTATCGAGTCGTAAATTTTGCCACGACCGGTGGTGCCCGTCTTGGTTACTGACATGGTTTTCCCCTTTTCTACGTCACTGCTACGTCACTAGAATCGCCTGATAGGCTATTAAAATCGTATCCGACTATGCCCTTGTGGACATCCTAAATCGTAAAGTCTATGCGCTCTTGCCCGGCGCGGCCCAGACCATTGGTGCGGGCCTCTGTGCACAAATCATCGACAGTAATAGCATCTAACTTGGCCATCATCGCGTCGTGCAAATCGCTCAGGATCGGCTGTACGACCTGTCGGCCAATGCTCGATTCGGTTTCATAATGGCCAGGCTCACTGTTGGTTTCCAACTCGCCGATCACACGGACGATGTCGCCGGCGGTGATCCGGCGGCGCTCGCGTGCCAGCAAATAGCCACCCCGTGGTCCGCGTACGCCCTTCAGGATGCCGGCCCGTACCAATTGCTGCATCACCTGTTCCAGATAGCGCTGGGGGATGCCCTGGCGCAGCGTAATTTCTTTCGACTGCACCGGTTCTGACCGCGCGTTATAGGCAATGTCGACCACGGCCTCGAGGGCATAAAGCGATTTGCGGGACAGCTTTAACATCAACTGCCCCCCGTGCCTGTGGACCCAAAGCCACCAGCGCCGCGTTCGGTTGCTGGTAAATCGTCCACTTCGACCCAGGCGGCTTGAACCACTGGGGCAATGACCATCTGGGCGATGCGGTCTCCGCGGTTCAGTGTCACGGTCTCAGAGCCCAAATTGATTAGAATAACCCCCACTTCACCGCGATAATCCGCATCAATGGTGCCAGGCGCGTTCAACACACTGATGCCCTTTTTGGCGGCCAAGCCCGATCGGGGCCTGACCTGGGCCTCAAAACCTGCGGGCAGCGCAATGGCAATGCCAGTGGGGACAATCTGTCGGTCGCCGGGCAACAACTCAATCGGCTGGTCGATAGCGGCCAACAGGTCCATCCCCGCAGCCAGGTCGCTTTCATAGCGTGGCAGGGGCAGGTCTGCACCGTGGCTTAGGCGTTTGATAGCAACGGGTTGGCTCATGACTTGGCCTCGCCCTTGGCCTCGGGTGCAAAATGCTGGGCAATACGTTGGGCCAATTGCAGGCCGATGGCTTCTTTGGTGCCTTCTGGCCAGTCCTCGACCGCGCCGTCCGAGATCAAGTGCACAGTATTATTGGCGCCGCCCATGATGCCGGTGGCGGGCGACACGTCATTGGCGACGATCCAGTCACAGCCTTTGCGCCGGCGTTTGGCCGTTGCATATTCAACGACATGGTCGGTCTCGGCGGCAAAACCGACGACCAGTTCGGGCCGCATATCGCCAGATTTGCACAGGCCCGCCAATATGTCGGGGTTCTCTACAAGTTCCAGTGTTGGTGGCGGACCACCGTTCTTTTTGACCTTGCTGGTGGTCTCGTTCGCCACATACCAGTCGGCAACGGCGGCGACGCAGACGGCAATGTCAGCGGGCAGACTTTCCTGGCAGGCAGCCTGCATTTCGCGGGCTGACTGGATGTTGATTATCTTGACACCCGCAGGGGGTGACATATTCGTTGGGCCCGACACCAGGGTTGTTCGTGCACCCAATTGGGCAAGCGCCCCGGCAATGGCATAGCCCTGGCGACCGGACGAATGATTGGCGATATACCGCACGGGATCGATGGCTTCCCAGGTCGGTCCTGCGGTGACCAATGCATGGCGACCGCTCAGCGGTTTGTCGGTGGTGGGTTCAGCTGCCTGGTTCAAAAAAAAAGCTGTAACAGCGTCGACGATCGCAGGAACCTCGGACAGGCGTCCGCTGCCGACCTCGCCACAGGCCAGATCGCCGGCCTCGGGGCCAATTTGTGTGATGCCGTCGCCGGCCAGTATGGCGACATTGCGTTGGGTGGCCGGGTGCTGCCACATCTCGACATTCATGGAGGGGCAAAACATGACGGGCTTGTCGGTGGCCAGAAGGGCGGTGGTTGCCAGATCACGGGCATGACCATGGGCCATACTGGCCATCAGATCGGCCGTCGCAGGCACAACCAGCACCAGATCAGCCTCACGCGACAAACGGATATGGCCCATTTCGGCCTCGTCCGTCAGCGAGAACAAGTCCATATAGCATTTGTCGCCGGTCAGGCTGGAGACACTCAGTGGCGTGATGAATTTGGATCCACCTTCTGTCAGGATCGCCCGTACGCTGGCACCCTCGTCCTGTAATCGCCGGATCAGTTCCAGGCTTTTATAGGCGGCGATTCCACCACCAATGATCATCAAGATGCGTTTGTCGGTCAGCATGATGTGGCCGGATCCTCTATGTTAAGTGGCATAAATTAAGCCGAATTTTGGAGTCGGGGGCCTAATCTAAGGATATTGGCAGAATTTACAAATAAAATGTGTAGTTAATATAGTGGGCGCACGCCTCGTTGTAGAATCCGCAGGGGGCGCTAAATCAGGTCAGAAAACATAAAAATGGCCAGAAGTACGGCAATAATCCCGAGAATGACGGTCTGCGCTTTTTGCCAGCGACCCTGGCGACGCGACAGAATGTTGGTGGTGTCAGGATGCAGCCTTATGCCGTCTTGGGTCATGGATTTGACTTGTTGTTCGGCCTCCTCAGCGATCAACGGCAAATAGCGGAACAATTTGATAGCCGAATCCAGGCCTTCTTGCAGCAGGGCGATCGGGCCCATATTGGCTTCCATCCAGTCGCGGATGATGGGGGGCGAGACGTCCCACATATTAATGTCTGGGTTCAGCGAAACAGACAGGCCTTCGACCATGGCCATGCTTTTTTGCAACAACAACAGATGCGGCTGGGTTTGCATCTCGAAACTTTCAGTCACTTCAAAAAGCTGGGCCAGCATGCGGCCGAAGGACACTTCTTGCAGGGGGGTGCCCGCTACGGGTTCACCAATGGCGCGCAAGGCCTGCTCAAACTCACCAACGTCCTTGTGACGGGGCACATATCCGGCCTCGAAATGAATTTCGGCAATCCGGCGGTAATCGCCCGTATGGAAGCCGCGCATAATCCCCGCCAGATATCGGCGTGACCGTTTGTCCAGGCGGCCCATGATGCCAAAGTCGACAGCGACAATGTTGCTATCCGCATCAATAAACAGATTTCCCTGATGCAGATCAGCGTGGAAAAAGCCATCACGCATAACCTGCAACAGCAGATTGCGCACCACGCCTGTGCCCAGGGCCGCCATATCGTGGCCAGCGGCGACCAGCTCGTCGCGCTTGTTGATGGGGATGCCGTCAATCCACTCGGTGGTCAGCACGCGTTTGGATGTGCGGTTCCAGACAATGAAGGGCACGCGAAAGCCAGGGTCGTTGGCGGTGTTCTCGCGCAATTGGCTGCCTGCTGCGGCTTCGTGTTGCAGGTTCATTTCCTGGCGCACCATGTCTGCGAAGGCGTCAACCACGTCGACAGGCCGCAGGCGGCGCAGGCTGGGCACGCGCTTTTCAAGAATTTCGGCAACCCAGCGGAAGGTCGCAATATCGCGGGCAAAAGCCTCTTCGATATTGGGGCGCAAAATTTTGACGGCGACTTCTTGCCCGTCATGGGTGGTGGCCTTGTGCACCTGGGCGATGCTGGCGGCCGCCACCGCATCGGTCGTGAACGTCGAAAACAGTTCTTCAATGGGGGCTTCAAGCTCTGCTTCGATGATCTGGCGGGCCTGATCTGACGGGAATGCGGGCAGCCGATCCTGCAATAGTGTCAGCTCATTAGAGACATCTTCGCCCACCAGGTCAGGACGTGTCGCCAGAATTTGCCCAAATTTGATAAAGCTGGGTCCCAGCGATTCCAGGGCCTGCGTCAGGCGTTGGCCGGGGGACTTGTCCAGGTCGCCTGATCGGCGGCTGAACAGCGTCAGGACATAGATACCCCGGTGCAGTAGTGGCGACGGAGCAATCACGTCCAATGGGAACATGGCATTGTACCGCGCCAACGTGCGGGCAATGGTAAACAGCCGGAAGAAGTGTTTTATGCCGCTGAACATAGGGGGCCTATATACGCCGGGCAGAATGCAGGGTCACCAGACCAGCGCTCATGGTCCGGTGTTCCACCCGCGACAGGCCCGCTGCCTTGATCATGTCGGAAAAGGCGTCTGGCTTGGGGAATTGGCGAATGCTCTCTACCAGATATTGGTAAGACTCGCGGTCCCCGGCGATGGCCCCACCAAGAAGCGGAATAATTTTGAACGAATAAAAGTCATAAGGCTTTTGCAGCAGCTCGGCCTCGGGCATCGAGAACTCAAGGCACATAAAACGGCCACCTGGTTTCAACACCCGGTAGGCCTCACACAGCGCCTGATCGATATGGGTGACGTTGCGAATGCCAAAGGCGATGGTATAGGCGTCATAGGCAGCACTTTGTGCGGGCAGCGCTTCGGCATTGCCAACAACCCAATTGACCCCATCCATTCGGCCATTGTTGAGCGCCCGGTCGCGGCCCTCGCTGACCATCGCCTCGTTAATATCGCAAACTGTCACATGGGCCGGTGCCTGGTCTGGCTTTAGGTCGCGATTGGCGCGCTGCAAAATGCGGGTGGCGATGTCGCCCGTACCGCCGGCGACATCTAGCACCTGCATGCCAGGGCGTGGGCTCAGCCAATCCATCATGGCAGACTTCCACAGACGGTGGACACCCAGGCTCATGGCGTCGTTCATGACGTCATAACTGCTGGCCACAGACGAAAAGACGCTGCGCACGCGTTTGGTCTTTTCCTGCCCTGTGACATCCTCAAAGCCGAAGGAATATGTGTCGTCGCCCTCGGTGCCTTTAGAATCAGATGCCTTTTGGTCATTTTGGTCTATCATGGGCGGCACCATAGACCAGGGTTTGCCCCTGCACCAGCAAAGTCGACACCAATATATGATGGAATTTCCTACAAATGCCTGAGCTTCCCGAGGTCGAAACCGTCCGCACCGGGTTGGAACAATCGTTGGTGGGCCGCCGGTTTGACCGGGTTGAAGCGCGTCGCCCCGATTTGCGGTTCCCCATTCCCACCGATCTGGCAACAAGACTGCAAGGCCATCGGGTGCTGCGGGTGAACAGGCGCGCGAAATATCTTCAGATCATCATTGATGATAATTCTGCCGACCGAACCGTCGTCATCTTGCATTTGGGCATGTCGGGTCGGGTGAATCTGATGCCAGCGCCGGACGCCGGGCCGCACGCTGATCTTCTGAAGCACGATCATTTGGTGTTCGATCTGGATGATGGCGCGCGCATGGTCTTCAACGACCCCCGGCGCTTTGGCTTTATTGCCTTGTCGCGGGAATCTGCGCTGGACGACCATGATTATTTCAAAGACATGGGGCCCGAACCCCTGGGCAATGCGTTCAATGCCGAAATATTGTCCCAGGCCCTCAAAGACAAGGACACGCCCATCAAGGCGGCTTTGTTGGACCAACGGGTCGTCGCCGGTCTGGGCAATATTTATGTCTGCGAGGCGCTGTATGATGCGGGCATTTCCCCGAAACGAAAAGCCAGGACCGTCGCTGGCCTTCGCGCTGACCGCCTGGTGCCGGCCATCAAGGATGTATTGCAGCGGGCAATAGCCGCTGGCGGGTCCACTTTGCGTGATTTTGCGCAATTGGACGGCCAGTCTGGATACTTCCAGCATAGTTTTAGAGTCTATGGCCGAGAGGGCGAGGCGTGCTTATCTCCTGGGTGCGACAAAGTGGTAAAACGAATCACTCAATCTGGCCGGTCGACCTTTTATTGTTCGTCCTGTCAGCGTTAAATCAAAACTGATAGAACAGGGCCATGAGACATACCGTAAAAACATTGTTGAGCGTCACCGCTGTCTTGATAATGACCGCTGCAACGATGGCTCAATCCAATGATAACCGCCCCAGTGATAGGCCCCAAGTGGCAGGTATTGAAGGGGTATTTTTGATGCCAGGCTTGCAAGAGCAAGAAGGTGAGGCGGTTGTCTTTGACAAACCCGGGGGCCGCATCATCGAAGCCCAGGCGCAGGGCATGGTGACTGCCCGGGCTGTTGATGTGTGGTATGCCCAATCGTTGAAGGCCAATGGTTGGAAGCGGTCGAAACTAAGCGGTCAATATTTCAAAGATGGCGAGATGCTTCGTCTTGCCATCCAGGAAAATGGCACGGGTGTCACGCTTCGATTTTCTCTGGCGCCGCGGGACTAGACCTACATTCAGCGAATCCTGTTCTTGAAAATGGGGCCAAGCTCTGCGACAACCCTTGCCGGAATTTATGAATTGACCTGAAGGCAGGTCAAAAGTCAGGAGAGACGCATGTCCTACGAAACGATTTTGTTGGAAGAACGCGGCGCCGTTGCGCTGATTACACTGAACCGCCCGAAAGCGCTCAACGCGCTGAACAAACAGTTGATGGATGAACTGACGGACGCCATTCGCCGTATCGAGGCCAATGATGCCATTGGATGCACCGTGATAACCGGCAGCGAGAAAGCCTTTGCCGCGGGCGCCGACATCAAGGAAATGCAATCTAAAACCTATGCAGACGTGATGATGGAAGATTTCATTACTGCCAATTGGGAAGAAGTGTCCCGCACCCGCAAGCCCGTCATTGCCGCTGTTGCAGGCTATGCCCTGGGTGGTGGTTGTGAATTGGCCATGATGTGTGACTTTATTCTGGCAGGCGACAATGCGCGCTTTGGTCAGCCTGAAATCCAGCTTGGGGTTATTCCCGGGTCTGGTGGTTCCCAGCGTCTGACGCGCTTTGTTGGCAAGTCCAAGGCAATGGAAATGTGCATGACCGGCCGAATGATGGATGCCGAAGAAGCCGAGCGTGCGGGCCTTGTCAGCCGAATCATCCCGACTGAAGACCTGGTGGAAGAAGCCATGTCGGTCGCCGCCAAGATTGCTGAGTTGTCCCGTCCTGCCCTGTTTGTGCTGAAAGAATCGGTGAACCGGGCCTATGAAGTCCCCATGGCTGAGGGCATCCGTTTCGAAAGGCGCGTGTTCCATTCCCTGTTTGCTTTTGATGACCAGACGGAAGGCATGGAAGCCTTTATTGAAAAGCGGACGCCGCAGTTTAAGAACAAATAGGCCTCACTAAACCCGGCAGGGGTAAAAAGGTCGAATCCTGTAGTTGACGGGGCTTTTCCCAGCGTCTATAAGCCCCGCGCAACTAAGGTTTGAATAGGAAAAGACAGACATGGCTAACTCGCCCCAGGCTAGAAAGCGCATCCGCCAGATTGAACGCCGCACCGCTGTAAATACAGCCCGGCGCAGCCGCATTCGCACATTCGTCAAGAATGTCGAGCTGGCCATTGCAGGTGGCAACGCTGATGAAGCGCGTGAAGCACTTCGTCTTGCCCAGCCCGAAATTATGCGTGGTGTGCACAAAGGCGTCGTTGCCAAGAAAGCTGGCTCTCGCAAGGTTTCTCGCCTGAACCGTCGCATCAAGGCTCTTAGCGTCTGATTATTCGGTCGGGCATGCCGACCGACCTGGTGACTATTTAAACCCGTCTGGTTTTCGCCCGACGGGTTTTTTGATTCTGGCCCATGGCGTATTTTTGATTATGGGGGTTTTTGAATATGCAGTGTCGAATCGCTGAAGTTGTTGGCGCGAATCAGGGTGATTGCATGATGATTAAAGAATCGACAGGTCGGTCTATGGTCCAATCTTTTTGCTCAGACGTGCAAAACTGACTTGCATTTCCGATTGTCCGTGAGTCCACGGAGTCGCCAAAACTACATCTTGTGGCTAAGCAAACGATGACCGCTAGGCCGACACTTTTCTGAACAATAATGCGAATGCAGTATTGCCAGTCTTTGATTCTTCGCGTAATGCTGTACTTGCCTGTGGGGGGTCAGCGATATGCTGAAGAAAGACAACAGCAAGTAAAAGCCAAGTAAAAATGTCATAA
This sequence comes from Alphaproteobacteria bacterium, assembly GCA_004356955.1. GTDB lineage: Bacteria > Pseudomonadota > Alphaproteobacteria > SMXS01 > SMXS01 > SMXS01. The sequence continues at coordinate 7,362 of SMXS01000021.1, read as the reverse complement.
CATACTTGCGTACTGCTTAAGCTCATCACATTGGCCAGTTTTGTTCTTCAAGGGTCCTGTTGGATACTTGAAGATATTTGAGTGTTTAGAGCGGGAGCCGGGGTGGCCATGTCAGATTATGCGGGGGATCTTTCACCAGTCGAAGCGTGGGCGCTATTGGAATCAGACCCTTCTGCCACTTTAGTTGATGTACGCACTCAAGCCGAATGGTCTTATGTCGGCGTCGCTGATCTGAGTTCTCTAAATAAAAATCCACTTTTCATAGAATGGGTCTCGTACCCGGACGGGCGAATCAATTCGGAATTTTCTGATCAACTTACCGCGTCAGAAAATAGCCAGGAAAGCGCCATTTTGTTTATGTGCCGGTCTGGCGTGCGCTCGGCCGCCGCCGCCGGGCTGATGACAAGCAATGGCTATGGTCAGTGTTACAACGTCTCTGAAGGGTTTGAAGGCGACCCCGATACAGCGCGTCATCGTGGCAGCGTCAATGGCTGGAAGGTCCGGGGTTTACCCTGGGTCCAGCAGTAGGGAAGGCGCGATGACGGATAACGAACAAACACGTCAACCCCATATTGACCTTTGGCCACGCGTTGTGGCCAAGATGCGCAAGGAATACGGCGATTCTGTTTATAACAGTTGGCTTCGGCCTTTGGCAGCGGTCTCAGCAGACAGCAAACGCATCGTGCTGGCAGCGCCTACGCGGTTTATGAGCGACTGGGTGCAGTCCCATTATCTGGGCCGTCTGTCAGATTACTGGCAGGCCGAAGTTGGTCGTCCCATTAGTGTAGAGCTGATCGTTAATCCCATTGCCGCCAAAGCTGCCCAGCCATCTGCAGCCAAAGCTGCCCAGCCTATTGCAGCCAAAGCTGCCCAACAAAACACCGAATCTTCTGCGGACCCGCATCAGGTCATCGATGGGCTGATCGCACCGCAGCCATCTGCCGCACCCGCCATGTCGTCAGCCAGAGCAGGCAGAGCTAATCTGTCGCCGGATGATCTGTGCGCACCCATCGACCCGCGCTATACGTTTGACAGTTTTGTTGTCGGCAAATCCAACGAATTGGCCCACGCAGCGGCCCGCCGGGTTGCCTCGGCCGAAAATGTCCAGTTCAACCCGTTGTTTATTTATGGCGGCGTTGGGCTTGGCAAAACGCATCTGATGCATGCCCTGGCCTGGGAAATCCGCCAGCGCAATCCGGAACGCAAAGTGCTGTATCTATCGGCGGAACGGTTCATGTACCAATTTGTTCGGGCCTTGCGCTTCAAGGACACGATGGCCTTCAAGCAACAGTTCCGTTCCGTGGATGTCCTCATGGTGGATGATGTGCAGTTCATCGCCAACAAGGACGCGACACAAGAAGAATTCTTCCATACTTTCAACGCGTTGGTCGACCATAATCGCCAGGTGATCATCTCTGCAGACCGGTCACCATCGGACCTGGAGGGGATTGAAGAACGAATCAAGTCGCGCCTTGGTTGGGGCTTGGTGGCAGACATCCATCCAACAGACTTTGAATTACGCCTTGGTATTCTTCAGTCCAAGATGGAGCAGATGGCCAATGTGAACATCAATGACGAGGTGCTTGAATTTTTGGCTCGCCGCATCACGTCGAATGTGCGTGAGCTTGAAGGGGCTCTTAATCGGGTCAGTGCCCATGCGTCTTTGATGGGCAAGGCCATGACTCTGGATTTGACGCGCGAAGTTCTGCAAGACCTGATCCGCGCCAATGATCGCCGAGTGACGATTGACGAAATCCAGCGGCATGTGGCGGACTACTTCAATGTTCGGCTGGCGGACCTTTTGTCAGCCCGACGCGCGCGCGCCGTGGCCCGTCCCCGCCAGGTGGCGATGTATTTGTCCAAGCAGTTGACCGCTCGCAGCCTGCCCGAGATCGGCCGTAAATTCGGTGGTCGCGATCACACCACGGTCATGCATGCGGTTAAACGTATTGACGAGTTGCGCGAAATCGACTCGGCTCTGGATGATGATCTACAGCATCTCAACCGTGTTCTGGGCAACTAACACCCGCATCGATTCCCAATTCAGTTTCCGCGTCAATTTCTGCTCTTCACGCCCTTGGGCGCGATAATTTGCGTTGTGCGTTTTTGTGCTTAAAAATGGTGCAGAGTTGGGGGAAGTTTGCTAACATCTGATCCCGGATAAAGATCGCAAAATCGCGCTCATTTCGGGAGGGAATGAACAGCAATGTTTATTCCCAGAAAAACCAAGTATTGGAAGGCCTTAATGGCTTTTTCAGGAAGAGCAACGGCGATATTGAAGCAATGAAACTGACTATTGAACGAGCAGCACTCCTGCGTTCGCTGAACCACGTGCAAAGTGTGGTTGAACGGCGCAACACAATTCAGATTTTGTCCAATGTTTTGATTGAGGCTGCCGACGGCCGGCTAAGCCTGACAACCACCGATATGGACCTTGCCATGGTCGAATCTGTCGAGGCAGATATTGCCGAGTCTGGTGCGATCACGACACCCGCCCATACGCTTTATGACATTGTTCGTAAACTACCAGACGGGGCACAGATCGCGCTGGAATATGATGGCGCCGAACAAAAGCTTAGCCTGGCCTCTGGTCGGTCGCGTTTTGTCCTGGCCTGCCTGCCGCGCGAAGAATTCCCCGTCATGGCCGAAGACGACATGCCGCATAAATTTGTGCTGTCTGCGCAAGACCTCAAAAGTCTGATCGACAAGACGCGGTTTGCCATCAGTACCGAGGAAACCCGGTTTTATCTGAATGGCATCTACATGCATGTGCCCGAGGCTGACCCGCAAGCGCTGATCGCCGTGGCGACAGATGGCCATCGCCTGGCTCGCGTACGCCTGCCATTGCCAGAGGGGGCAGCCGATATTCCGGGTGTGATTATTCCGCGCAAAACAGTCAATGAAATCCGCAAACTACTGGATGAATTGGACGAGCCAGTCCAGATCTCTCTGTCAGAAAGCAAAATCCGGTTCGAAATCCCCGGTTCTGTTCTCAGCTCCAAACTGATAGATGGCACATTCCCCGATTATGATCGGGTGATCCCCAAACAGAATGACAAAGACCTTGAGATTGATGCCCATCTGTTTGCCGAGGCCATTGACCGCGTGTCGACCATTTCCAACGAAAAATCGCGCGCCGTGAAACTGGTGGTCGATACCGACCGGGTGACCTTGTCTGTGACCAGCCCAGACAACGGGTCTGCCACTGAAGAAGTCGCTGCCGGCTATACGTCAGAGACCATCGAGATCGGCTTCAATGCACGTTATGTGCTTGATATCATGGGGCAAGTAAAGGGCGATACGGTGAAAGTTTCTTTTGCTGATGCGTCGGCCCCAACATTGGTGCAAGACAACACGGACGATACGGCCCTGTATGTTCTGATGCCGATGCGCGTTTAGGCGCCAATGGGATGCAGTCTGCCCAAATCGAAGGCTCAGCACCCCGGGAAGAGGGTGTGACAGTGCCACCAGAAACACAGTTGCCAGAAACACGGGCGAATGATCATGCCAACCCGCGACCCGATGCGGGGCGTCAGGCCAATGCGGGGCGTCAATCCAATGCGGGGCGTCTGGCTGTGTCACGACTGATGGTCACCCAATACCGCAATTACGAATCGGCAGTGCTGGACGTTCCGGCCATGCCGATTGTGTTGTGCGGGCCTAATGGCGCGGGCAAGACCAATATCTTAGAGGCTATATCTTACCTGTCCCCTGGGCGCGGTTTGCGCGGTGCCAAACTGGCCGATATCGGCCGCCGAACTGGCGATATTGTTGGTGCCTGGTCTGTGGCGGCGACGCTTGAGACACAATCAGGCTCGGTAAAACTGGGCACCGGTATTGAGCCGCGATCAGCCTCGGACGACGACGATAGCACCGAAGGCGGCAATGATCGGCGGGTCGTGCGCATAGACGGCGAAACGGCCAAAGGCCCGGCGGCACTGGCGGACTTTATGCGCCTGATCTGGCTGACCCCTCAGATGGACCGCCTGTTTGTTGAAGGGGCGTCATCCCGTCGTCGGTTTTTGGATCGACTGGTGCTGGGCTTTGACCCGGACCATGGCAAACGCGTGTCAAAATATGAACGGGTGATGCGCGAACGCAGCCGGCTGTTGCGCGGTGGTCAGGCCGACCAGACGTGGCTGTCTGCTCTTGAGGCACAGATGGCTGAAGGCAGCGTGGCCATTGCAGCGGCCCGTCGCGATGTGGTTGCGCGGTTACGTGGGGCGCTGGCGGCGGGTATTGGCCCCTTCCCCAGCGCAGATATGACGGTGCGCGGGGACGCCGAAGATCTGTTGGTTGATCATTCGGCTGTGGATGTCGAGGCTAGTTTACGAGACCAATTGAGCCGATCACGCGGCACAGACGGCGAACGGGGCCGCACACGCGTTGGCGCCCATAGGGCCGATTTGGAAGTTATCCATCTGGAACGGCAAATGCCTGCAGGCTTGTGTTCTACGGGCGAACAGAAGGCGGTGTTGATTGCGATTATCCTGGCCGATGCGCGCTTGCAGGCCATGCAGCAGGGCTCGCCCCCCATTATGTTGCTGGACGAAATCGCCGCGCATCTGGATGAGCACCGACGAGCAGCCCTTGTCGAAGAAATTTTGGATCTGGGTGTACAAGCCTGGATGACAGGCACGGATCGGACGCTGTTTGCAGCGCTTGAAGGCCGTGCCTGCTTTATGAATGTTGTAAATGGCAAGGTGACCCCTGCAAATGACTGACAAAACAGAAGCTCAGAAAACCGCAGCAGACGTTGCGGTGGAAGAATATGGCGCCGATTCCATCAAGGTCCTGCGCGGTCTTGATGCGGTGCGCAAGCGGCCGGGCATGTATATCGGCGATACCGAAGACGGCTCTGGCCTGCATCATTTGGTGTTTGAAACAACAGATAACGCGATTGACGAGGCCTTGGCGGGTCATTGCGACGACATCCAGGTGACCCTGAATGGTGACGGGTCTGTGTCGGTGTCTGATAACGGTCGTGGCATCCCGACCGATATCCATCAGGAAGAAGGCGTGTCCGCAGCCCAGGTAATCATGACCCAACTGCATGCGGGCGGGAAATTTGATTCCAATTCCTACAAGGTCTCAGGCGGCCTGCATGGGGTGGGTGTCTCTGTCGTGAACGGCCTGTCTGAATGGCTGGAATTGCGTATCTGGCGTAATGACAAAGAGCATTTCATGCGCTTTCGGGAAGGCGAGCCAGAGGAAGATCTCAAAGTGGTGGGCCCGGCCAATGGCCGCAAGGGCACAGAAGTTCGGTTTAAGCCGTCGCTGAATACCTTCCCTGACATCACCTTCGACTTTGATCTGTTGGTACATCGCCTGCGCGAACTGGCATTCTTGAATTCTGGTGTGCATATCACGGTCAGCGACCATCGCCATGCCGAACACAAGGTTGTTGACCTGTATTATGAAGGGGGGGTTTCGGCCTTCGTGACCTATCTGGACCGCGCCAAGACGGCCATCCATCCGGGGCCATTGTCGGTGATTGGCGAAAAAGACGGTATCGTTGTCGAGGCGTCGCTGCAGTGGAATACGTCCTATCATGAGAACGTGCTGTGTTTTACCAACAACATCCCTCAACGGGATGGCGGCACGCATCTGGCGGGCTTTCGCGCTGCCCTGACCCGCACAATCAATACCTATGCTGCATCCAGCGGCATTGCAAAGAGGGAAAAGGTCTCGATCACGGGCGACGATGCCCGCGAAGGGTTGACCTGTGTCCTGTCTGTAAAAGTCCCCGACCCGAAGTTTTCGTCTCAAACTAAAGACAAATTGGTATCGTCTGAAGTACGGCCGATTGTTGAAAGCCTGCTGAACGAAAAACTGGGAGAATGGTTGGCCGAACACCCCAATGAAGCCAAAATCATTGTCGGCAAGGTGGCTGAAGCTGCGGCTGCGCGTGAAGCCGCCCGCAAAGCGCGCGAACTGACCCGTCGTAAGGGCGCGCTCGATATTTCCAGCCTGCCCGGCAAATTGGCCGATTGTCAGGAACGTGACCCGGCCAAGTCTGAGTTGTACATCGTCGAAGGTGATTCGGCTGGGGGATCGGCCAAACAGGGCCGTGACCGCGGCTATCAGGCGGTGCTGCCGCTGCGCGGTAAGATCTTGAATGTTGAGCGCGCCCGGTTTGACCGGATGCTGTCGTCGACCGAAATCGGCACTATGATTACAGCGTTGGGCACCGGCATTGGCCGCGACGACTTTAATCTGGAGAAATTGCGCTACCACAAGGTCATCATCATGACAGATGCTGATGTCGATGGTGCCCATATCCGGACTCTGTTGCTGACATTCTTCTATCGCCAAATGCCAGAGCTGATCGATGCGGGCCATCTGTATATTGCCCAGCCACCGCTTTATAAAATTTCTCGTGGCCGGTCAGAGGTTTATCTGAAGGACGAAGACGCGCTCGCCGACCATCTGATCGATTCTGGCATCGAAGACGCGGTGCTGGAAATCCATGATGGTAGCCAGATGGCGGGCGCTGATCTGCGTGAATTGGTCGTCAAAGCCGCGCGGGTCGAAGCCCTTATCGGTCGGATTCCGCCGCGCTATTACCGGCCATTGATCGAACAAATGGCCATCGCCGGGGCCTTCAACAGCGATGTGTTGTCCGATACTGAACAGGCGCAAGATGTGGCAGATTATGTCGCGACCCGTATGAATATTGTGTCAGACGAATTAGAGCAGGGTTGGTCTGGCCGCCCTGGCGAAACGGGAGGCCTGGTGTTCGAACGAGAATATCGGGGCGTGATCGAACAATATGTCGTTGATGCCCAATTGTTGGATTCTGCCGAGGCGCGTGCGCTTGATGGCCTGGCAGCAGAATTGCAGGCCCATTATGCGCGGCCTGCAACATTGCGGCACAAGGATGATAGCTATAAAACGTCGTCTCCTCTGGAACTGTTGAAAACCATCAAAAAAATTGGCGGCAGGGGCATTGCAATACAGCGGTACAAGGGACTGGGTGAAATGAACCCCGATCAATTGTGGGAAACGACCCTGGACCCAGACGCGCGGCGCTTTTTGCAGGTCACGGTTAGCCATGCGGATACCGCCGATGACATTTTCTCGAAGTTGATGGGCGATGTGGTAGAACCAAGGCGCGAGTTCATTCAGACGAATGCGCTGAACGTGGTTAATCTGGACGTCTAAGCCCTTGGTTGCCAAAGGCAAAAAGCCCACGCCGAAAAAACCCGCAAAAAAGAAGCCGGTCAAGAAAGCAGCCAGCCCCAAAAACCGTGTTTGGCCCCTAAAGCGTGTTTGGCAGTGGGTCCTGGCGGTGGTCTTGTGGGGTCTGTTGGCGCTGGGTGGGCTGTTGGGTTATTACGCCTTCACCCTGCCTGATGTCGA
>SMXS01000003.1 GCA_004356955.1 Alphaproteobacteria bacterium | reverse complement strand
CCTTAATGTGAAGCCAAGAGATTAGCTCAGACTAACCCGATGTTCCTAATGTCTGCTTATGGCTATAAGCGGACATTAGCTGTTACGTCTGCTAGTGACCCAAAGCGGACGTTAGGGATAGCCCCAGGTGCGCTGGGCAAGAAAGGTCCAGCGCCACGGGCCGGCCAGTGCCGGTACAAACACCAACAGGACGAAGATCAAATAGGCGATGAACAGAATATTGAACAGCAGCGACCGAATGAACCTCATTTGCCTTCTCCGCCGCCAGTTGGTCCAATCAGCTGCGCCCTGATCTTGCTAACGATTAACTTGTTGTACTCGCTAAACAAAATTCGCATTGTCCTATTATGGGTCCACCTTTCATCAAGAATCATATTAGGACTGAACACAGGGTGCGGTGTCAGATCAAGCTCGGGTGCCTGCCGACCAATCTCGATGACGCTTCGCGACATATGGTGTGCGGCAGTTACAACAAGAATTTTTGAGTAATTGTTCTGCCGCGCCCAAGTGGCAATTTCGCGCGCATTACCAACAGTATCGAGCGCTGAGCGCCCAGTATCAACACAACAATCATAGAGCTCTGGCGTAATGATTGTGTCCTCGGTGGTTGGAATTTTAGCTCGATTTTTGCCCACGGCTTGGGACCGGCCTGCCACCAGAGCATCCCGGAGCAATTGGTCACTGACATCTATGTTTACGCCTGAAATCAACAGCCGTTGACCCTTACTCTGCGCCAGCAGCCCCAGGGCCGCTTGAAGCCGTCCCGGCCCCCCGGTCAAAACAACAATGCCATCCACCGTGGGAACGTCCTCTGGCTTAGCGTCAGGGAGCGCCAGGCTGTACCACAGAAAGCCGCCGAACCAGACACAGACCACGATGAGCACGCTTTTCAGCATTCGTCCGAGAAAGGTCCACATGGTGCCTTCAGGCCCTCAAGCATATGCAACTGCGTGTTTGTGCGCTCTGCTGTCTCCAGGATATCTAAACGCATCCTGATGATCTGCTCGCCAAAGGCATATCGTGCCATTATGAAACCCAATGCTATCACAACGTATAAGCTGACAATGCCCCAGGTCAGTACATTGTTCAGGTGTTTGCCTGCGACATAGGCCCGACAACCACCGCACTGGACAAGGCGATGAAGATGGAAAACCTTTCCGCAATCGTCTGCTCTAACTCACTCATCAGGTACATCAATTCGTATAGGCTCATCATTCCCTCCCCCAATTTGAAGGGAGAGGATAGCCCAGATTAATGGGCAGTGCCTAATGTCTGCTTATGGCTATAAGCGGACTTAAGCCAAACGCATCTGGACCAGCGGCAAAAGCACTACTCAAATTGGCTGGCAGAGCGCCATGTACGAATCCGCAGGTTCGTGACCAACGAATGTCTTGCCCAACAGCTCGTAGTGCCGGTACGAGATGAGCGCATGGTTTGCCGCCTGTTGTGCGTCCCGTAATTGACGCTCTAGCGGGCTATCCATTCGGCTGCCTGTCGTGGCTGCTGTGTTGTTGATCATGTTGACAACTTCCCTGGAGGTCTGTGCAGCATGCGCGCAGGCCAAAAGCGCGGGCCGGAAATATTCCCATTCCGGCACTAACCGCCCGCCATTTACCGGCAGCGGCCCAAGATGTTCCTCCAGCCGATCTTGCGTTTCCATGACGAAGCTGCGTGCGGCCATCAACTTGGCCTGGGCCTCACCAATTCGATACTGGACTTGGGGTTGGTCCTTGAGTGTTGTGGTAGAGCCCCAGGGCACCTTGCCCAGCGCCAGGTCGATGAAGTTGTCGATGGCGCCGCGACAAACCCCAAGCGCAACCGCCGCTTTGTTGTAAATGGCATGTGTCGGGTTTCTGAATGTCGGGTTGTCCCACTTTTCGCTGGGCGCCAGTGATCGGCCTGGCAGCAAGTGTTCGGGCGGCACGTAACAGTCAGTCATGCACACGTCGTGGCTGCCTGACCCCCGCATGCCTGCCGTATCCCACGTATCAATAATCTCGAATTCTCCGCGTGGCACCATGAAGGAGGCGTCCGCTGGCTCGCCGGTATCTTCGTCGACACACATGGGGCCCATAAGGTAATTCCAGGTCGCGTTCTGGCAGCCACTGGCGAACCCGCCCTGGTAGTTGATTATCCAGCCATCCCCCTCTCTGCGGACCTTGCGCCCGGGATTGGGCCCGTTCGCGGGGCCATGTCCAGAGGCCACAAGCACATCCCAGTCGTCGAAAATTTTCTTTACGAGGTCCGGCTCCATCTGGCGGATGACCAGCGCGTTAATCTCTGAGGAGATCTGAACACACCAGCCCACCGAGCCATCGATGGCGGAAACGGCTTCAATAATCTCGATCTGTTGGCGGGCACGAAGGTTCTCGCCGCCCAACTCGTGCGGCAGTGCATAGCGGTAGAGGCCGATGTCCGCCATCTCTTTGGATGCCCAGCCAGGCAAATGCCGAAGTTCCTGGGCTTCATCGCCTGCAGCCACGAGCGATTGTTTCATCGCCGCAATACGCTCCAACATCGGTGTCTTTGAAATTTCTTTTTGGCGTTCAATAATTTCCGCTCGAACCATTTCCGTCGTGTCCCCCCAAGAGTAACTGTTTGGCACAGTTTTCGTATTTGTCTGCTTTGGGTCAATAGCAGATGGAACATCTAATGTCTGCTTGTGGCCAAAGCGGACGTTAGCCCAACGGTTCAAATAGAACGGCTTGTTATCAGATTTACGTGTTGAATTTGACGCCTAGCGCGCGGCTAGAAACTTGATCATCACCTGCGCCTCTGCCGGGTCGATGCGCCCAACAGGCGAGGAACTATAGCTGGAGTGGATAATCCGTCCCTCGTGGTTGAGGATGAATTCTGTGGGTTGCATGAAATTTCTGTTGCCGTCCCACCAGGCACCAAGAAGGTCGGCCTGTTCTTGCGTCACCCCATAGGCCAGTCGAAAGGGCTTGCCCTCGGCTAAACCTTTGGTTTTTTCCTTGTCATCGACACTGGCTGCAACAATTGATGTGTTCAGCCCAGCGAACGCGTCGGCATGTTCAGCGAAGCCATCTAACTGACGGCGGCAAAATGGTCACCAATGCCCCCTGTAGAACAGAATAATGCTATAGCCGCCATCCTTGATCTCAGGAAGTTCCAATGAGGTATCGTCGATCAACTGCAAAGATAGCGGCGGGAACATGTCCCCGGAATTGAGTTTGTCGGCCATCATCCATCTCCTGTGCTGTGTTGAGAGTAAGTTGCAATCGGCAGGCCGTTCAAGCGATATTTACCATCGCCCCGCATTCGTACCTAAGGTCCGCACATGATACAAAGCGGATTTTAGTAATTGGCGACCCAAAGTAATTGGCACCAGAGCCGCTGGTGCGATTTTGGGGGATCGTAGCAAACGCGCCCAGCCTGACGGGTGCAAAACCAATAATTGCCGTGCTCTGTTGTCCGTGGGGTTGGTCAAGCAATAATGGGCCCGTCCGCCTAATGTCTGCTTATGGTGGTGACCTCAACCGGTCGATGCGTTCGCTTGTGACCCAAACGCTATTGTTTTCATCGCCGCCCAAAAACCATTCTCGGGCCAGAGCCTGGAGCGATTCCAGGGCGCTGCCGATGGCAAAGCTTCCGACCTTCTGGCGCGTGGGTATGTCTTGAGTGTCGCGAGGAATTCCCCAACGATATCCGGCAATGGATAGAGCGCAAAGATGTAATTGAACACCCACTCTCCGTAGGTATTCGAGGTAATATTTGCGCGCTTGTAGTTTGATTGAAGCAGTGGCACGCAGGCAGCAGAATCTGCAGGGCGGAGCTTTGGCAGCATCCGACCCATCTTCGTCAACCGCTTGGCACGACGACTACAACAGGGCTAGTTGTTGACCACACTCTTGAGCGTTTTCCCGGCCTTAAATTTCGGCTGGTTCGATGCTGAAATGTGTATAGGCTCGCCAGTTCGCGGATTGCGGCCCATTCTCGCACTACGATGAACCACTGAAAACGAGCCAAAACCCGTCAGTCGAACATCTTCCCCATTTCGCAAAGACCCCGTAATTGCATCCAACAAAGCATCGACGGCTTTGCCAGCATCTATCTTGGACGCGCCCGTTAGTGACGCGACGTTGTCAACAAGATCAGTCTTGTTCATCGTTGTTTCCCCTCTACCCCTAACTTCGAAGAGTTGTACCTTGCGCGTTAAGTGGCCAATCATCAAGAGCTGAGTGGAATCCATCCTTGGGTTGTGGACTCAACTGGTCAATGCAACATATGCGTCAAGTCGTTCAGCTGGTGCTTTGTATTCTAATGGCTTTCAAAATCGCCGCTGCTTGGGATGTCAAACCGGCCTTCCAATCCAGGCTCTGGAATTGGCGCATCCTATATGCGACGATGCAGGCAGTATCTTTAGGAGGACATGCCATGGACAAGGTTGAGGGTATCGAGACGGATGATGCAGAGAATTCTGGAACGTCAGCTACATTGGCCACGTCGAGAACTGGTGCCTATGTACCATCCCTGCAAGTAACCAAAGGGCAACCGGCACCCATCGCGGTGCATGGCGGCCTGTCCTACATGTCGTTCGACCAAGACGGGGATGCTGGCACCGCAATTGCGCTTGAAGACGCCCTGACGCAGATTGATTTGGGCGAGGGGCGGCGCGTCTTCGACATGATTGACAAGGCACCTCCTGGTCCCATCGAGACCGAATGGGGGCTTGGGTTCAAGCATTATGCAGATTGCATGGACTATATCCGACAGAACAATATCGAAGCCCCAGAAGGTGGCCTGGCGTTGCCCTTGCCCTACACCGTCTATGATCAACCGACCTATTCTATCGTTTCCAGCAATGCGCTGTGGGGCGACCCGGCGCGCGCGGCAGAGGCCGACTTGTTGCGGATGGAAGAAAAGCACACGATGCGGCGGAGCCTGTACTTTCCGCACGTGATGCGCGACGCCCGACGCATTGGGGAATATTATCCCGGGCTCTCGCCCACCAGCCCTGAATGCATGGACCGGCTGGGTATCTCGCTGGCGTATCTCGATTCCAAATGCCAAGACTTTTACGACCATGCAGAGGTAGAGCGCGTGTTCTATCCAGAGATCGAAAAGCTTTTGTTGGACTATTTCCCGGGGGCAACAGATGCGCTTGTCTTTAACCACGACGTGTTCGACAAGGACTACACGGGCGACCGCACAGAAGATCAGGATAACAAAAACCCCGGCGTAAACGCCCATTACGCCAACATTGTGCATAATGATTTGAACGATAATAGCGGGCGCGTGCGTTGCCGCGAGCTGCTGACGAAAAATCTGCGAAACTTTGGGCGCACCCAGCATTACACAGAAGCCGAGGCCGACGACAAGATGTCGCGGCGGTTCATGTCGATCAATCTCGCTAAGCCGATGGAGACCGTGCAGCAATATCCGTTTGTGCTTTGCGCCTGGCCATCGTTTGCCGACCAGGCCTATATCAACAATTACCGCATCTATGACGACCGTGTCGGCGAAACAACACGCTTTACCCATCGCCCTGAACACGAATGGTACTGGATACCGCAACAGACCCCCACCGAGGTCTCGATGCTGAAATGCTACGATTCCGTCATCGACGGGTCCGTGTCACGCTATTCCTTCCACACCGCCTGTATCGATCCGACCGCGCCCAAAGACGCGCCGTGCCGCAAGAATGTCGTCGTCCGCGCTTACGTCTTTTTCTAGAGATTAGGAAGACGCGTCCCCGAAGATAGCTAAGATCAGGCGCCTGCACCTAAAGGTCTCCTTATGACGGCGATCTCAACTGATCGACGCAACGCTCTATCATTTTGAGAACAGATGGAGTGAAGACTATGGCCAGATTTACCCGGAGAAGATTTAGCCCCGCCGAGAAGACAGAGTTATGGGATCGATGGCTGCGCAGGGAGCCGATGAACTCGATTGGCCGTGATCAATGGGGTCAGAGTCATTGCTGTCCCACTTATTCTGATCAATGGGTCAGAGTAATTTGATTTTGATTGCGCCGACGGGCCCCTCATCAAAGTGGATTCCAGCCTTCGCTGGAATGACGGTTTGGACAGGAACCGACTTTCATCGCCCTTCTATTCCCGAGAAGGTCAAAAATTACGGAAATTACGGTGACAGTTCACTCAATCAAGCAGCACAACGCCCAATCAGCAAACCATCACCGTAACTCAATATTAGCTCACGACTGACGCTGGGATCCAGCTGCCGTGGAACCCGCTTGGAATGCGCGGCAGCTCCACAGTGGCGACTGGCGTGTCGTCCATCGAGGCTGCGTCCATGATCACCAATTGGCTGCGGTCCGTATCGGCGTCATAGACATAAGTCATCAGATAACCATCGTCTTCGGCTTTGGAATCAGCGGAGGCGACAAAGACCGGCTCGCCGCCAACACGGCCCTGGCCAAAGTCGATGTCCGACCAATTATTGGCTTCCCGATCATATTTGCGAATGCCGCCCCGGGCAGCGTTGGGATCGCCTGGCTTGCCGCCGTCAGACATGCTCATTGCATAACCATAGCGGTGTTTCTGGCCGACCACGCTGTTTGCCACACGGGGGAACTCGGTCGAAAAGTCGTCTACCAGTTCCTCGTGGACTTTGCCGGTGGCCATATCAATGGTCCAGCGCCACAGTTCGGACGGGGGCATATCCATGGCGTTATCGCGCCAGACATAGGCATAACGGGCAACATCGAGCACTATTTTATCACCGTCTTCATAGGCGTTCATGGGGTGGAAGACATAGCAGGAATTGATCTCAAACCATTTTACCTGCGCATCGTTGCCATCGCGCGGCATGACGCCAAGGCGCGCCGGATAGCTTTCGTCCCACCTGATGGGCATATCACCGCTCATGGCCAAATTAAGGTCCAGCACTGCAGGCAAGTCCATGAAGATGACGAAATTCTCGGTGATGTTAAAGTCGTGCATCATCACCGGCCCGCCGATCGTGATGTTCTCAGATTGCACAAGTTTGCCATCGGCCGAAACGCGATGATAGCGCAGATAGGGCTCAATAGGCGATCCGCCAAAGCCGATCAGCTCACCGGTAATGGGGCAGAGCTTGGGGTGCGCCGTGAAGGAGCCTTGCAGAGCACCATCAAAGTCCGTTGCCCCGATTGTGTTCAGGTCTCCATCCAGCTCATAAGGAAAGTGGGCTTCTTCCAGCGCAAGAATTTTGCCTGCATGACCAATGACATGCGTGTTGGCCTTGGAAGATTTCATGTCCATCATAACAGCCGGGTCGGTCGGGTTCATGTCCGGGTTTGTGATGAACGGTGTTTGCACATATCGGTTGCGATACCACTCGGCCTGGCCATCACGCAGCCTGACGCCGTGGACCATGCCGTCACCGAGAAACGGGTGAGAGCTGTCGCCTGTAACCGGATTTCCGCCGACACGGACATAGCGGCCGTCCAGCGCTGCAGGAACGGTTCCTGTTATCTTCAGTTCCGTCAGGGTTTGTTCTTCTGTGACCGGTCGGCCATTGCCGCGCAAGTGGACCGGTGCGTCGTCAAGATTGGTTGCCATTATTTGAAACTCCTTATATGCGTCGTTTTATCTGCGTTATGAATTTACTCCTGAGGCAAGACTTTAGAGTAAATGGTGAGAAAATCTTGCAGAAAATCGTGGACGGGTATATTGCCAACAAGATCCTGAAAATCAACCGATTCTAAGTAGCTAGTATGCCCGAGCGCAGCACATGAGCAATAGGCATTCGCACATGCCGCTTCGGCCGGATTAACGTCCGCGACGGGCTCTCATTTTTGGGCGATGAAGTTGAAGATGGCATCATCCGGTTGGGCGATCTTGCCTTCCGGGGCATCGACCCCGTGAACCTCATATCCTTCCTTAAGAAGGTCGATCATCGGTGATCCAGACCCACAGAAAACCTCCAATGCCGGTTGCCCGGAATGATCGATGAACTTTCGGTATTGATCAGCCGTTGCGACCTCGCTGACAAGGGGGTCATACAGGTCTGCAATCATGCCCGAATAAAACAATTCTGGTCGTGTCTGTTCGGCGGTCATAACAACCCCTTCGATCCCGGTTTTTGGCGCAGAAGGATATGGTCTATTGCGCGGCAGCCGCGTTGGCTTGGGGGGTGGCCTGGATAACGTCCATCACCCGCGCCATGATGTCGGGGGCCAACATGACTTCTGAAGATTGGACCAGGTGGCCGACTTCGATCATCAATTTGTGCAAATCGGCGTCGTGATCGATTAACTTTCGCAGGCCAGCCCGATAGGCGATGCGCATGTCGATATCGGCGGGTCGGTTTCCCTTGGTGCCGGCATAGGTATATTCAACATTTTCCAGCGTGCTCCAGACGCTTTGGGTAAAGCGTTGTACCCGGTCAAAATAGGGCTTCGCCAAGCCATCCAACACCCCATCATTGGCAGCCTGCCCGGCCAGAATATCCCACAAATCCATGGCATGGGACGATGCCAGCGTCATGCCCTGGCCATAGACCGGGTTCACATGGGCCACCGCATCGCCCAAGGGCAGCAAGCGTTCTGGGAAGTCTGCCAGCCGGTCATAATGGCGCCACCGCGATATGGGTGCCTTATAGGTTTTGATGGGGGTCACGCGTTCCCCCTGGCTGATCCAGTCATAATAGTCTGGCACGCACAGGCTTTTGGCAAAGGCCATGAATTCGTCCGGGTCACCTGTCGGCTGTTGATCAAACCGGCCCTGCAGGCTGGCAAACCAATGGCCACCCTCGACCGAAAACAAAAAACCCCCCCTTGTGTCGGGGTAGGCTGTGGTGATCGACATGCTGTCGACGGGGCTGGACCAATTTTCTGGTTGCTTGAACAGGGCCGACGCATAGCCGGTGCCGATTTCCAACGTGGTTTCCTCGACCGGGCCATAGCCGCTTGCCTCGAGCCATGACAACGAGTTGCCACTGCGCCCGGTGGCATCGATGACAAGGTCAGCCGCCACGGTCTCGGGGCCATTTTCACCTTTGATGGTGACGCCAGTCAACACGCCGTCGGTGACGTCCCAGCCTTCCACCCGACATTTGCCTCTGATAGAAACCCGGTCATTGCGCATTACGTGCTCGCGCACGGTGCCCTCCAGCAAGGGTCGCGACATGGTTAGCAATAACAGGTCGAGATCTCGCTTGGGTTGCCAGCCAAAATCGTCGTGAACGCAAAATTCCAGCCCACCACGGGAACACACGACACCGCGGTCGATGAGGTCTGACGTCAGTCCGGGAAAGATTTTTTCCAAATTGCGCCTGCCTTGCACCAACAGGGCGTGGACATGGGCCCCCTGCGGGACGCTTTTTCTGGGGACAAAGTCGTCTGGCAAATCATCTTTGTCGAGAATGATCACTTCGCTGAAATACCGCGCCAGCACGCCCGCTGCCATCAGGCCGCCCATGCCTGCGCCAACAACAATGGCGCGATTTCCCAACAGATTGGTCTCCCCAGAATCTGTAACCATTACATCCCCCAATATAATTCAACTATGTTGCCGGGGAGGTACATTAAAGCAATTCCAGATTAAACGGCTTACTAAATCGAGCAGCCCTGGAAGTTTGGCAATCAGCCGAGGTTAGCGCAGGGCGAAAGTGATAGATCATCCTTTCGCGCACTCTCTGGTGCCGCTATCCTGTGCGTGCAGGCAAATGGGAAAATATTTTCCATGGTAAATATTAGAATTTGTTCTGTCTTGGTGCTGATCATGAATACTACTCCATCGCTGGCAGAGCCTTTGGACGCCGCATCATTGGGACGAGAGCCGGGCCAATATTCCGTTGGGTTCCAGCTGCTCGAAACAGTGGATAGCACCCGAGCAGTGACGGCGGTGCCGTTGCCGCGAAAAGCGTATCCCCGGCCCATCAGAACCTATCTCTGGTACCCCGCCAACCCCCCTGACGGGGCGCAGGCTGTGCGCTTTGGTCGCTACGCCGAACTGGCGGATGGCGACATATGGCCTACCGAAATCATCGGAGAGCTGCGTGAAAAACTAAAGTATTCGCGTCGCGTTCTAGCACGTTCACTGGGCTCTGAGCGCTTCGACGCATTGCTGCGACAACCTTTTGAGGCAGTTGAAAGTGCACAGGCACTGGAAGGGCCGTTTCCGCTCATCGTGATCGGTCAGGGGCTTTATTACGAGTCGCCAGTGGCATTTGCGGCGTTGGCCGAATTCTTGGCTGGGCAAGGCTTTGTCGTTGCGACTTGCCCTCTCGCTGGGACAAATTCTCCCATAGTTACGGTTGATGTGAGGGGCCTGGAAACCCAGATACGTGATCTGGAATTTGTCATCGCGCAGGCGCGCCAGCTGCCTTATGTCAGCGGCGAGAAACTTGGCTTGTTTGGATTTGACATGGGCGGCATGGCTGGTCTTGTGCTGACGATGCGCAATGCAGATGTCGACGCTTTTGTGAGTGTAAGCACCGGTATTCTTTACCCACACTCGTCGGGAATTCCGATAGCGTCGCCTGACTATGATCCGATGGCGCTGCGCGTGCCCTGGTTGCACAGTGTGCCTTCATCATGGATCCGGCAAACCGAGCAGCCAGATAACCAATCGCTGTATGATCTCGCGCACAATTCGGACCGGTACTTACTGATAACCGAAGGCATGGGACACGTGGATTACACGGGTTATGCGCTCATCAAAGACCGACCCGCAATGGCGGGGTATTGGGAAGCCGCAAAGCCTGGCGATATTGATCGTTATGCCTCAGTGGTCCGCTACATATCCAACTTCTACAAAGCCTATCTTAAAGATGACCCGGACAGCCTGGCTTATCTATCGAAAGAACCAGCAGAGTCTAAGCCGGAAATTAAACTACACCTTGAGCACCGATCTGCTGCATCCGCCTCTATCACCTATGAGGAATTTGTGCAGGCCGTGATTGCTGGTCATGCTGAAGACGCGGTTGAAAAAGTTCGGGCGCTGCAAAAGACGGCACCAGATCACGTTCTTCTGAACGAGGCATATTTGCAGCGAATTGTCCTCAGCTTGTCGGGGACATGGGGTTTGAACGAGGAAGTCTTGCCCGTCCTCCGGTTGAGAGTGGCGCTGTTTCCCAACTCTGCCGAGGCGTTGTATTTGCTGGCTGAGGGTCACATAAAACTAGAGGACTATCCGGCCGCAATTGATGGCTACAACAGATTGCTGGAGCAGGAGCTGGGAGAGTTTGAACGCGCCGCCATATCCCGTCTTGAATGGCTGCTCAGTCAATGACATTGCCAAAGGTCAATGCGGGGCAGTGAGGTCAGAGAAAATTGATTTTCAATTAGCCCCGATATCTGGCTAAAGCCCATAAACTCGCTTGGCATCGCCATAAAGGAATTGCTCCTGCGTTGCCGGGCCAGCTTTAGGTTGGCGAGACCCGCGAGCGCTCTCGCGGGGGTAATCATGGCGATGATCGGTATTCCCCATGCACGCATTGTCTGCAAACGGGTTGCAAGCCAGTCGGATGATGTTGTTTGGTTTCCTGTGTTCATCATTGTCGTCCTTTCACGCCCGATACAAGGCGTCGATGATGGGACAATCTGGTACGGCGTTGTTCACGCACTCGGCAACCATCTGCGTCAGTACCCGCTCAAGGCGTTTTAGGTCACTGATCTTGTCCTGCACGGCCGACAGATGACCAGAGGTCAGCTCTCGTACGTCATTGCAATTTGTCTTTTCGCCGTCAGCCATATCCAGCAACCCGCGCACCTGTTTGAGATTAAACCCCAATTCCCGGGACCGACATATGAAGGTGAGACGTTTTGCCTCACTCGGTCCATAGAGACGATGCCCCCCGGCACTGCGACGCGGTTCGGGCATGATTCCTATTTTTTCGTAATATCGGATTGTCTCTTTATTGCAGCCAGAAACGGCGGATAACTGGCCTCGGGTGAGGTCGTCACCTCTCGCATTTGTGATGGTATCCATCATCAATTCCCTTGAACCTGTAGTACCTACAGGGCCTATATAATACTTATCAGCAATCCCTAACAGTCAACATCCTGTGATGAATGAAACTATTAAATCAGAGCTACCGTCCGTGGAAACAAAGCCTGACGATCAGAACGCACAAGGCAAAGCCGGGCCAGGTTTATTGGCCACAGGCAGTATCATTGGCGCTGTCCTGACATCGGCCTGCTGTGTTGTTCCGCTTGCGTTATTTGGACTTGGTATCAGCGGCGCGTGGATCGCCAATTTGACGGCGCTGGCCCCCTATCAGCCGATCTTCCTGACATTGACGGCGGCCTTTCTGGTCGGTGGCTATGTGATGGTCTATCGCCGGTCTAAAACACAATATGCCGATGGCAGTTATTGCGAGAGCACCACCGCTGACCGCGTCATCAAAACAGCTTTATGGGCGGCCACTCTACTGGTGCTGGCCGCTTTGTTCGTCACTTATATCCTGCCAGCAATCACCAACAACTAGACGGAAAGGACCCTGAAAATGCCCCAAAGCCAGAAAATACCCCAAAGCCTGAAAATGCCCCAAAGCCTGAAAATGCCCCAAAGAATGAGTTTCCTGATTATCGCAATGGCGATGTTTGCCTTGCCCACATTGGCAGCAGAACAGACTGTCACGCTGAATGTGGAAAACATGTCCTGCGCCTCTTGCCCCATGATCGTGAAGGGTGCCCTAAAGAGCATCGAGGGTGTCAGGTCAGCAGACGTATCCTTACCGCATAAGACTGCGGTGGTGACGTTTGACGACGCGATGACCAATATCGCAGCCTTGACCAGTTCGACCACCAATGCCGGGTTTCCTTCCGCATTGAAAGAATAATAGTGGCCGAAATCATCCTGCAATCGGCAATCACCTGCCCCGAATGCAGCCACACAGAGATAGAGACCATGCCAATCGACGCGTGTCAGTATTTCTATGACTGCAAAGGATGTGGTGCGGTGTTGAAACCAAACACAGGCGATTGTTGTGTCTACTGTTCCTACGGCACCGTTCCCTGCCCACCGATCCAGGAAGGGGCTGCTTGCTGCTAGGGCAAGCGTCTCACAGGGGCTCTAGCCCGGTGTCGCCGCCGCGCTTTTGCAGGTCATCATCAATATCGACCCACCCGGCGCGGCAATCAAAGTAAATGTGTGAACTGACGGCCCGGTCCAGCGGGCTGTGCAGATTGGCCAGGGTGATGTCGATGACACTGTCGTGCCGATGGTCGTTACAAAGAATGCTGCTGCCACAACGCCCACAAAAGCTGCGGGTCAGGTGGTCCGAGCTGTCATAGTGGACCAGATCAGCGTCGCCTTTGGTAATACGAAACCCGCTCTCGCGCACACCGACCCAGGTAACGTACGCCGCCCCATGCGCCCGGCGGCACATGGTGCAATGGCAATGCGCCGCCCACAGGCTGGGCGTATCAAATTCAAAAACCACAGCGCCACACAGGCAGCCGCCTGAAATTGTTTCCTTTGTCATCAGTGTGCTTCCTCTCGCTGCGTCATCAGACACGCAGTATTCCACGCCCAATCTTGGGGTGCCAGCCTTCAATGCCGAGATCAATGCGGGGATCAATGGGGGCAAAGATTATTGTGGTCAATTCAGTTTACGCTGGTCACACTGACCCTGACCCTGACCCTGATCCGGATTGATCTTTGCCCACTGGTCGGGCCAGCACTTGTTTAAAGGTAAGGCATTCATGTCGCGTTCAGGCGAATTGTTCTAGTGACCTAGTCAGTATTGAATTTGGAGTATCTGCTATGCATTTGTTTCCAGCCCGTTCTTTCTTTCGGGATCAAGCGTGTCAGAGTAACTTGATGCATCCTTTGTTCGTCTTTTCCCCATAAGTCGTCAGATTCCTGTCTGCGCCTCACAGAAAAATCCTCTTACCCTGACGCCTTTGATCCTCGTGTTGTTGGTGGGGTGCTAGGGATCATCGCGGGCAACACACGTGCAAGGCCTTTGGCACGGCCTCGACAGTCAGCGGCAGGGTGCCTATGACATCGCCGTCTATATCCACCAGTGTCTTTTGGTCGCTCATATCTTCTACCACCAGCGCACTGCCCTTGATGCTGTGGACATCCCTGCGGCCGACATGGCGGCCCTGGTAGAGGCGTGAGAAAAGGCCCAGCCGGTGTGCCAGTTTAATGTCGCCGCCAATCATAAAGCCCAGTTCATCGGCGAACACATCTGCCTCGGGGGCCAGCTTCATGCCGCCGCCGACAAGCGGGCCATTGCAGGCCGCGCACAACAAAATGGGGCCTTCAAGCAGAGGCTCGCCATCAATGCTGATTTTTACCGGTGCATTCTTGTAGGTGAAAATGGTGTGCACCGCTGCCACCGCAAAAGCGACGCTGTTGCCATAGCGTTTAAGCCGGGGCGCGGCGTTGACATAGCCGTTGATGGCGCTGGAAATACCGGCGCTGCACAGCACGGTAAAGAAGCGCCGGGTGGGCAACCCGTCTGCTGGCCCACTAAATGTCGCCAGCCCCAGTCCCATGGGCCTTGTCTGGCCAGCGCGCAGGACCTCAATCTGGGTATCAAGCCCCTTGGGCAGACCAATATTCTTGGCGAAATCACCGCCGGTGCCAGCGTCGATCATACCCAGGGACAGATCGTCAGGCGCGGGGTTGGCGGGCGTATCAACATCCAGCATGCCACTCGCATCCAGCATCCCATTGACGACTTCGTTGACCGTGCCATCACCGCCAATGGCGATGATCCGCTTATGGCCATCGGCAATGGCAAGGCGTGCCAGCTTTGTGGCGTGGCCAGGATATTGCGTCAAAGCGTATTCAAACGGCCCAATGCCTTGTTCCAGCATGACCGACATCTCAGGCCAACGCCGCCCGGTCGCCCCGCCAGCGGATTGCGGATTCACGACAACATATGTCTGCAAACGCCCCTCCTTACTGTGGCCCCCCAGTGTTGGTCATTAGCTGTAAGCCATCTCCATATTGGAACGCAAGGCTGTGGCTATACGCCGGTATTTTACACCCCCCATCTGTGTTACCCTGACGGCGTGCGCTGGACTCGCGCCGCCCCCCTTCGATGGGAAAGCACTGAAGTGTCGAGTTGGATAAGACGATTGCAAAACCTTTAATTGGGGTTTGATGCAGAAGAAGGGAATGTTTCTCGGACCCGCAATTGGAGGTTTCCATGAAACTCTCATCACCAATACACGTGCTCAAGCGCCAGGCCAAAGACCTCAAGCGCGCCAAATCCATCACCATGATCGCGGCCCTGGACCAGATGGCCCAGGCCGAAGGTTTTGCCAGCTGGAGCCTGCTGCAGGCCAAGGTTAAGGCCATGATTCCTAACACTTATGACGAGGTTCTGGACTATTTGGTCCCCGGCGATCTGGTGCTGATCGGTGCCCGGCCTAGCCTGGGCAAAACGACGCTGACGATCCAGATATTGTTGCAGGCCATGCGGGAAGGGCGGTCATGCCACTTCTTTTCGTTGGAATATACCGCCGAGCAGGCCGCGGCCAAAGTGGCTAGTCTGGACGCGGGGCCTGACCAAATCGCTGGCAAGCTGACGCTAGATATATCCGACGATATTTCGGCAGACTACATCATCGCACAAACCCAGGATCAATTGGCCAAGGATCACGTGGGTGAGGGGGCCTTGATCGCGGTGGACTATCTGCAATTGCTGGACCAACAGCGCAACAAGCCGCCGCTGCAACAACAGATTGAAGCGCTGAAAAGCTACGCGCGGGAAACCGGCTGTATCGTGATTTTTATCTCGCAGATCGACCGGCGGTTCGAAGGGGACATACGCAGCCGCCCCAGCCTGGACGACGTGCGCCTGCCCAACCCGCTGGACCTGGGCCTGTTCAACAAATCGATCTTCGTCGAAGGCGACCGGGTGTTTGTATAGCGCTCTTAGATGGCCGTCGCCTGACCCTACCCTCGACGCTCGACGGTTCACCCGATAGATTGGGACGATCAATTGGTGTTGGGGCATTTTGGGGGAGGCGATATGCACAAAGGATCGTGCCTGTGTGGCGGGGTGAATTTCACGGTGAGTGGCAAAATTTCGCACGCGCCCGAGGCCTGCCATTGTTCGCAATGCCGCAAGCAATCTGGCCATTATTATGCCGGGCGCAATGTGCTGAAGTCTGCCCCGACCGTGTCGGGCGAAGACAAGGTGGCTTGGTACCAATCGTCGGAACAAGTCCGGCGCGGCTTTTGTTCCATCTGCGGGTCCAGCCTGTTCTGGGCGCCATTGATGCCAGACTATGATTATATCGCTATTGCCATTGCCATGGTGGGGGGCGCCTTCGACACCCCCACCAACAGCCACATCGCCAAACACACCTATGTGGGCGACAAGGGTGACTATTACGACATCACCAACGGGGTAGGACAAAGCGAGGGGTATTGAAGGGGGCGGGGATGATGTATTTATCTGGCACGTACTATTTTGAGTGAGGGTTTTGGCAGGGCTGTCTGAGTTTTGTTCGTGACCGCTCTCCCCAGGTCTTAACGTCTGCCTGTATCAGTGATGAAGGTTGAATAAATGGAACCAATTTTTCTGACCGTTGCCTTTGTCATGGGTTTTGCCGCTCGGCAGATCAACCTGGCGCCTATGATCGGGTTTCTTCTGGCCGGGTTTGTGCTGAATGGACTGGGATATGATACCAGCCCTCTGCTGAACCAACTGGCTGACCTTGGTGTCATCCTGTTGCTGTTTTCCATCGGCCTGAAATTGCAGTTGAAAACCCTGTTGAAGCCCGAAGTCTGGGCCGTCACCAGCGTGCATATGATCGTGACGATCGTGTTGTTCGGCCTGTTCATCTTTGGCCTGGGTCTGGCGGGGCTGCATCTGCTGGCTGACCTTACCCTGACACAAAGTGCGCTTGTCGCCTTTATGCTCAGCTTTTCAAGCACAGTGTTCACCATTAAGTCGCTAGAAGAAAAGGGCGAATTGCAGGCCATTCATGGTCGCATTGCCATTGGTATCCTGATTATTCAGGACATTATCGCCGTTCTATTCATCACGTTTTCTTCTGGCAAATTGCCGTCGATCTGGTCGTTGGCGCTGGTCGGCCTGGTGCTGCTGCGGCCCTTGTTTTTCCGCATTATGGACCGGTCTGGCCATGGCGAATTGATCCCGTTATTTGGCCTGTTTGCAGCCATTGTGTTGGGGGCAGCAAGCTTTGACCTGGTGGGCATGAAGGCAGATCTGGGGGCGCTTGTTCTGGGCGTTTTGCTGGCCGGCCACCCCAGGGCTTCTGAAATCTCGGATTCATTGTTGACCTTCAAGGATGTCCTGCTGGTTGGCTTCTTCCTCAATATCGGACTAACCGGTGCCCTTAGCCTTGAGGCGGTGCTTGTGGCCTTGATATTTGTGGGGATCCTGCCTTTCAAAATCGCGCTGTTCTTCTTCCTTATCACCCGTTTCAAGCTGCGGGCGCGGAGCGCATCGCTGGGCGCGCTTAGCCTGGCGTCCTATAGTGAATTTGGCCTGATTGTCGGGGCGCTGGCCGTCTCGTCAAGCTGGATTGCTGCAGATTGGTTGACGATCGTCGCGATTTCACTGGCGGGTTCATTCATCTTTGCGTCGCCGATCAACATGTTCTCGCATCAGATATATGATCGATTGGAACGCTGGTTGTTGGTGTGGCAGACGCCAGTAAGGCATGCCGATGAACAACCCATCAATGCCGACGGCGTGCAAATTGTCGTTCTGGGCATGGGCCGCATCGGCACTGCGGCTTTCGATACGATGATGGATAGGTTTGGGACCGGCATAATGGGGCTGGAGAGCAACCCGGAACTGGTAGAGCGCCATAAGGCAGAGGGGCGGCGGGTATCGAACGCAGATACCACCGATGCTGATTTTTGGCGTCAGTTGAATTTGGGGGGTGTGTCCCTCATCGTCTCGACCTTGCCGGACCTCAAGTCCAATTTGGAAATTCTGAAGCTGCTGGGCGAAAGCGATTACCAGGGCAAAGTGGCCGCAGTGGCACGATATCCTGACGAACAGGCCGTGCTCGAACAGGCAGGCGCCGATCTGTCGGTGGACAGCATTACCGAGGCCGGTATCGGCATCGCCGCCCATGTGATGGCCAATTTTGACATCGATATCACGCGACCTGGCCCTGACTAACCTATCCTGATCAATTGTGTGAGGTCGCCATGCCAGAAACCTAAAGTTGGCTTATGACCCGAACAACCTGCCCATGACTTCCTCGATATCGGGCTCAACGATCGTTTCGCGGAAATCCTGGTAATATTGACCTATTTTCCCCGCAATCGTTCCGGGGAAAACGTGCCTGTCACCACGCTTCAAGGCCGCCAAAATTTCGTCGGCGCATAGGCTGGCGGGTTCTGCCATGTCGGCAAATCCAGAGCCCTTGACGATGCCGGTGGCAAACGGCCCCGGCAGGACGCTTAACACCGATGTTCCCTGTTCGGCAAAGGCCAGCTGTAACAAGAGGGTCAGGCTTTGGCTCGCCGCTTTTGTAGCGGTGTAAGTTGCCTGCACAGGAATGGGCTTGAGGGCCACGATCGAATTGATCTGGACGAAAGCGCCACCACCATTGTCTTTAAGGATGGGTCCAAAAGCATGGGCCATGCGGACAAGCCCCAAGACACTCGCGTTTAATTCCACCTCGAGACTTTGGATGCAATTGGGGCCTAGAATGGACGTGTGGGAAAATGCAGCGCCATTGTTGATCACCAATTGCGTGTCTGCAGCTGTCGACGCCGCAGCTGTTATGGTGGCTGCATCATTCAGATCCAGCCTGATGGGGACGATGGTCGTCCTTTACCCTTCAACGGGCTCGATCGGCTGGGGTCGCGGGCGGCGGCGTATATTTTGGCCGCACCATGGCTCACCAGACACTCGACAATGGCCTTGCCAATGCCTCTGTTTGCGCCGGTGACAAGCGCAACCGACCCGGCCCACCTCGATGGGCGTGTTCAGTTGGTTTCTCCCTCATTTCCCCCATGGTCCGTTAGACGGTGCCATAAAATTTGAGGGAGACCTAACCGCCGTCAGCCGAAATAGCCGAGGGACACCCTTACCTGGGGTCGGGGTCATCGCCTGTCAGATATCTGGGGCCCGGTCCTTTGCGGCCGATGCGGTCGTCGGGGTTGTACAGGGCGCAGCTTTTTAGCGACAGGCAGCCGCAGCCAATGCAGCCATCCAACCGGTCTCGCATGCGGGTCATGGTGTCAATGCGTTGGTCGAGCGTGCGCCGAAAGCCCCGGCTGATCCTCTCCCAGTCCCGCTTGGTCGGCGTGCGCCCCATGGGCAGCGTCTTCAGCTGTTGGTGAATGTCGGTCAGCGTAAAGCCAAGCTGCTGCGCGATCATGACAAAGGACAGCCTGCGAATGTCAGAGCGCAAAAACCGCCGCTGCCCACCCGCATTGCGCCCCGGCGCCACCAGGCCTTGGGTTTCGTAGTAACGGATCGCCGAGATGCTTAGCCCAGTTCGGTGGGCAAGTTGACCAATGGATATGACCTCTTGTGACTGCGCCATTTCAGAGCCCTTAAAAAAAGTTTAAAATAGTCCTTGAGCTAAAGTTAGGTTGAGGTTTTAGAATAGCTGAATTGACCATCGAGGTCGATTTCTTTTGACCCAAGACAGGTCGATACTTTTCAAGCCAAGGAAGGAACGATGATGAGCACGCCAATTTCTGAACACGAGCCAAACCTGGAGCAGGGGCCAAACCTGGAACACGTGAATGTCACGGTCACAGACCCGGCCAGGACGGCAGAATTAATGAACCAGATTTTCGGTTGGAAGACGCGCTGGCATGGGCCGTCGCTACAGGGTGGCTATACCTATCATGTCGGGACCGACGACAGCTATTTGGCCCTATACACCCCTAGTGACCCCAAGGATGTTGACCGAAATTCCAAGCAGACAGGCAATTTGAACCATGTCGGTGTCGTTGTTGCAGACCTGGAAGCGGTGGAGGCCCAGGTAAAAGCCGCCGGTTTTACACCCTTCAACCATGCAAATTACAAACCCGGCCGACGGTTCTATTTCCACGATAACGACAATATCGAGTTCGAAATCGTGTCCTATAGTTAGCGGAGGGGCAGCTGGTTAATTTTTGACGGACAGACGCCGATGTCTGCTTTCGCCTACAAGCACACCATCCCCAACTACCCCTCTGCCAGATATTTATCCAACGTCTGGTGCAACAGGCGGACCCTGACTTCTTGATAGTTTAGCAGCGTCGCGCCTTTTTTGCGGGCGGCGCGGATGCCTTGTTGTTGGGCGCGTAAATTGCCTGTGTCCTGGTCGTAGACGTGGCCCAGGATCGGGTCGAAGCCCTTGATGGTGGTGAAGCTGTCTTCTTCCTTCAACCGTTGTGGAACAGCTGGCGGTGGGGCATCGCCACCGCCGTCGTGGGGGTCGGGGTTGGGGCGCATGATCAACAGCTCAAACAACGTGCGGTGCGGGTCGTTGCCGATGGGGCGAAAGCGATAGATCATCGGCAGGGATAGTTGCGGGAACAGGATGGCGTTGGGGAAGATGCCATATTGGGACACGTCGATCATTTCGGTATCGGTGAAGCGCGACAGGTCGGTGTCATACGCATCGCCCAATTGTTTGCGCAGGATGCGGGCCATGACCACCCGGGCGCTTTCGCCCTCGCCGACAATAACATCGTCCCCCATCAGCGACCGGTTGCCGGTCAGGGCCTGGTCGACAAGTTCTTGTTCGCTGGGGCGCGGGTCGATCAATGGGCTGGGCACGCCAAACAGGACGAACATGCGGCAGATATGGTCGTTGAACACGTCATATTGCGACCCCTCATCGTCGCTGCCCAACAGCAATTGCGGGTGGGTTTCCTGGGTGTGGTAATTCTCGACAAAGGCTTCCCGGGCGGCCTTCCAATTGCACGACAGCTCTTTTTCGATATGCACTTCGATAAACCGATTGGAGAGGTCGAAATTCTCTAAATGTTCAGGAATAGGCGCCAGATATTCCGCTAGTGGCATCGCATCGTCATCCATATTGATAAAGACAAACCCGCCCCACAGGCCGACCTGCACCTTGGGCAGGGAAAAGTCGCGGCCTTTTACATGGGGCACGTCCCAATCATAGGGGATGCGTTTCAATTCGCCCGACAGGTCCCAGGTCCAACCATGGAAGGGACAACGGATTTCCTCCATAGACCCAAGGCTGTCGCCGGGCCGGAACTTGGTGCCCCGATGCAGGCACGAATTCACATAGGCCTTCACCGACATGTCCTTGTCGCGCAGGACAATCACCGAGTGGTGCCCGATGTCATAGACGTAGTAATCACCGACCTTGGGAATATGGTCTTCGCGACACGCCCATTGCCAGGTGCGCGTCCACATCAGGTCCATTTCGCGGTCGAAGAAGGCCTGGTCTGTATAGCGGTCGAAATCGATGTCTGCGTCACCCAAAAACCGTCGGCTTTCCATCTCGAACGCGGGCGGGACGGGGCGGCCTTCACGGCGCAAAATTTCCTGCGCCGAGGCACTCTTGCGCCCGTCTGTCAGTGTTTTGTCCCGATCTGTCATGCAGCTGTCCCCCGGATCCTCTCTATCGTTTGTAATTTCTTACGAACATGGGCACAATCTAAATCAAGGAATGAAGGGGACCAGTATGGGACAATTAGACGGGAAATGCGCAATCATCATCGGCGCATCGCTGACAGGGAATATCGGCCAAGCCATTGCCAAGCGCTATCGGGATGAAGGCGCCAAAGTCATGGTCGCCAGCCGCGACACCGACAAAAACGCTGCGTTTGCCGCAGAAATCGGTGGTTATTCATGCCCCTGTGATATCACCAAAAAAGATGATCTGTTCGCCTTGGCCGCTACTGCGCGTGACCAGATGGGCGGGCTGGATATTGCCGTCAATTCAACAGGGTTGGCGCTGGGTGGGGCTTTTTTGGACTTTGGCGAGGACGACCTCGACACGCTGATTGCCCTGCAATTCAAAGGCTCGTTCTTCTTTTTGCAGGCCATGGTCGCGGCCATGAAGGACACGGGCACCGGTGGGTCCATCATCCAGATCAGCTCGGCCGTGGCGCAACGCGGCACCACGGTTGACGGCGGGTTCGACGCCTATATGGGCACCAAAGCGGGCATCGACCAGGTGGTGCATGCGGTGGCCAACCAGTTTGGACGCGATGGTATTCGGGTTAACACTATCGCCGCCGGCCACACCGACACGCCCATGCATGGCGGTGCCTATGGCGGCGACATCCCCGATTGGATGAAGGCCGCCTTTGCGGATGCCACGCCCATGGGACGTTATGGCACCAGCGAAGACGTGGCCGCTGGTGCTGTGTGGCTGGCCAGTGACGACTGTTTCATGACCGGCGATACGCTGCAGATCAATGGCGGCCTGACCCTGCGCCGCAACCCGCTGCAAGCCGACCTCGAGCGGTATGAGCGGGAGTGGAAGGGCTAAAGCTTGCGTCTATGACCCTTCAGTTTTTCACACATTACTTTCTGCATTACGGGTTTCCCTTTGTTGTTGGCTTCCTGTTTTTCAGGGAAGACTGGCTGAAGGTCTCGTTGATTTTGGTGGCCACGATGTTGGTCGACCTTGACCATTTACTGTCGACGCCGATTTTTCAGGCAGACAGGTGCAGCATCGGCAGCCATTATTTACACAGCCCCTATGTCGTGGTGGTTTATGGGGGCTTGTTGTTTTTGCGCAGACCCCTGAACATCATTGGCCTGGGCCTGTTGCTTCACATGCTGACCGACCTGATTGATTGCGGCTTTATGGTCTGTGACTGACTGGGCGCTCACTCTACCGTCGCCCCTGACCTCACCACCGTCGCCCCTGCGAAGGCAGGGGTCCACTTTCCAAGAGTAGAGACACCGACTTTTCTTTTCGAACGCCAAAAGGGTCAAGTCACGCAAGCCGAGGAATGGATTCCTGCTTTCGCAGGAACGACGATTGTAAGTTAGAGAGTTCACTTCGTTTCGGTCACGCTTGCGAAGGCAGGAAAAATTGAGCGTCCGCCCTACCGTTCGTGCCGAGTGGTTTCGACCGCAAGGCGAAATTGTATCGAGGTATGAACGAGTGGATGTAGAGGAGGTGCAAGCTGATAGGTGCCCGCACCTCGATACTATTTGCCCGCCAAATGGCGATCAAATCATTCGGCACGAACGGTATCTGTGGGTTAGTCTGAGCGTTGTCGTCCTATCCAAAGGAACCAAAATGTTTAAAACTGTGTGCCTGTTGAAACGCCGTCCCGGCATGTCTATGGGCGACTTCAAAGATTATTACGAAGCCCACCACAAAAGATTTGGCGACACCTATCTGCCGAAGGGTGCGCGCTTTATGCGTCGCTATCTGAGCCCGGTGGCAAACCCCATGACCGGCGAGGTGGTCGAGCTGGACTATGACGTCATCACCGAAACCTGGTTTGCTTCGCGCGCAGAATGGGAGGCCACCATGGCCGTCTACGCCGAACCCACCCTGGCGGCCGAGATTGCTTTGGACGAAGAAAAGCTGTTCGACCGCAGTAAAATCAACTTTTGCATCGTCGAAGAGGTGGAGTCTGACTTGGCAGAAATCGGTTAGCCTAAATATCGGGCAGGATGCGGCTTTGGATCAAAGCACCGGTCGAAACACCATGACGTCGGATTGTCAGCTGAAATGAACTCGCCGCCCAACGACTGGCGCGCTTTTTCGGTACGACGACAGAGCTGATGCAGGTCATGGTCCGCGCCTGTGGCCATGATCACCTTAATCAATTCAATTTAAATGACGTGACGCCCTGGAAGCAGGACATCGCCAACCTCGCCGGCATTTCCTATGCCGGCCCAGGTCAGGCGTAAATCACATGGGAAAATTAGTAGACGGCATATGGCACGACGTTTGGTACGACACCAAAAAGGATGACGGGAAATTCGTTCGCAAGGGCGCAAGTTTCCGCAATTGGGTCACGTCTGATGGCGCGCCCGGTCCGACCGGAACGGGTGGTTTCAAGGCCGAGGCCGGGCGTTACCATCTATATGTTTCGCTGGCCTGCCCCTGGGCGCATCGCACTCTTATATTTAGAACCCTCATGGGCCTGGAGGACCTGATCGATGTCACGATTGTCGAGCCCTTGATGCTTGAAAACGGCTGGGAGTTTGGATCACTTCGCGAGCCGTTGTTTCAGGCAAAATTCCTGCACGAGATCTATACGCGGGCAAAGCCAGACTATTCCGGGCGTGTGACGGTGCCGGTGCTGTGGGACAAAAAACAGGGCACTATTGTTTCCAATGAAAGCGCTGACATCATCCGCATGTTTAACGCCGCCTTCAATCAGATAACCGGCAACAGCCTTGATCTGTGGCCCGAAGATTTGCACGCGGAAATCGAAGAGATCAACCAACTGATCTATACGGACGTGAACAATGGCGTCTATCAATGCGGCTTTGCCACAACGCAAGATGCCTATGAAGAAGCGTATGATGCGCTCTTTGGCACCCTGCATGCGCTGGAAGACCGTCTGTCGCGCCAACGCTATCTGTTGGGGGCACGGCCAACCGAGGCAGATATTCGCCTGTTTACAACGTTGATCCGGTTTGAATCTGTCTATGTCGGGCATTTCAAATGCAACCAGCAGCGCCTTGCAGACTTTCCGAACCTCTGGAACTACATGCTTGAAATTTATGCCTGGGCGGGTGTCGCCGACACGGTCGATATAGAGCACACAAAAACCCACTATTACGGCAGTCAAAAGACCATCAACCCAACAGGCGTGGTGCCCAAGGGCCCCGCGATGGGTCTGGATTACCCCCACGACCGAGTACGTTTTGATGGGGTCGCTTTATCCGCTGTCACCCTGTCCGCTGTCGCCCTGTCCGCAGTGGGAGGCTGAGGCAATGGAACGGCAGATTACATCAACCATTCCGGCGCAGACTTTGTCCGAAGGTGTTGGCGCGATCGTTCATCGCACGATTGGCAGCCCTCGATTAAACAGGCTCGACCCTTTTCTGCTGCTGGATGAATTCACGTCCCATGGTGACGAAGAGGGGGGTGGCAAAGACGGCGGCGGTTTCCCCGACCATCCACACCGCGGGTTCGAGACCGTCACCTATATGATCGATGGCCGAATGGAGCATGCAGACAATAAAGGCCATTGGGGCATTATTGGTCCCGGCGCCATCCAATGGATGACCGCAGGGAAGGGCATCATCCATTCCGAGATGCCCGCCAATGAAGCGGGCGAGCCTATTCGTGGCATTCAGCTGTGGGTTAATCTGCCTGCAGTCGACAAAATGACGGCACCGCGCTACCAGGAAGTCAGCGCCGAAAACATCCCCGAAGTTGCCCTGGACGGGGGTGGCAAGGCGCGCATTATCGCCGGTACTTTCAAAAACGTTGAAGGTCCTGCATCGGGCATTGCCGTCGACCCTCTTTATCTCGACATCCACCTGACACCAGGCAGCAAAACCGTCATCGACCTGCCCGTCGACCACGCCGGGTTCGTCTACGGACTGGAGGGAACATTTACCGTCGGCGCGGGATCCCATGGCGCGGAATCCCATGGCGAGGGGGCTCAATTGGTCGAGACGCGAATGCTGGCGGTCTTGTCGTCGGGCACCAAAGTGACACTTCTGGCCGGGGACAAAGGCGCCCGACTTTTACTGATTGCAGCCTCACCGCTGAACGAGCCCGTGGCGCGTCATGGCCCCTTCGTGATGAACACCCAGGAACAAATTCAAGAAGCGATGGACGACTTCAGAGAGGGCAGGTTTTGAACCGCTACAATTCGTCTTTTCCCGACCTATATGATTGTTTATCGCTAGAAGCGGATCGAAGAATTCGTAACCATTATCAACATGTAGATTGACTTTTATAGCGAAACCAATGTATAGCGCTTTTACGTTTTACATTTGTTCTGTGTTACTTGTACAACCGGCACGCCGGAAGCTTAGATATCCCTTTACAAAGTGAGCGCAAACGGACCGTCCGTCACACGGTGTGACGAATGGCACTAACTCCTGATTTAAAGGAAATATCTATGACTACTGGTACTGTTAAATGGTTCAACCCAACTAAGGGTTTTGGCTTCATCGAACCTGATGATGGCTCTAACGACGCATTCGTTCACATCTCTGCTGTTGAACGCGCTGGCCTTGGTTCACTCAATGAAGGCCAAAAGGTCTCCTACGAGCTGCAAGCTGGACAGAACGGCAAATCTTCTGCCGAGAATCTGTCACTGGTTGATTAATTCGACCACTGGTTGACTAATTCGACATGGCCGCTATCAGCTTTTGCTGGTAGCGGCATTTTTGTGTCTGCACAATTTCTGGTTCTGGCTATAGGCGGGCGATAAAGACATCTGTCGCGTGATAGCAAGTCCTACAGAGACACGCTGATTGCAAAGACAATAAAGACCACATATCCAACGACGACCGAGACCCTGATCATCTTTGGCAATGAGATGGTAGAATTGAAAGCCGCTGCATCCATGATATGCAGCGCCGTTGTCGACGTCTCCATATAAGCTTTGGCATCGCGCATAAGCGCCTGCATCTGTGTTGTAAGTGTGCCCAAAAACACAAATATTATGATGCAATTCACGGCATAGAACACAGCCACTGCCGCAATTCCATAATTTCATAAGCGCTTATAATTCCCCCCCATTTTTTATCAGGCGAAAGCGTAGCCCAAAAAATGGAGTTGATACCTAACGCCTGTGTCGCGTTGGCCCATTAGTCTCGCGACGGCTAGCTCGCTAATTGGGCCAGTAAATATACTCATCATCAGGTGCTTCGGGGTCGGCCATGGTTTTGTCGATGCTGACGGGTCTGGCAATGACAGAAGGCCAGGCTGGGGCTGACTGTCCTGCATTATGGGTCGCCAGCAATGCTTTCAGGTCCGTTACCTTTTGCGGATTCTGGCCCGCCACATTGACCTGCTCTAATGGGTCCACGGCAAGATGATAAAGCCGGTCTATGTTGGGCTTGTCGGAAACCTGCAACTTCCAGCCGCCTGACAACACGGCCTGATAATAGCCCTGCCGCCAGAACACCGCTTTGTGGGGCTCGCCACTGGCTTGACCCGTGGCAAAGGGCAATAAATTAACCCCATCGATCAGTCTGTCATCTGGCAGGTCTGCGCCCGCCGCCGCCGCGATGGTTGGCAACAAATCAATATGCGAAACAACGCCATCATAGTGCCTGCCCGCCGGGATGCCCGCTGGCCACCGCATAAAGAAAGGCACATGGGTGCCGCCTTCAAACAGGGTCAGCTTCCATCCGCGATAAGGTTTGTTGATGTCTGGCAAGCCAATATAGTCGGCCCCGCCATTGTCACTGGTCAGGATCACCAGCGTGTTGTCGTCCAACCCATTGTCGCGCAAGGCCTGCATGACGCGCCCGACAGACCGGTCCACCGACCGCACCATGGCCGCATAGACCCGCAATCGGTGGTCGGCAATATGCGACAGGGCGTCATAATCTGCCTTGGCTGCCTGCAACGGCGTGTGCACACCCCAATGGGCCAAAAACATAAAAAATGGCCGGTGCTTATTGGCCTCGATGCTCGCAACGGCCTGGTCGGTTAGATAGTCGGTCAAATAACCATCGGTCTGAAAGGACGCGCCATCATTAAAGCTGACGGCATTGCGCATGAACGCCCACAGAAATTGATCGATGGGATCAAAATCCTGCTTGGCATTGACGACATTGGGGTCGTCCTCGGGCAGATACAGCCCGCTTTCCATAAACAGGCTCTCGTCAAAGCCCTGGGCCGTGGGGCGAAACTCTGCCCGGCGACCCAGATGCCACTTGCCCAGATGCAGGGTGTGATAGCCGCGGTCTTTCAACACCTCGGCAATGGTGATCTCGGATGGTGGCATGCCCAGGTCTGCAAAGGGTGGCATGGTGCTGGCGAGATCGAGATCCACATGAACCTCGTGCAATCTGTCGCTCTGTTGGGCCAGCCCCGATGTGATACGGGCCATGCCGTCGGGCAGGGGGGTAAACTCAAAGCCAAATCGGGTGGAATAGCGCCCGGTCAATAACGACGCCCGCGACGGCGCGCAGATG
>SMXS01000020.1 GCA_004356955.1 Alphaproteobacteria bacterium | reverse complement strand
CTAGTCGGCATGCGTAGGCAGATTTTTGGTTTCCCAGGGCTGGCCTATGTCTTCCAGAAAGCCTTCGATATATTCTGCTTCCAGGCGGATGTCGCCACCCCCTGCGAATGCCAGGCTGATCAGGGTGCGGCCTTCTTGTTCGACAGCATGCACGGTCAGTAATTCCAGCACCTGGGTTTTCGCCTTCAAGGGAATATTGCGCACATTGGTGGCATTGACATTGTCAAAATGCAACCCTGCCCGAATGCGGAAATGACGTTCGCCGTTGTGTTCCCACATGAAGCGGTTACACACCATGGCAAAGCGTTTCTGGTTGGGTAGATAGGCAAAATCCTCGACCTTCAGGGCAGCGTCCTGCAGATAGCTGGAAAACACCGCCAGATCTTCCGGGGATTCTGCCTTCAGTTTCACCATCGCCTAGACACTGACCCTTTCGATTTTTGCACCAACGGCTCGCAATTTGTCTTCCAGGCGCTCGTAACCCCGATCCAGATGATAGACGCGGTTAATGATCGTGTCGCCTTCAGCGGCCAGGGCTGCCAAGACCAGACAGACAGACGCGCGCAGATCGGTTGCCATGACCTCGGCACCCTTGAGGGCCCGATGCCCGCGCACCATGGCAGACCCGCCATGGACCGTGATGTCGGCGCTCATACGGGTCAGCTCGGGCACATGCATAAAGCGGTTTTCAAAAATTGTCTCGGTGATCAACGACGCGCCATCGGCGGTCGCCATCAGCGCCATGAACTGCGCCTGCATATCGGTGGGAAAGCCCGGGTAAGGCTGGCTGATAACATCAAAGCCACGGCAATGGCCGGTTGGATGCGACACGGTTAGCGTGTCCCCGCCATTGGCGACATTGGCGCCTGCTTTTGTCAGCGATTCGATAACGGCCCCTAAATGATCACTGCGAACGCCCAGCAGGTCCAAAGACCCACCGGTAATGGCCGCGGCCACAGCATAGGTGCCTGCCTCGATCCGATCAGGGATGACACGGTGGTCGGTGCTATGAAGCGTGTCCACGCCCTGGATGACCAGGCTTTCGGTGCCAATGCCATGGATATCAGCGCCCATGGCCACCAGACATTCAGCGAGGTCGGTGATTTCTGGTTCACGCGCCGCGTTTTCCAGAATGGTCGTGCCCTTGGCCAGGCTGGCCGCCATCAATAGATTTTCTGTGGCCCCAACTGAAACAAACGGGAAGCGAATCGTCGCGCCGTGCAGACCATCAGGGGCGCTCGCATGCACATAGCCTTCTTTTAATTCAATTTGTGCGCCCATTTGCACTAGCGCCGACAGATGCAAATCGATGGGGCGGGTGCCAATGGCACAACCACCGGGCATGGAAACAATCGCCTCGCCCAGGCGGGCCAATAGCGGCCCCAAGACCAGCACCGACGCCCGCATTTTGCGGACAATGTCGTAGGGGGCGGTTTTGTCCAGTTGACCATTGGCGGTCAGTGTTAGCTCTAAACCTAAATCATTGATGGGCATGCTGGTGATCGTGACGCCGTGGTTCTCCAACAGTTCCACCATGGTGTCGATGTCTGCCAGATCGGGCACATTGGTCAGGGTCAGGCTGTCTTTGCTAAGCAGGGACGCTGCCATCAGGGGCAAGGCCGCGTTTTTGGCGCCGCTGATGGGGATGGTTCCCTGCAGCGGTTGCCCGCCTGTGATGTGAATCTGATCCATAATGTGTCGTGCAGTCCTATAGTTTTGGCAGAGTAACCCCTTGTTGCCCCATATATTTTCCCGCTTTGTCCTTGTACGAAATCTCGGGTGGTTCATTCCCTTTCAAAAACAGGAACTGACAGGCGCCTTCATTGGCATAGATTTTTGCAGGCAGCGGTGTGGTGTTGGAAAATTCCAGCGTTACATGGCCTTCCCACTCAGGCTCCAGCGGGGTGACATTGACGATGATGCCGCATCGGGCGTAAGTGCTTTTACCCAGGCAGATCACCAGCACATCGCGCGGGATGCGGAAGTATTCGACCGTCCGTGCCAACGCAAATGAATTCGGCGGGATGACACAGACATCGCCGGGCCGGTCTACGAAGCTTTGGTTCGAAAAATCTTTTGGATCGACGATGGCGGAATCCACATTGGTGAAGATCTTGAATTCGTCAGATACACGGGCGTCATAGCCATAAGATGACAAGCCGTACGAGATCACGCCGTCGCGTTTTTGTCCTTCTACAAACGGCTCGATCATATTGTTCTTCAGCGACTGCTCGCGGATCCATTTGTCGGACAGGATAGTCATGGGTGCATCACTCCAGAATCATGGTTTTAAGTGTTCTACCGTTTGGATCGCCAACCGACAAGCGTGACGCGTAATTGGCTTTCATTTAGAGGTAAAATACGACAATTTTGAGGCACAATACCAATTAGAGGAAAGAGAGGTGACAACATGGGTGGTTTTTTCAGCTGGCTGATTATTGGTCTCATCGGGGGATTCGGTGCACGTTATGTCCTGAAACAGGAATACTCGTTGGTCCTGACCATCGTCCTTGGAGTTTTTGGTGCAATCCTGGGTGGATTTGTTGGCACGACTTTGGGGTTGGGCAGTGTTGATAGCTTTAGTCTGGGCAGTATCGCCCTGGCCATTGGTGGTACGATTATCGTGTTTTTGGTATTCGGGGCAATTCGTCGATAGAGAACGCCTACACGAACCCATAGCAAACCCATGAAATGTATGAATATCCAATGTTTTGTGCCAGATTGTTAGATGAATTGCATGAAGGCGGAGAGTTCTTTGCTTAATCTTGTCATATGGGTATTCGTTGGGCTGATCGTGGTTTCCATCGGCTAGCAGTTGGTGTCCAAAGATCAGCCTCTGGGGCGTCTGCTGACCATCGTCCTGGCGGTGTTGGGCGCGGGGGTTGGGGCTATTTCGGCACAATTTGTGGACCTTGGCGCGGTCCGCAGCGTGACCAGCTTCGACTGGCTCAGCGTCGTGATCACGGTTTTTGTCGGCGTTCTTGTGTTCCTGCTGATCGGGATCTTACGGCGCTAGTCTTGGTTTTTGTGGGCTTGTTGCCCTGTTTGCGACGTCTTAGATTATCACGCAATGCCTGGGCCACCCGTTCCTGACGCTTTGCCGCCTTGGCTTCCTTTTCACTGCGGTCTTTTTTTCGATCTTGCTCTGTCATCGCCATCCCAGTTTTTGCACGTCTATCGTCACCTAAATGTTACAGCCCCGCGGGTCAAGCCATGATAAGGTGCGGCCATTGTGACCAGGAAAATCACCCTCATCATGCCCGTCTTACGGATGCTGCTGCTAGCCGCTTTCTGTGCGCCCGCATTTGCGATTGCGCAGCCATCGGTGACGACAGAAAATGCGACGGTAACCCTTATGACCGATGTGGCCACGGTCGTGCCGGGCGAAACGTTTTGGCTGGGGTTTCAACTGCAACCGCGACCCGGATGGCACACTTATTGGCGCAACCCCGGGGATTCGGGCCTGCCAACGACCCTGGAATGGACGCTGCCCAAAGGCTTTGAGGTCGGGGAAATCCATTGGCCCGCCCCTCACGCCGTTCCCTATGGACCGTTGATGAACTTTGGCTATGACGATGACCATCTGTTGATGCTGGCCGTCACTGTGCCGTCTGATCTTATGGGGGCAGAAATCGTCAATATAGGCCTGCGGGCTGATTGGCTGATCTGCGAAGAAATCTGCATCCCTGAAGGGGCTGACCTGCAATTGGATTTGCCTGTTGGTGACCGCGCCGCGCTGGGCCCCCACAATGATCTGTTTATCGACGCACAAGCCCGGTGGCCCCGCCAGTCAAACTGGCAGGTGACCTACGAGATAATTGCTGGTGATCTGGTATTGCAGATAATCGGTGACAGCCTGCCCCGTGATTTACGCTTTTTCCCCTTTGCCGAGGGGCTGATTCAAAACGCTGGCCCGCAGCAAACTGCGGTTGCTTCAGACGGGCAATTTCTGAAGATCCCCAAAGGGGACGTGGCGCCGGATGGCGACCTGGGTGGCGTGATAATTGGTACAGCCCAAGGCATCAATGTTGCTTTTGAAGTACTGGCACAACCAGACAATCTCAGCCCGCCTGCTTTCGACAGCTCAATAAGGGATGAGCCCAGCCTGTCACTGATGGCGGCAATTTTCTATGCCTTCCTGGGTGGTATCTTGTTGAACCTGATGCCCTGTGTCTTCCCGGTCTTGTCTTTGAAGGCCCTGGCGCTGGTCAAGGCGGTGGGCCATTCCCGCCAGCAGATACGCCGCGACGGATTGGCCTATACGGCAGGCATCCTGGTTAGCTTTCTTATCGTAGCCACAGCCTTGTTGGCGTTGCGCGCAGGGGGCGAGGCCATTGGCTGGGGTTTCCAATTGCAGTCGCCGTACTTCATTGCGGCGCTGGCACTGGTTCTGTTTCTCGTGGGGCTGAACCTGTCGGGCTATTTCTCATTGTCGGGCCGGTTTGCGGGCGTTGGCCAGTCTTTGACAGAACAATCGGGCACAACAGGGGCCTTTTTCACCGGCGTGCTGGCAACCATTGTCGCGACCCCCTGCACCGCCCCCTTTATGGCACCGGCCTTGGGTGTCGCCCTGGCGATGCCGACCCTGTCG
Source organism: Alphaproteobacteria bacterium (assembly GCA_004356955.1). Classification (GTDB taxonomy): domain Bacteria; phylum Pseudomonadota; class Alphaproteobacteria; order SMXS01; family SMXS01; genus SMXS01. Next base: position 1,806 of record SMXS01000020.1, on the reverse strand, counting down.
GCCTTGTTGATTTTTGTTGGGCTGGGCCTGGGGCTTGCGTTCCCATTCCTGTTGATCAGCCTGGTGCCGTCCTTTGCCAATCACCTGCCCAAACCTGGGGCGTGGATGGATGTGTTCAAGCAGTTACTGGCCTTCCCTATTTACGCGACCGTCATCTGGTTGGTGTGGGTCTTGGGGCAACAGGTGGGCGTGGATGGCATTGCCGCTATTCTGGCGGCGATGGCAATGCTGGCCCTGGGCATATTGCTGGCAAAAAGGCAGTCCAGATTTATTGCAATCGGGTTTGCGGGCCTGGCGTTCCTGGCCGCGATTGGGATGGGCATGTTTGCGGGCCAGCAGACCATTGCAGAAACCATTCAAGCCGATAGCTGGTCTGCCAGCAAAGTGCAGTCATTGACCCAGCAGGGCAAGCCGGTCTTTGTGAACTTTACCGCTGCGTGGTGCGTGACCTGCCTGGCCAATGAACGCGTCGCCTTTTCGGATGTGAAGGTCGAGAAATTTTTTGCTGAAAATGGTATTGTCTATCTTGAAGCAGACTGGACCCGGCGGGATGCAACCATTGCCGCCGAACTGGAACGCTTTGGCCGATCAGGCGTACCGCTTTATCTGTATTACCCTGCGTCAGGGCGAGATCCGATTATTCTGCCACAGCTTTTGACGCCCGGCATTTTGTTGGATTCTTTAAGGCAGGCCGAAAGCTGATCCCGTCAACTCGAGTGGAGTAGACCAATGAAATCAATTCTGTTGTCTTTGGCCCTGGTGATAGGGCTGGCCCATGCAGCAGCCGCAGCACCCCAGATTGGGGCGCCGGCCCCGGCGTTCTCGGGCATCAATACCAAGGGCGAGACCATCAGCCTGGCGGACTTTGCAGGCCAAAAAGTGGTGCTGGAATGGACCAATCATGATTGCCCCTTCGTGGTCAAACATTACGGCAGCGGCAATATGCAACGCACCCAGGCGGCGCTGACCGACGCGGGTTATGTCTGGCTGACCATCATCTCGTCCGCGCCCGGCAAGCAGGGATATGTCAGCCCAGAAAAAGCCGACCAACTAACGGCCAGTCGGGGCGCCTACACCGACCACGTGATCTTGGACCCAGAGGGCACGATCGGCCATGCCTATGAGGCCAAAACAACCCCGCATATGTTCATCATCGATGAACAGCAAATATTGCAATATATGGGGGCGATAGATTCGATCCGGTCGGCCAGACAGTCCGATATTCCCAAGGCGACGAACTATGTTTTGGCTGCCTACGAAGCCCTGAATTCGGGCGAACCCGTGGCCGAAACATCAACGCGTGCCTATGGCTGTTCGGTAAAATATAAATAGCGACAAAATCTCGACCATCCCGCTTGCGAAAGGCGTGCGCCTGTGCCAGTGTGCCGCCGCTTTCAGAGTAAAGCCGTGCTGCCGTAGCTCAGGGGTAGAGCACTCCCTTGGTAAGGGAGAGGCCGAGAGTTCGAATCTCTCCGGCAGCACCATTAAATCAATGACTTAGCTGTTTTTCTGTTCTTGGATTTTCGTTCAAGTTGAACGAAACAAAAAAATTCTATAAAAACAATGAGTTACACCTTCCATAAATAGGGTGATTTGCTCAATATTTTCTATATTTTGTATGTCTGACTGAAATTCCTCCTTATGTTGTGCTTATAGACTCCCCTGTTAAGGGAGCGGCCCAACCCGTCTCTTGAATTGTTGCGTGAATCCGTCCAGAAACTTAATTGCGAGCCGATCCAGTTCTGTAATTGTTCATGTAGGGATCGTAGTAATCTTTGTGATCCAGGTGAAAGTGGTCACTGGCTT
>SMXS01000019.1 GCA_004356955.1 Alphaproteobacteria bacterium | reverse complement strand
GCTGTTGGTGTCCGAAAAAGTCGCAGCCCTGGCCGAAATTGCCAGTGCCCTGGAAGATTGGTGGCCGGTGGTCACGTCGATGCCGTCTGCGTCGACCAGTTCTGGCCGCGCGGAATCAAATTTGAAAAAGCAGTTTGGCGTCTCCAGTCTGGATGGGTTTGGTCACTTCAGTCGCGCCGACCTGGCGGCTGCCGGGGGCATCGTTGCCTATTTGGAAGACACACAAAAGGGTTCACTGCCCCGCCTGCAACCGCCCAAACAGGCTGACAGCGGTGCGGTTATGGCCATCGACAGCGCGACAAGGCGCAATCTGGAATTGTCGCGCACCATGTTGGGCGACCGAAATGGCAGCCTGTTGGACACTATTGATCGCACGCTCACCAGTGCGGGCGCTCGCATGCTGGCCGATCGACTGGCCTCGCCACTTTGTGGCCCCCAGGCCATCGATGATCGTCTCAATATGGTGGACTGGCTGTTGGCGCGGCCTGGCCTCTTGGGCAAGGTTCGCCAGTCCATGACCCAGTGCCCGGATCTGGAGCGCGCTTTGTCGAGGATATCCCTGGGCCGCGGTGGCCCGCGCGACATTAAGGCGATCCAACGGGGGCTGGAACAGGCGTTTCATCTGCGCAACATGCTGGTCAAAGCGCGCGGCCAGGAAAGCCTGGGCAAAATGCCCAACGGTCTGTCGCTGGTCGAAGGCGATCTGGGCAACCATGGAGCGTTGATCGATCTGTTGTCCCGGGCCATTGTCGAAGAACCACCGCTTTTGTCGCGCGACGGCGGCTTTGTGGCCGAAGGCTATGATGCCGCGTTGGACGAGCTGCGGCAATTACGCGACCATTCCCGCCAATTGATTGCCGAGCTGCAAGGCACGTATCGCGACCAGACAGCGATTTCCAGCCTGAAGGTCAAACACAATAATGTGCTGGGCTACTATATCGAAGTCCCCGCCGCCCACGGCGACAAGCTGATGAGCGCGCCGTTGAACGAAACCTATATTCACCGTCAGACCATGGCGGGTGCCGTCCGGTTCAACACGACAGAGTTGGCCAGCCTCGATCAGCGGATTTCCCGGGCCGGGGACCAGGCACTGGCAACCGAGCTGAGTATTTTCGAAAAAATGGCGAATGAGATATCGGCCCATTGGGCAGCCATTACCCTGGCGGCCCAAGCTGTGTCGCAATTGGATGTCGCGGCAGCGACCGCCGAGCTGACGCATGAGCAGAACCTGTGTCGCCCCAGGGTCGACGACAGCCTGGCGTTCGAGATTGTCCAGGGTCGCCACCCCGTGGTCGAGGCCGCTTTGGCAAAATTGCAAGACACGCCCTTTATCGCCAATGATTGCGATTTGGGGGATGGCAAACGTCTGTGGCTGGTTACCGGGCCTAATATGGCGGGCAAAAGTACGTTTTTGCGACAGAACGCCCTGATTGTGATTTTGGCGCAGATGGGCTGTTACGTGCCCGCCAGGTCGGCCCATATTGGGGTGGTGGACCGGTTATTTTCCCGAGTCGGTGCCGCCGATGACCTGGCGCGGGGTCGATCGACCTTTATGGTCGAAATGGTGGAAACCGCCGCGATCCTGAACCAGGCAACCAAGCACTCGCTGGTCATTCTGGACGAAATAGGCCGCGGCACTGCCACCTATGATGGCCTGTCCATCGCCTGGGCCACTGTTGAGCATCTGCATGACATCAATGCCTGTCGGGCGCTATTTGCTACCCATTATCATGAATTGACCGCCCTGGCGGAAACCCTGTCGCATATCGCCCCCCATACCGTTCGGGTGCGGGAATGGAAAGGCGACGTGGTCTTTTTGCACGAAGTGGGCGCAGGCACAGCCGACCGGTCATACGGTATTCAGGTCGCCAAGCTGGCCGGCCTGCCACCGACAGTGATCTCTCGCGCCAAGGATGTGTTGGAACGCCTGGAATCAGCAGAAACGGCCAATGCCGCCCGTGAGTTAACAGATTTATTGCCCTTGTTCAGCACCCATGTATCGCAGCACAATGCAGCACCTTCTGGGCCATCGGTCGCCGACCTTGCGCTTGATGATATCAATCCCGACGAATTGTCGCCACGAGAGGCCCTGGAGCACCTGTATCGGCTGAAGCAATTGCGGGACGACAACAGTGGCGATTAGGCGCTTTTCCGGGGGTCCGATTTTTCAGTGCCAATAATCGTTCAAACGCCTAGAATGGCCCGATGGACCGTATACCCAATCAAAAAGCGATTATTGATCGCAACGCCCTGACAGCTGCAATGGATGACCGCGCCTTAGATGCGTCGTCAGACCAAATGCGCGGCATTGCCCACGAAATGTTGTCCGACGCGTTGAAGGCAGGAACCGAAGAAATCAGAGCGCGTTTGTTGGGCGGCCAGAACGGTCGGCAGGCAGCCACTGCCCGGTCATTCCTGGTCGATCAGATTATCCGCATCCTCTACGACTTTACCCTGGCCTACCAATATCCGATGACCAACCCGACCAAATCAGAGCATCTGTGTATTGCCGCTGTTGGCGGTTATGGCCGGTCTGAACTGGCGCCCTTCTCTGACATCGATCTGTTGTTTCTGCTGCCCTACAAACAAACAGCCTGGGGCGAACAGGTTATCGAAAGCATGCTCTACGTCATGTGGGACCTTGGCTTGAAGGTTGGCTATTCTGTGCGTTCGGTCGATGATTGTATCTCCATGTCCAAACAGGACCTGACCATCCGCACGGCTTTGCTGGAATCGCGGTATCTGTGGGGCGACAAAGACCTGTTCAGCGAATTGAAGACGCGCTTTGACAGCGACGTGGTTGCCAATACCGGCCCCGATTTTGTCGAAAAGAAGCTGTTGGAACGCGACCAACGCCACGCCAGAATGGGCGATTCTCGCTATGTCGTGGAACCGAACCTGAAGGATGGCAAGGGCGGCTTGCGTGATCTGCAGACATTATACTGGATCGCGAAATATCTTTATCGCACGAACGATGTCAAAGAACTGGTCGCCAAAGGGGTGTTGACCGAGGCCGAACACCGGCTGTTCTCGAAAGCGGAAAACTTCCTGTGGACGGTGCGCTGCCATCTGCATGATATGACAGGCCGACCAGAAGAACGCCTGACCTTTGACGTCCAGGGCCCGCTGGCTGAACGGCTGAATTATGTGGATCGGCCGGGCATTTCTGGTGTCGAGCGCTTCATGCGGCACTATTTCCTGACGGCCAAGGATGTCGGTGATTTAACCCGCATCTTCTGTGCCTATCTGGAAGAACAGCACCAGAAGAAACCGCTTTTAAGCATGCCGCGCTTTGGCCTGCGCAAGCGCCGGGTTGATGGCTTTGCAGTGGAAGGCGACCGCATCAACTTTATAAACGATAACCAGATTGTCGACGATCCGGTGTCGATATTGCGGCTGTTTCAGGTGGCCCAGGTCAATAGCCTCGACATCCACCCCAACGCCTTGCGACTGATCACCCAGAACCTGCGGCTGATCAGCTCAAAGATGCGCCGTGACGTTGAGGCCAACAAGATTTTCATTGATATTTTGACGTCCAAAAAGGAACCAGCGATTACCTTGCGCCGGATGAATGAAGCAGGCGTCTTTGGTCGCTTTATTCCCGACTTTGGGCGGGTTGTCGCGCAGATGCAGCATGACATGTATCACCATTATACCGTCGACGAACACACCATCCGGGCCATCGACATATTGTCTCAGATAGAGGCCGGTGAAATGGCGGTGGATCACCCAACGCTGGATAGCGTCATCCACAAGGTTTTGTCTCGTAAGGTATTATATGTGTCGTTGTTGCTACACGACATCGCCAAGGGCCGCGGTGGCGACCACTCGGTCCTGGGGGCCGAAGTTGCCGAAAAGCTGTGCCCTCGATTTGGCTTTACCGAGGCCGAAACTGAAACCACGGCCTGGCTGGTGCGCAACCATTTGCAGATGAGCAATGTTGCCTTCAAGCGTGACCTGGCAGATCCAAAAACAGCCGCCGATTTTGCTGAAGTGGTGCAAAGTGTCGAACGGTTGCGGTTGTTGGTCTGCCTGACAGTGGCCGATATTCGTGCTGTGGGCCCCGGTATCTGGAATGGCTGGAAGGGTCAATTGTTACGCGATCTCTATTTCATCACGGTCGACCATCTGGACGGTGGTCAGGGCGGCGAAGGGTTGAAATATCGTGCCCAGGCAGCGATCGATGAACTGAGGGAGAAGCTTCCTGCCTGGGACGAAAAGGCATTTGATGACTATGTGAACCGCCACACGCCCGCTTATTGGACCAGCGTGCCGTTGGATACCCGTGTTCGGGATGCCGAGTTGTTGAAATTGGCCGATGCGTCAGGCGATAAATTTTGCATCTCTATGCGTTCAGACAACTTTACGTCAAAGACCGAACTGACACTTTATACGGAAGATCATCCTGGCCTGTTTGCGCGCCTGGCTGGCGCTATTGCGGTGGTTGGGGCGACAATTGTGGATGCCAAGATTTTCACCACCAAAGACGGCATGGCGCTGGATCACTTCACGCTCCAAGACTATGACGGCGAAGCCTTTAAAAGTAAGGCCAAGATGGACCGGCTGGAACAGGTGATCCGCCAGACCATGGCGGGCGACATCATCCCGCGCCAAGTCTTGTCGAAGCCAGAGGCCATCCCCAGCAGAACCCGCAAGGTCTTTACTGTTTCTCCCTCTGTGTTGATCGATAACAATGCCAGCGACACCCATACGGTGATCGAAGTCAGCGGTCGTGATCGTCCGGGCTTTGTTTCTGACGTCACACGGGCTCTGTTTGACCTTAAACTGACGATCTCCAGCGCGCAGGTCACGACCTATGGTGAACGCGCTGTTGATACTTTTTATGTCCGCGATCTATTCGGGCACAAAATCACCCACGAAAGCCGGTTCAAGCGGATTGAAGAGCGCATTTTGGATGGGCTGAAAAATGGTGCACGACCATCCGATGAAACGGATGATCAAACTTCAGATTCCGCGGCGGCATAAAGCCAGTGCTGTTTAGGTTTGTTGCGACGATTGGCGGGCTGACGGCCATCAGCCGTGTCCTCGGCTTTGCGCGGGATATCCTGATGACGGCCTTTTTGGGGGCTGGCTGGGTTGCCGACTGTTTTGTCGTTGCCTTCAAGCTACCCAATTTCTTCAGGCGTCTATTTGCCGAAGGGGCCTTCAATGCCGCCTTTGTGCCGTTGTTTTCTGAAAAACTCAAAGATCATGATCCGGGGACGGTGTTGCCCGCAGACGCCAGGCGTTTCGCCGAAGAAACCTATTCGGTGCTGCTATTGGTGTTGTTTGCCTTTGTCGGGCTGATGGAAATATTCATGCCCTGGGTCATGCTGGTGCTGGCCAACGGCTTTTCCGACCAACCTGACAAGTTTGCCCTGGCGGTCACCCTGACGCGGATTACCTTTCCCTATTTGATGTTGATCAGCTTGGTTTCGTTGTTGGGCGGGGTTCTGAATTCTTTGCAGAAATTCGCCGCCGTTGCTGCGACGCCCATTTTGCTGAATCTGTCGATTATCGGCGGATTGCTGGCCCTACACGATGTTTTGCCCACGCCTGGCCATGCTCTGTCTGTCGGGGTGACTTTGGGCGGGCTGGTGCAGTTCTTGTGGCTGGCTATCGTCATGCGTCGACACGGCATTGCACTGCGTTTGCGCAGGCCAACCCTGACACCTGGGGTCAAAAAGTTGCTGTTGCTGATGGCACCGGTGGCACTGGGTGCAGGTGCCATGCAGGTCAATCTATTGATCGACATTATCATTGCGTCATTTTTGCCCGAGGGGTCGCTTTCCTATTTGTTTTATGCCGACCGCTTGAATCAGCTGCCCATTGGTATTGTCGGTGTCGCCATTGGCACCGCTGTTTTGCCAATGCTGTCGCGCCAATTGGCCGACGGGCAGGACGCAAACGCAATGGCGACGCTGAACCGATCTATTGAACTGGCTTTGTTTTTTGCGGTTCCCGCAGCGGTTGCCCTGATGATCATCCCCGGCCCTTTGATCGCCGGATTATTCGAGCGCGGGGCCTTTGATGCCGTCGATACGGCGAAGACGGCGGCGGCTTTGCTGGCTTATGCAGCGGGGTTACCAGCCTATGTGTTGATCAAAGTTATGAGCCCTGCCTTTTTTGCGCGTCAGGATACCAAATCGCCGGTGCGCTATTCGATTATTGCGCTGGTGCTGAACATTGTGTTGAACCTGATATTGATGGGGCCGCTACTCCATGTCGGCCTTGCCCTGGCAACCGCCATATCGGCCTGGGTCAATGTTGCGCTTTTATATTATGGCCTGTCGCGCAAAGGATATCTGGCTATTGATCGCCGGTTAGGCCAGCGCCTGCCAAGACTAGCGCTCGCATCGGCCATCATGGGCGGTGCTTTGTGGTTTTTGGCCGATCGTCTGGCGCCCCTGTTTCACCAGGGTGAAAGCATGCGCATCTTGGCGGTACTGGGACTGGTTGTTGGCGGCGGGGTTGTATTTGGCCTGTCTGCCCAATTGGTTGGGGCGTTGCGGCTGTCAGAATTGCGCCCGCTATTGCGCGGCGAAGTCAGTTGACGCTAGCTGGGCAACGGGCGATAAGGCCGGGGTTAATTGCCAGTTGAAGCCTAATCCAGAGAAAGATCATGAGCGCGCCACAAAAAACTTATCCAGCGGCCCCGACTGACCGAATTTTTTCCGGTGTTCAGCCGACGGGGAATCTGCACCTGGGCAACTACCTTGGGGCGATCCGTAATTGGGTGCGCTTGCAACATGACTTTGAGAGCATCTATTGCCTGGTCGATATGCACGCCATCACCCAGTTTCAGGACCCGGATGATCTGCGCGCCAATGTTCGTGAAGCCACAGCGGGCCTGTTGGCAGCGGGCATTGACCCCAAAAAGTCGATTGTCTTTAACCAGAGCCAGGTGCCCGCCCATGCCGAATTGGCCTGGATTTTGAATTGTGTCGCCCGCATGGGCTGGTTGAACCGGATGACCCAGTTCAAGGACAAGGCGGGCAAGAACCGCGAGGGCGCCAGCGTTGGCCTGTTCGTGTATCCCAATCTGATGGCGGCAGACATCCTGTTGTATCGGTCGACCCACGTGCCTGTGGGTGACGACCAAAAACAACATCTTGAGCTGGCCCGTGACATTGCCCAAAAATTCAATGGCGACTATGGGGTCGATTTTTTTCCGCTGCCCGAACCGGTTATTAACGCCGAGGCCGCACGGATTATGTCGCTGCGCGACGGCACCGCAAAGATGAGCAAGTCTGACCTGTCAGACGCCACGCGGATCAATCTGACAGATGACGCCGACACCATTGCCAAGAAAATTCGCAAGGCCCGCACCGACCCAGACGCCCTGCCCAGCGAAGTGGCCGGTCTGGCTGACCGTGTAGAGGCCCGCAATCTGTTGACGATCTATGGTGCCTTGCAGGACAAAACCCTGGAAGAAGTATGCGCCGAATTCGGTGGCAGTACCTTTGCAGACTTCAAAAAGGCCCTCACAGAGGTGGCTGTCGGGCACCTTGGTCCGATAACCGCTGAAATGACGCGCCTGACCGACGACACGACTTATGTGGATTCGGTGTTAAAAGACGGGGCGTTGCGTGCCCGTGACCTGGCTGCCCCAATTTTACGCGACGTTCACGATATCGTGGGGTTCTTGCAGCCATGGGGTAACTAACCTATCTATTAAGGGCGAGAACACCGCCTGTTCGAGGCGAATGATGATCGCAATGTTGGGAGCAATGACATGACTTCAAGAATGACAAATATGGCTATGGCCGTCCTGCTGGTTTTCGGGCTGGGTGGGTGTGCGTCCAGTTTCAAGTCTGATGTTTCCAGCTGGCACCAATTGCCCCCGCCCAATGGCGAAAGTTTTGTGATCATTGCCAAAGATCCAGCCAAGCGCACCAGCATCGAATTTGCGCATTATGCCGAACAGGTAAGCCAACGGTTGCAAGCCCTCGGCTATCGCCCCGTGCGGTCTGACGAACAGGCGATGCTGGTTGTTCGAGTAGACTACGGTGTCTCTACAGGGCGGACCGAGATCAAGTCATATGGCAGCTATATGGGTATGGGCTATGGCCGTGGCCTTTATGGGTATGGGTATGGGTATGGCCCCCACCCCTATTATTATGGTGGCTTCGATACGGGCGATATTCGGTCTTACGCCGTCTATAGCCGGTATCTGGAAATGGAAATTGCCTCGGCCAACAACGCCTTGACGAACCTGTATGAAAGCAAAGTGATCAGCGACGGCAAGAATAAGCGGCTGGAAGAGGTGATGCCGTATCTGGTGGAATCCATGTTTACCGATTTTCCCGGCCCCAGCGGCGTCACCCGCGAGGTCGTGCTGGAGCCTACCAAGAACGCAGGCAGTTATTAGAAGCTGCAACCGAACCTTTGTGATTTCTGTCCAATTTGATAGGCTGAGTGCGGTTTAAGCAATCGGTTACGCATTTATGAGTACAGAAATGGCCGCAAAGGCAGACGCCCCGCAGAAAGACAGCCGGTTTCTGGTTGTTGTCGATAACACGCCAGAATGTCGGAATGCCTGGCAATTTGCCGCTCGACGGGCGCACCATGTGGGTGGCTCTGTCGTGCTGGCGCATATTATTGATCCCCCCGATTTTCAGCATTGGATGTCTGTGGAAGACGTGATGCGCGAAGAAGCGCGCCAAGATGCCATGGAAGTGTTGCGTGCGGTTGCCGTCCAGATTGAAGATGACATCGGACCCCGGCCGGAATTGGTGGTCCGTGAAGGCAAGGCAGCAGAACAAATCTTGCTGATGCTCGAAGAAGACCCGTCGATTCAATACTTTGTGCTGGCTGCGGGGTCTGAAAAAGAAGGACCAGGCCCGCTGGTAAATACGTTTTCAGGCAGTCTGATCAGCGCCATGCCGATACCGGTTGTGATTGTGCCAGGCCATCTGTCACTGGACCAAATCGCTCAGATAGCCTAAAACTCCACCGCAAAATGCCTTATGCCTTGAATTTATGCAGCGCGAGGGGCATATAATTAGACGAAATTGGTCCACTTTGGAGCACACTATGTTTATCGAAACCGAACAAACGCCAAATCCGGCGACCCTGAAATTCCTGCCTGGCCGTGATGTGCTGGGCGATCGCACGGCCTATTACTCGCAGCGTGATGCTGCGGCGAAGTCACCGCTGGCCCTGCGCTTGTTTGATGTGGATGGCGTGGCGGCTGTCTTTTTGGGGTCTGACTTTGTCACGATCACCACAGATGGCGCCGACTGGCAGGACCTGAAGCCGGCCATTTTGGGTGTCATCATGGAACATTTCACCGCAGGCTTGCCGGTGATGGAAGCTGATAGCGCGCCGGCTGCATCAGCCCATGCAGATGATGGCGACGACAGTGAAATTGTCATCCAGATCAAGGAGCTGCTGGACACTCGGGTACGCCCCGCTGTGGCCCAGGATGGTGGCGATATCGTTTACGAACGGTTTGAAGACGGCGTGGTTTACCTGCATATGCAGGGGTCCTGCGCTGGCTGCCCCAGTTCGACGGCAACCTTGCAATACGGCATCCAGAACCTGTTGCAGCACTTCATTCCTGAAGTCACCGAAGTTCGCCCCGTTTAAGATCCTTCAGCTGCAGAGAGAATATTTTGAACAAGCCTCTTGATGACGCGGCACTGGATACGCTGTTCCGCGATGCCCGCTCGCAAAATAAATGGTTGGACAAGCCGGTGTCAGAACAGTCGCTGCGCGATCTGTTCGATCTGATGAAATGGGCACCCACCAGCGCCAACAGCTTCCCGATTCGGATTGTTTTTGCCCATAGTCAGGCTGAAAAAGACCGCCTGGCAACTATGGTGCTTGAAAGTAATATCGAAAAGGTCAAAGGCGCCGCGGCCGTTGCGATCATGGGCTATGACACGCAATTCTTTGATCATCTGCCAGATCTGTTCCCGCATGATCCAACCGCACGCAGCTGGTTTTCTGATGCACCCGACCTGGCAGAAGCCACGGCATTCCGTAACAGCTCGTTGCAGGGCGCCTATCTGATGATGGCCGCGCGGTCTATGGGCCTGGATTGTGGGCCGCTGTCAGGGTTTGATATGGATGCGGTGGACGCAGCCTATTTCCCCGGCGGCACCATCAAATGCAACTTTTTGTGTGCGCTGGGCTATGGCGACCCCGAGGGTTTGTTTGATCGCAGCCCGCGCCCCGATTTCGATAAATTCTGTACTGTTCTGTAATGGTAATGGTGCACCACTCAGGGTGTCACCAACGCTTTAGGGACATGTTTCATGATCACCCTGGCCTTTGATACGGCCATGGGGGCTGGCTCTGCCATTGTTGATGAAGATGGCGCCACGCTGGGACTGCAGCGAGAGTCAAATTCACGAGCCTTGGCTGAACAATTGGTGCCGATGGTCGAGGCAACGCTTGATCAGGCCGGGCACAGCTATTCCTCTGTCGACCGCATTGGCGTAACAACTGGCCCTGGCACCTTTACGGGCATGCGCATTGGTATGGCCGCCGCGCGAGCGATGGCCCTGGCGGCTGGCAAGCCCCTTATCGGTGTCTCGACATTAGAAGTCGTCGCGCAACAGGCGGCGGACGATCACGTACAGGCCACACAAATAACCGCTTGCTTTGATGCCCGCCGAGGCGAGGTATACCTGCAGATTTTCAATCAATCGAACGGCCAGCTTGCTGCCGCGACAGAACCGGTAGTTCTGTCTGTGGATGATGCTCTGGCGCAATTGTCGTCAGTGCCCGGGATTGTTGTGGGCACCGGCAGACACCTAATGGCATCGCTGGATCATCTGCAATACCTCGACGGGTATGACCAGATCGACCCCAAGACACTGGTCCAGATCGTGCGGACACGTCCTATTCCCGCCGAGATGCCGCTGCCTTTGTATTTGCGGGCTCCGGACGCAAAATTACCGGGCGGCAAAAGCCTGGAAGCGTCATGAGCCAATTGTCGGCACCGCCAATCAAGATCGAAAAGGCAGGCCTGGCATCAGGGTCGCTGTTGGAGGCTCTGCATGCAGCGGCTTTTTATCAACCCGGTGACGAAACATGGACCGCTCGGGCGTTCTCAGATGTCTTGAACGCCATCGGCTCTTTTTGCTTGGTGGCGATCCATCAGCAAGCTGACGCCCAAGACCCATGCGGATTTGCTGCCTGCCGGGTTCGGGTGCAAGAGGCCGAATTGTTGTCTTTGGGCGTGACCCCGTCTTTTCGCCATCAAGGCATCGCCAAATTGTTGATCGAACGCGTTGCTGCCGGGTGCCGACAAATGGGCGCGCGCAATTTGTTTCTGGAGGTTGCCGAAGACAACCCCCATGCGCAACAATTGTACCTATCCATAGGATTTGATGAAGTTGGCACCCGCAAAGATTATTACCAACGCCTGAACAACCAACGGGTGAACGCCCAAACCATGCGTCTGGTGCTGGATTAGGCGGCCGAGTCGTCGCCAACCTGCAAAATCAGTCGATATTGCCTGGAATCGGGGATGGTTTCTTCCTCTGAAGACTTGGGCAGTTCATCCAGTGACAGTAAAGCATGGCCATCAAGCGTGAGCGCCTCTGGCAGGTTTTCAAGCGGTTCGCCCTCGGACAGTAATATCTCAACTATCTGGCTAGGCTGGCATTTTTCCAGGAACAATCGTGCTTTGACAAAGGTCATTGGGCATAAGTCATGGGTAATATCCAAACAATCGGATACTTCAATACTATTGTCCTGTTCGTCCAACATTTTCTTTAATACTTATTGTTGTTGCAAGTTAATGACTATATAAGCTGCCCGGAACATGAAAACCACAATTTACTGATGGAAAAATAATGGAAAATGACAACGACGACTATGTAGAACGCAGCGAACTACTTGCGCTGACCTCAGATATTGTTTCTTCGCATGTATCCAATAATAGCATCGCCATGGCGGATGTGCCGGGATTGATCGAACAGGTCTTCCTTTCCCTTGAAAAGCTGGGGTCGCCAAAAGCAGAACCCGCAGCAGAACGCCCCAAACCAGCCGTCCCCATTCGCCGGTCTGTCCTGCCTGACTACATCGTCTGCCTGGAAGACGGCAAAAAGCTGAAGATGCTCAAACGTCATCTACGCACGGCTTATGATATGACCCCTGACGACTATCGTGAACGTTGGGGCCTGCCCGCTGATTACCCGATGGTGGCCCCAAACTATGCGGAACAACGTCGGACCCTGGCCAAGAAGATTGGCCTTGGCACCCAGCGCGGCAAGCGCAAAAAATAAAACTGCTGTCAGCCCTTCCAGACAATCTATCAAAATTGGTCAGTTCTCGGGTCAATTTGATTCTAATTGAGGTGGAAAGCCTCTAGAATAGGCCTATGCCAGACAGAATCGAACGATTGTGCATTGAAAAGGGAATGCGAATGACGGATCAGCGCCGGGTTATCGCCCGTGTGCTGTCGGAATCCGCCGATCACCCTGATGTCGAGGAAGTCTTCGATCGCGCCGCCAAGATAGATGACAATATCAGCATCGCGACGGTCTATCGAACGGTCCGCCTGTTCGAGGAAGCGGGCATTCTGGAACGCCATGACTTTGGCGATGGTCGCGCCCGCTATGAAGAACGCAGCGAAGTGCACCATGATCATCTGATCGATGTGCAATCTGGCCGCGTCATCGAATTCAACAGTGATGAAATTGAAGCGCTGCAGGAAGGTGTCGCCCGTGAATTGGGCTATCGTCTGGTCGGCCATCGGCTAGAGCTGTTTGCCGTCAAAATCGATTGCGAGGATGACGCATGATCGAGGCTGTGTCTTGAGTACAGTGCGCGCCTGCTTCAGCCTTATTGGCCTGCTGTTTTGTGTGTTGATCATCATCCCTGTCCAAACAATTATGATCCCGATTGGCGGTAAAAAGGCCTCGCTGGCGCCCCGTCTATTTTTTGCATCCCTGTCCCGCATCTTTGGGATACGGATCGACATTATCGGCCAGCCAACCACCCTGGCACCCACTCTCTATGTTTCTAACCATATATCTTGGCTGGATATTTTTGTATTTGGTGGCATTTTGCGCGGGTCTTTTGTGGCGCGTGGCGACCTTAAGGGGTGGCCAATATTTGGCTATCTGTCGACGCTGCAGCAAACGGTATTTGTTGATCGCGACAGTCCAGTGCGCGCCGGTAAACAGCTGGACCAGCTGAGCGAACGGCTGCAGGCAGATGACAGCCTGATCTTGTTTCCCGAAGGGACCAGTAGCCCGGGCACCAAGGTGTTGCCCTTTAAAAGCAGCCTTTTTGCGGTGGCAGAAAGGTGGACCGAGGACCGCCCCCTTTATATACAGCCCATGTCACTATCCTATACGGCCATCAATGGCATGCCGCTGACGCGACATTATCGTCCCTATGTTGGCTGGTATGGGGACATGGATTTACCGCCTCATTTTTGGCAATTATTGAAATTGGGCCGGCTGACCGCCACCATTGAATTCCATGATCCAATTTCGACCACAAACATGACATCTCGCAAGAAGATGAGCGCACAGTGCCAACAGACCATCGCTGCCAGTGTCGAGCGGCTGCACGGCTGGGACCGGGCGGCCTAGGATGGCTGGACCCCTTGACCATAATATGCCGTATAATGGGCCATGCTTGACTCCCCCCGCGCTGGTGATAGGGTGCCGCGCCTTGGGCCAGTATAGGCTGGCGGAAACTGCTTTTAAGACCAGAGAATTCGATCATGGGTAAACGCCTTTATATAAAGACCTATGGCTGCCAGATGAATGAGTATGATTCGTCGCGCATGGCCGACATCCTGATCCCGCTGGGCTATACGCTTAGCGAGACGCCTGCGGATGCTGATCTGGTGATTTTGAATACCTGCCATATTCGTGAAAAAGCGGCAGAAAAGGTCTATTCCGAAATTGGCCGGCTGCGCTTGTTGAAAGAAAAGCGCGCTGCAGATGGCGGCGAGATGATGATTGCCATTGGCGGCTGTGTCGCCCAGGCGCAGGGCGAAGAAATCATGCGACGAGCCCCTGCGGTCGATATGGTGTTTGGTCCGCAATCCTATCAGGCTCTGCCAGAGCTGATCGAACAGGCCAAACTGGCCCGCAATGGCAAAGTGTCAGAGCGCCCTGCCGCGATGGATTTTGCCGCGGTAGACAAATTTGACCGGCTGCCAGAACAGACATCTCCGCAGGGTGTCAGCGCTTTTCTGACCATTCAGGAAGGCTGTGACAAATTCTGCACATTCTGTGTTGTGCCCTACACTCGGGGGGCCGAACATTCGCGCTCTGTTGCTGAACTGATCACAGAGGCCAACCAGATCATTGCTCACGGGACGGCAGAAATTACCCTCTTGGGCCAGAACGTGAATGCCTATGCCGGCGATGATGGCACAGGCAATCCGGCAAGCCTGGCGTCATTGATGCACGAATTGGCCAAGATCGATGGCCTGCAGCGCATTCGCTATACAACGTCGCATCCGCGCGATGTCGATGATGCCTTGATTGCCGCCCATGCAGATATTCCGAAAATCATGCCCTACCTGCATCTGCCAGTACAAAGCGGGTCGGACCGGATACTCGAGGCCATGAACCGTAAGCACACGGCCGATGACTATCGCGCCATTGTCGCGCGCCTTCGTGCGGCGCGGCCCGACCTTGCGCTGTCCAGTGACTTTATCGTTGGCTTCCCAGGCGAAACAGACGAAGACTTTGAAGCCACGATGCAATTGGTGCGCGACATAACCTATGGCAGTGCCTATTCATTCAAATACAGCCCGCGTCCGGGCACGCCTGCATCCGACATGGATGATCAGGTCGATGAGGACGTCAAGTCAGCGCGCTTGCGTATTCTGCAGGACGAACTTGGGCGTCAACAGAAAGCCTTTAATGAAAGCCTGGTTGGTACTGTGCAATCAGTGCTGTTCGAGAGGCCCGGTCGCCATGCCGGTCAGTGGGTTGGTCGCAGCCCCTTCATGCAAGCAGTCAGCGTCGACGGTGCCGAAGCTGCGGGCATTCAGGCCGGGACGCTGTGCGACGTAGAAATCACTGGCACCTACGCCAATAGCCTGGCGGGAAGGTTGGTCAATTTAGGTGATACGGTGGCTGCAGAATGAGCAAAGACAAGAACAATGCTTCGATCGTTCTCGACTTTGATGACAATGCAGTCCTCCCCGAACTTTTTGGCGAACACGATTCGCATCTGGCGTTGATCGAAGAGCGACTGGACGTGTCGTTGTCGTCGCGCGGTAATCGCGTGTCTGTGTCCGGCGCAGTAGAAGACGGCCAGCTGGCCAATAACGTACTGCAGATGCTGTATGCCCGGTTGCGTGACGGATTGCCCGTTGGCACCGGTGATGTCGAGGGCGCCATCCGCCTGGCGCGGGCCAATACCCGCGACAGTGCCGAGATCGCCCGCGGCAAAAACGGCTATGCCGTCCACACCAAGCGCCGCACCATCACGCCGCGCAGTATGCAGCAGGCGCAGTATATTGAACAAATTCGCACCAATCAGCTGATTTTTGCCATTGGCCCTGCGGGGACAGGTAAAACCTATCTGGCCGTTGCCGTGGCGGTTTCAATGTTGCTAGACGGGTCTGTCGAACGGTTGATCCTGTCGCGCCCAGCGGTAGAGGCGGGGGAAAGCATTGGCTTTTTGCCAGGTGATATGCGCGAGAAGGTCGATCCTTATCTGCGGCCGCTCTACGATGCCTTGCACGACATGATGCCCGATGTTCAGGTTGAAAAGCTGCTGTCCAACGGCACCATCGAAGTCGCGCCCCTTGGGTTTATGCGCGGTCGGACCTTGTCCAACGCCTTTATAATCCTTGACGAAGCACAGAACACGACACCCATGCAGATGAAGATGTTTCTGACGCGGCTTGGCGAAAATTCCCGCATGATTGTGGCCGGTGACCCCACCCAGGTTGATTTACCACCCGGGGCAAAGTCTGGCCTGCAGGATGCCACAGATATTTTGGGTCGGGTCGACGGTATATCGATGGTTCGATTTGGCGAATCAGATGTGGTGCGCCATCCCTTGGTGTCCAAAATGGTCCAGGCCTATAACGCCCGGGACAAGCGGCTGGAAGCAGAACGCAAGAAACGCCGGGACAAACTGGCGCGCGAAGCGGCCATACCACCGTCAGTGCCATCTGAAGAGTAATGATGTTGCAGGTCGCGATCAGTATTGAAGATGACAGCTGGCAAGACCTCGCCACCAACGTCACTTCACTGTGCGAATCTTCGCTGACAAAGGCTTGGCAATCACTGGACGACCAGTCTGGTTCAGAAGCCTGGGTCAGCATATTGCTGACAAACGATCAGCAGATGCAGTCCCTCAACAGCCAGTATCGCAATAAAGACAAGCCGACAAATGTGCTGTCTTTTCCATCACCCGAGAATACGGCGATGTCAGAAGGTGAAGGCCATGTACTGGGTGACATTGCATTGTCGGCACAGACCATTGTTCGAGAGGCGGCAGAACAGTCCAAAACTGTGCCGGATCATCTGGCGCATTTACTTGTCCATGGCCTGCTGCATCTTTTGGGGTATGATCACGAAGTTGACGACGAGGCTGCTGTGATGGAACAATTGGAAATTGATATTCTGGCAACCATGGATGTTCCCAACCCTTATGGTCACATTCTATGATCGGGCCCTATGACCAGACCCAACAGCGGACAAACCCCAAAATGAATGACAATGGATCATCGCCAGACGCCACAGCCTCTGCCGGGGGCACGTCTTCCCTGGCGCGTTGGGCCAGCAGTTTGATGGCTAAACTTCGAGGTAAAGAGCCGTCGCTGCGGGAATCCCTGGAAGATGTCATTGAAGAACACGGCGACGACA
Source organism: Alphaproteobacteria bacterium (assembly GCA_004356955.1). Classification (GTDB taxonomy): domain Bacteria; phylum Pseudomonadota; class Alphaproteobacteria; order SMXS01; family SMXS01; genus SMXS01. The sequence goes on along the minus strand of SMXS01000019.1, from coordinate 6,538 downwards.
GGGGCGACCTGACCAGCGAAGAGCGCCTGATGTTACTAAACATCGTGTCTCTGCGAGAGCTGGATATCAGCGATGTGATGGTTCCCCGTGCAGACATTGTGGCCATCGATATCGACACGCCATTTGACGAAATGGTGCAAGTCTTCAAACAGACGACGCATTCGCGATTGCCCCTCTTTCGAGATACTTTGGATGATGTCATTGGCATGGTGCACATCAAGGATGTCGTGGGGGCACTGGCGGGCGAAGGTGCCGACAAGGCACCGCCGCGTATTGCCGATATCAAACGACGGGTCTTGTTTGTGCCGCCATCGATGGAAGTGATCGACCTGCTGTTGAACATGCGGATTAACCGCATTCATATGGCCCTTGTGATCGACGAATATGGTGGTACCGATGGTTTGGTCACCATTGAAGATCTGATCGAACAGATTGTCGGCGAAATTGAAGACGAACATGATGAACAAGCAGGCCCCCTGATCAAACAACAGCGTGACGGCGTGCTGGACGTGGATGCTCGTGCCGCTGTTGCCGATCTAGAGGCGATGATCAACGTGGACGTTTTGTCCGATGACCAGGACGAAGAGGTCGATACCGTCGGCGGACTTGTGTTCACCCTCGCGGGTCGAGTGCCGGTGCGTGGCGAAGTTATCGCCCATGAAAGCGGCATCGAATTTGAAGTCATCGAGGCTGATGCTCGGCGGTTAAAACGCCTGCGCGTGCGGCTGTCGAAAGACACGTAATGAACGCAGTGCCTTCTTGGCTTGCAGCCCGTGTTGCCTGGCAAAAATGGATTCTGATATTGCTGGCCGGCGGTGGCGTCACCCTGGCATTGCCGCCGATCTATGCGGTGCCGGTTTTGTGGCTGAGTTTCCCCCTTATCATTTTGATGCTCGATCAGGCAGAGCGGCTGCGGACTGTCATTTGGTTGGGCTGGTTGTTTGGGGCCGGCCACATGCTGACAGGCCTTTATTGGGTAGGTAACGCGCTTGAAATTGCCGGGGCGCCGCCCCAACTGGCAGTGCTGCTGCCGTTGTCGATGGCTTTCTATCCCGCGGCTGTTGGCGCGCTGTATTGGTATGCCAGCCGGTGGCTTGTGGCCCGGGGATGGCTGTCTTTGATGTCGGTGCAGGCTGGTTTTTTGTTTGCAGTTTGCTGGCTGGCGGGGGAATGGCTGCGGGGTAATCTGTTCACGGGCTTTCCCTGGAACTTGGTTGGCTATAGTTGGGCATTCTCTGATGTGATGTCCCAGGCTGTATCTCTGTTTGGTACCTATGGCCTGTCGCTGCTGACAGTCTTCATAGCTGTCCTGCCTCTGACCCTGATCAATCGTCCGGCAAAGTCGCTGTCGACATGGGGTGGTTTGGTCATGGCTTTGGCGCTGTTGGCGGTGCAATTTGGCTTTGGCTATGGGCGTCTCGCCGATGCAGGGCCGACGCAATTTCACGATATCCGCGTCCGGTTGGTGCAAACGAACATTCAGCAAAAGGACAAATGGCGGCCCGATCTGAGGACCGAAAATTTCGTCAAACATCTGATGCTCTCGGAAAGGCCGGGCGGCAAGGACATAGACCTTTTGGTCTGGCCTGAAACGGCGGTGCCTTACTATTTGGACGAAGATCCCTATCGGACTGTCATGATGGGGCGAATTATTAAACCTGGTGGCTTCATTGTGACCGGGGTGCCAAGACGTGAAATTTTACCCGATCGGTCCAGGCGTTTTTTCAACAGCCTTTTGGTTATTGGCGCGGATGGCGCCGTTCGCGATACCTTCGACAAATTTCATCTCGTTCCATTTGGCGAATATGTCCCCTTCCATGATCTGTTGAAGAAATTAGGGATTGAGAAATTGGTCGAAGGGGCAGGTGATTTTTCGCCGGGCCAGGGTCTGCAGTCAATAAATTTGTCCGGACTTGCATCCATGAGCCCTCTGATCTGTTACGAAGTGATCTTCCCTGGTCAGGTAATTCCCGAAGGTCCCCGACCAGACTTTATTATGAACGTGACCAATGACGCATGGTACGGACGGTCATCTGGTCCGTATCAGCATTTGATGATCACTCGGTTCAGGGCTATCGAAGAAGGGCTTCCCGTGCTGCGTGCAGCAGGAACCGGCATATCGGCGATTATCGATGCCCATGGCCGCGTGGTCCAGAAATTGGGATTGCACAAAGCGGGTATTGTTGACGGGATGTTGCCTCAAGCCGTTGTAGTAACGCCTCTTTTCGGGGTTTGGGGAAATGCAATTGTTCTCGTATTTGCCCTGCTGCTGGGCCTGCTTGTGGTATTGGTGGGAAGGTTCTCTACCGTCAATTCACCCCGTACAGAACGAGTCGCTTGATTCTCTGGCAGTGTGGTCCTAATGCTGTTGCCTAGGAAAAGGCAACAATCACATCAATTATATTTGTATGTCGCTCAGAGTGCCGCTATCGTGGCGCGGATTATGATGCGGTCTAATAACGGGAGAACATAGGGTGGAACACAAACCCAACCCGGTCGATGTACACGTAGGGAAACGCCTGCGCGAACGCAGGTCAGTTCTGGGAATTACGCAAGAGAAACTGGGGAAAGAGCTGGGGCTTTCCTTCCAACAGGTTCAGAAATACGAACGCGGTGCAAATCGGGTCGGCGCAAGTCGCCTGTTCCAATTGTGCCGTATTCTCGAGGTTGCTCCTCAATATTTCTTTGACGGTTTGTCGTGGAAGAAATCTTCCCCGGCGCCAGGCATGTCCGATGCAGATCAGGTACTCTTCGATGGTGAGAAAGAAATGACCCGAGAGGTCATGAAGCTCGTCCAGGCCTTCCGGAAAATTCCTGGCGAGAAAGCCCGCCAAGGCATCATTGATCTGGCGAAAGCACTGGCTGCCGACGCCAAAAAGTAACGCTCCTCTGGGCATGTGACGCGCCCATACTCCTTGTCGAATTCTATATGTAGAATTCTTTATATAAGGAAACCTTTATGCTTGTCCGGTATAGGGGGCGCTGGTATATACGGGCAACGCCCGTTCAGCGCTGGCTTGTCCATGCGTGTTGAACTTGGCTGTTGAACGCCTGCCCATCTTGGTCAGGTTCGATGACAGGAGCAAAACTTGGCCCGCCAAGACTATCAATTTACCAGTGAATCTGTTTCTGAAGGCCACCCCGATAAAGTCTGTGATTTGATTTCCGACTCTGTGGTGGATGCCTATCTTGCTGCAGATCCCTTGTCGCGCGTTGCGGTGGAAACACTGGTGACCAAGCAAAAGATTGTCCTTGCCGGTGAAGTGCGCGGGCCAGACCATGTCCTTGCCGAACTGGAATCGATTGCTCGACAGAAAGTTCGGGAAATCGGGTATGAACAAATCGGCTTCCATTGGCAGAGCGCCGATGTGCAGGTTCTGGTGCATGGCCAGTCTGTTGATATTGCCCAGGGCGTCGATGCAGGTGAAGGCAAGGATGAGGGCGCTGGTGATCAGGGCATCATGTTTGGGTATGCCTGTCGCGAGACGGACTCTTTCATGCCTGCGCCAATCCACTATTCCCACAAAATCCTACGGGATCTGGCCGCCGCTCGCCATGATGGCCGCGCGCCAGAACTGGGACCAGATTCCAAAAGCCAGGTCACAGTGCGTTATGAAGGTGGCAAACCCGTGGCGGCTGCCTCTGTGGTCGTTTCCACCCAGCACAGCGAAAACTTGTCGCAGGGTGACGTCGAAGCCCTGGTGCGCCCCTATATTAATGACGCTCTGCCCGATGGGTGGATCACCAATGACACGGAATTTTTCATCAATCCGACCGGTCGCTTTGTGATCGGGGGTCCTGAGGGTGATACAGGCCTGACGGGCCGCAAGATTATTGTCGACACATATGGGGGTGCTGCCCCCCATGGTGGTGGCGCATTTTCGGGCAAGGATCCGACCAAAGTTGACCGCTCTGCTGCCTATGCCGCGCGCTATCTGGCCAAAAATGTCGTTGCTGCGGGTCTGGCAGACCGCTGCACCATCCAGCTTTCCTATGCGATCGGTGTGTCCAAGCCGTTGTCGCTCTATGTCGATTTGTTAGGTACGGGATCGGTTGATGAACGCAAGTTGGAAACGGTGTTGATGGACATCATGGACCTGAGCCCGCGCGGCATCCGCGAACATTTACAGCTTAGTCGGCCTATATATGCCCGTACGGCTGCTTATGGCCATTTTGGCCGCGCGCCGGAAGATGATGGAGGGTTCAGCTGGGAACAATTGGACCTCGTTGATGCGCTTCAACAGTCCATCGGCTAATCTGCGAACATCATGACCAAGACGCCAGTATCATGACCAAAACGGATGTATCAGGGGAGAAACCCCGACCTCATCGACTCTACGGACGACGCCGTGGCAAGACAATGTCGCCGTCGCGGCGCGCATTGGTCGATGATGTATTGCCCAAGTTAATGGTGCCGACACCATCCGCATCGGGCACACTGACGGCCGCGGATTTGTTTGATCCCGCCCCTGGGGCGCTTTGGATGGAAATCGGCTTTGGTAAAGGCGAGCATTTGGCCTGGCAGGCCGGGCAGAACCCGGATGTCGGGTTTATCGGGGTTGAACCCTTTGTTAACGGGTTGGCATCTTTGATCGACGAAATCGATGGTAAAGATGTCAACAATATCCGCCTGTTTGATGATGATGCGGCGCTGGTATTGCAAAGCTTGGCCCCGGGTTCTCTGTCCCGGGTGTTTATCCTGTTCCCGGACCCGTGGCCCAAGGCGCGCCATCACAAGCGACGCTTCATTCGGCCTGACAATCTGGACCTGATCAGCGATGCCATGGGTGAAGGCGGTGAATTGCGCATCGGCACCGACCACGCCGACTATGGCAACTGGATATTGCGACAGATGAACCGGCGTTCAGACTTTGACTGGCTTGCCGAATGCCCGGCCGATTGGCGGGAACGGCCCGATGATTGGCCGCAGACCCGATACGAGGCCAAAGCTGTCCGCGACGGGCGCTCTTCGATCTATTTACGCTATCGCCAAAACGGCCTGTCCAGGGGGCCTTGAAAATTTTGTTGAATTTGGTATAGTGCCCGCTCTCTTGACATAGTCGGCAGGGGCATTTGCCTCACCGAAGAATTGGCAGAGTGGGCTTTTCGCCCGCTCTTTTTGTTTATAAGGGCCTTATTGGCCTTTGGTTTATACGGGCCTTATTGGCCTGGCAGGAAACGGCAGGCGACATGGCGAATCTGGCAGACCCAGTCCGCGATCTGATCGAACCGACCATCGAATCGATGGGGTTCGAACTTGTGCGCGTGGCGTTCTCGGGGGATGTGCAGACGACGCTGCAAATTATGGCGGAACGTCCCGACGGGACCATGACCGTCGAAAGTTGCGCCCGTATCAGCCGCGCCGTCTCTGCGATTCTCGATGTTGAAGACCCCATTGCCGGGGAATATAATCTCGAAGTCAGCTCGCCGGGGATCGATCGCCCCCTGGTAAAGCTTAAAGATTTTGTACGGTTCGCCGGTCATGAAGCCCGTGTTGTGATGTTGTCTCCGGTTGACGGGCAGCGCAAGTTCCGGGGCCAGATCATGGATGTCCAAGATGACCATGTGCTGCTGGCCAATAATCACAGTACATACAGCTTGGCGCTCAACGATATTTCGTCGGCTAAACTTGTCCTGACGGATGAACTGATAGACGCCCATATGGCTGCGCAAGCAGCCGCCAACGACAGCCTGGCAGCCCAAGAGGCCGCGCCGGCACAAGAACAGCAAGACTAAAGGAGCACGCGATGTCCAGTGCAGTGAGTGCAAATAGATTAGAGCTTCTGCAGGTTGCAGATGCGGTTGCACGTGAAAAACTTATCGACAAAGAACTTGTCATCGAGGCCCTGGAAGAAGCCATTCAGAAGGCGGCCCGATCTCGCTATGGTATGGAGCACGACATTCGCACAGTGATCGACCGCAATACCGGCGACATTCGCCTTTATCGCGTGATCACAGTTACCGAGGCCGAAGAAATCGAAAATGAATCGGCGCAGCTGACCCTTGAACAAGCACAGGCGCAATATCCGGATGAAACCCTCGAAATGGGTTCCGAAGTCCGTGAAGAATTACCGCCGATAGATTTTGGCCGTATCGCCGCGCAGACGGCCAAGCAGGTCATCACACAAAAAGTCCGTGATGCTGAACGCGAACGTCAGTATGAGGAATACAAAGACCGGGCCAACGAAGTCACCAACGGCATCGTCAAGCGTGTGGAATATGGCAACGTCGTGATCGATTTGGGTCGCGCCGAAGCCGTGATTCGCCGCGATGAGGGCATCCCCCGCGAAAACTTGCGTACCGGTGACCGTGTGCGCGCCTATATCTTTGATGTCCGCAACGAACCACGTGGTCCGCAGATCTTTCTTTCACGAACGCGTCCTGAATTTATGGCCGAATTGTTCGCCCAGGAAGTGCCAGAAATTTATGACGGCATCATCACCATCAAGGCCGTGGCCCGTGACCCGGGCAGTCGTGCCAAGATTGCGGTGACATCCAGTGATTCAGGCGTCGACCCCGTCGGCGCCTGCGTTGGTAT
>SMXS01000018.1 GCA_004356955.1 Alphaproteobacteria bacterium | reverse complement strand
CCTTGCCGATCCTGTCATGCTGGATACGCACCAGATAGTCACGAAACGGTTTCTCTTGCTGCAACAGTTCTTGCAGCTCTTCCAGGCCCTCGGGGATGTTATCCTTGTCCTCCATGGCATTGAACATGCCCTTGCCTATTTTTAAAAAGCCGGGTTCTACCAGTGCTTTTTGAATGCCTTTAGAGGCGTAGGTCAGATTGTGATCTTTATCGCTCTCCCAATAAAAATCAGAGATTGATTCCGACAGCGCCTCAAAACGGGCTTCCGCCAGTGCTAGTCTTTGGCGCAACACTGCAACGGTCAGGTCTTCACTCTCGCTGGTATGGGATGGATCAGTTGCCAAAACGGCAGGTCCTCCTTTGAGATATTTTCAAGTATTTTCTTGGTCGTCTTGCGCATCTGGTGTTGATGCTTGATCTAGTTCTATAGGGGCCCCTTTGCTTTTGCTGTAATTAATGGTTTCGCGCGAAATAGCACCGCCGGAGATGATAAAGGTCATGGCTTCTTCGACGGTCCAATCTGTAGATACAAGCCGGTGCATAGGGACAAGCTCCAGATACCCCGAGGTCGGGTTGGGCGTGGTTGGCACATAGACAGCCGCGATGGTTTCGCCGGTATCTTCATCAATCAGTGTGCGGGTCACGAACCCCACGGTCTTCATTTGGCGGGATGGAAATTCAATAAGGACGACCCGTTGAACGCCATCGGGCTTTGTCTGCAAGACAGACATCAGCTTTTTGACCGATCCATATACCCGCTCAACGATCGGGATCGTCTGGATGGCCGTGTCAAAAAAGTGGATCAGGCGTCGACCAACAAAGCGCGAAGTCGCCCAGCCTACGGCATAGACTAACAACAGGGTTAGCAGGATCGATACAATGGCTTCGAACCACCCTGTGGTTACCCACTGAGCCTCGGCACCAACCAAATCTGCCAGGAACAGGGTCGCTGGTTTGCCAAAGTCTGACAATTGCCGCAACACAAATTCAAAGATAATCCAGGTGACCCATAACGGCACCAAAGTCAGAATGCCGGTCAGAATAAATCTTTGGGTATTCGATAGAAAGTGCGGCTTACTAGATTTTTTTGTCATTTGAATGCCTGATCGTAAAGCCAAGATGCGATGGCGCTTGGCCTGCCCCGGATGTGCCCCTATATTCTTCCATCATATCAGGAATGGCAATATCAGGAATGACACAATCGCCTAATGTCGATCGTGCGCATACGGGACACCAAAATGACAAAACAATTCAGGGCGGGACGCTCTAACAAATTGACACTGGCAGCGTTTGCGACAGCAGCCCTGTTATTGGGTGCATGCGGGTCCGATGAAACCGGGGCCTCGCAATCCACAGAAACAATTGAGCTGCCTGAAGGCGTGCCCGCAGAAGCCCTGGTGCAGGCTGATGGTCCCGTTTCGCTAAGCGATATCGGCTTGCCGGATGGGTTCGCAATCCATGAATGGGCGCAGGTTGACGGGGCCCGGTCTATGGTGGTGGGGGATGGCTTTGTTGTGATCGGCACCCAGGGGGACGCCGTGTATACCGTACCATTTGACGGGATGATGAATGCTGGGGAAACCAGACTGGTGGCTGAGGACCTGACCTTACCCAACGGCCTCGCATTGATCGATGGCGTCCTTTATATTGCGGAACAGGTCCAACTGGTTCGTTGGGGCGATGCGCCGTTTGACCCCGCCAATCCAGTACAGACGCCGGTGAAGGTCGGGCCGGATTTGCCCGATTTGTCGCATCATGGCTGGCGCTATATGGCGACAACATCAGACAACCAATTGCTGATCGCCCTGGGATCGCCTTGCAATATTTGTACGCCTGAAGGGCTGCAGGGGTCGATTATTAAAGTGGACCCACAGACGGGTGACTATGCCACCGTAGCGACGGGCATTCGCAATTCTGTTGGCGTGACAATTCATCCACAGACGGGCGTGCCGTTCTTTACGGACAACGGCGCCGACATGATGGGTGACGACACGCCACCGGGCGAAATAAATGCGCTGACGCAAGAGGGCGCGAATTATGGCTTTCCTTGGTATGGGGGTGGTCACGATCGCACGCCGGACTTTGCCGATGCCACGCCACCCGAAGGCCTTGTCTTTCCGGTGATGGATATGGACCCGCACGCCGCTGGCCTTGGGTTTATTTTCTATCAGGGTGACATGTTGCCGGCGGCTTACAAAGGGTCGATCATCCTGGCCCAGCACGGATCATGGAACCGGACTTTCCCCATTGGTTATCGTCTGATGCATGTGATGACGGACGCGGACGGAATGCCGACATCCAAGCAGGAATTCGCAACAGGTTGGTTGGACAAAGGTGATGTGACTGGCCGTCCTGTCGATGTCAAAGAATTACCCGATGGGTCGATCCTGGTGTCGGACGATATGAATGGTGTGATCTATCGGATCACCTATTCGGCACCGTAGAGGTATTTATGGATGTCTTCTCAGAAATCACCGACAAGATTGCGCAATTTATTGACGGGCAGCAGATGTTTTTCGTGGCCACAGCGGCGGGCGATGGTCATATCAATCTGTCACCAAAGGGGCTGGATACGTTTCGACGCATAGACGCCCACACAGTCGCCTATCTGGACTATGTCGGTAGCGGGAACGAGACAGCGGCACATTTGTTGGCGGACGGGCGCATCACAATCATGTTCTGTGGCTTTGATGGGCCGGCCAACATCGTGCGGCTGTATGGCACCGGCGAGGCTATTCAGCCGGGTGATGCTGAATTCGCCCCGTTGAAGGCCCTGTTTCCTGACAATGAGCGACTGCGTCAGATCATGCGGATCAAGGTAACCAGAGTGCAGGCATCGTGTGGTTATGGCGTACCCTTGATGACTTATGACAAGGATCGAGAGACCCTTGTAAAATGGACCGCCAGAAAATCTGACGAAGAATATGCGGCCTATCAACAGGATAAAAACCTGACGAGCATTGATGGCCTGCCCACAGGGCTATAGTAATCTGCAAAATATTTTGCGGCACTTGATCCAGATCAACGAGGTGAACGCTGATTTATGAGACATAGGATGCGTTCTCTTCACCCGGTCTTTCACTGTGACTGGGTGTGGTAACTTACTCCTCTGAAGGCGGTGTCTCTGCAACAGCAGAGGCGCCGCCTTCTTCGTTTGCGCCCCCTAAGTTGCCTGACCCTATTGACGTCCACAAAAGCCATTGGCAGAGTAAGGTCAATCATGCCGAGAACAGGTACATTCAAGGGGAGGCCAAATTGGCGGAAGTCAAAATATTATCGGAAATACCAGGCAAAGTCATTTCGATTGAAGTTGGGGCGGGGGATTCCGTTGATGAAGATGACGCGTTGGTTATCCTTGAATCCATGAAGATGGAAATCCCCGTGGATAGCCCGGCAGATGGCACCATCGTGAAGATATTGGTGGCCGTTGATGACATGGTGGAAGAAGGCGACGAGATCGCCATCATCGAGACTTAGGCCTATATTCTAATAGATCGAAACAAGGCTGAGTTTTCGCACAAGGCGAAAGCTCAGATCCCTGTCGCTGTGGTCGTGGACTGCTGCAGTCGGCATTAGAGTGGCTTCGATATTGGGCGCAATTGGGTTTGGTTATTCGATCGGCACGCGGTGTTCACTGCCTTGCACCAGATAAGAGGTGCCATAGCTGTCGTAACACATGGTGGCAGCCATTCTGACAAGCTCTCCGCCCTGGTTTTCATCCCGATAGGCCATATGACACGGCTTGGTGACAGAATAGGTCTGTGCCGCGCTGTACGAGGCGGAACTGCGATTATTATCAGCAATGGCATAGCCAACCATCGCGCTGCCTAACATTGCCCACGGGACCCAGGCATTGGAATAATAACCGTAATAGCCGCCACCATAGTACCCACCATAATATCTGCCATAATGGCGACCATGACCTCGATAGTGGCGTCCACCATAATACCCGCCTCGATAGTGGCTGCCGCCGCCGCGGTGCCCACTATAGTGGTTGCCACCATGGCCACCACCGCTGTATCCACCGCCATGTCCGCCCCCGCGTCCGCCTTTACCGGCAAAAGCATCGGTCGGCACCATGGCCACAGTAAAGGCGATGATGGCCAGACAGGCGGTGGCCTTTTTCAGGTTTGACAGAAACTTTGATGTCGTTCCAGTGGTCATGTCTTGTCTCCAATTTGCCGCTCTTCGCGACTCTGAGTTGAATATTATAGGATTCAAGCTGAATACAATATGAACAGGCCCGGCTTTTTACCACGAAATCAAAGTTTTCCGCAGAAAAGGCCGAGCCGTTACATTTTTGCACTATTGGGTCAGTTCGCCTTAGTGATAGCGGTACAGGACCGTTTTGGTGCGGGGCACAATATAGGTTTCACCCCAATTTTCGTAACACATGGTGGCGCCAACCAAACGGCCGTTATAGCGATTGCCGCGCATCTTAACGACAGGGTGACACCCATTTGTACGCTGCCATCCTGTCAACTGATAGGCGTTCCACGTTGAGCCAAAATATGGCTGCCAAGACCGGTAGTGGTTGTAGTTGGTATAATAATACCGGTGGTTGGAGTAATGGCGATTGGCGTGCTTCCAATTTGCGTTCTGGTAATGGTTGCGATAATTTTTGTTGTAGTACCGATTGGCATGCTTGGCGTAGTGGCGGCCATAATTATGCTGGCGAGCATGCTGACGCGCGTGTTTTCTGTCATTCTCCCGGCCCTTGCGTTGTGCCTTTTTGTGACCCTGGTACTGGCCGCTCTGGTTCATGGCACGGTCGTGACGGCCATGGTTGTTGTGTGCCTGGTCTCGTTCGCGATTTGGGCGATTGACCCGGTGGTCGTTTTGGCGAGTACCATTCCCATCGGTATTGTGTTGGCCTTCGCCGCGGGCGGCCTCGGCATTATTGGCCATCCCCAGGGTTGCGACACCCAGGGTCAGGACCGTGGCTAAGGTGCATAAGTGTGTTCTCAACATGTCTCTCTCCTGTTTTGTGGCCGGGTTGATTGCGAATCAAATTCGCTTGGCCGGTTTCAACAGAGGGGACTATGCGAGTTAGCACCTGCACAAAGTCTGAACGTCTTGTTTAGCTGTGGTTCATGTAGGGAAGGCCGAGGCTACTACAGGCGGCCATTATAAATGGCCACTATAAAGGGTGGTGCAACAGATCTTTATCCAGCGCGACGGATTTGATCAGGGCATAGACCGATTGCCCTTTGGTCAGGCCCAGGCTTTCAACAGCCCGGGGCGTAACGCGGGATCGCAAAACCTGCCCATCGTTTAAGGCGAGATCGATATTCACAACAGGCGGTGTGCCAGGGCGAATATCGATAATGGTGGCTTCCAGAATATTCTGAACCGACAATCCAACAGGCCGAGACAGGGCCAGGGCGACATCTGCCGCGCCAATAAAGAGGCGCACGTTACTGCCAGGCTGATCGACAATTTGCGCGATGTGAAGCTGCCCCGATGTTGAGCTAAGGGTGCTGAGGCCCTGTTCGTTATCATGCCCCAGAACCGTTGCCTCGATGACGCTGCCGTCCAATCCCAGCTCTGCACCGATATCGTCTGTTGCCAGCACCTCACTCAGAGTGCCCTGATTGGTGATCTGTCCGTCTTTCATGACGATCAGTCGATCGGCTAGCCGGATGATTTCTGACCAGGCATGGGTGACATAGATGATTGGTAGGTCAAATTCGTCTCGCAGGCGTTCGATCAAAGGCAGGATGGCGCGGCGACGGGTGGCGTCCAGATTGGCCAGTGGTTCGTCCAATAATAACAACTGAGGGTTCGTCATCAGCGCGCGGCCAATTGCGACCCGGCGGCGTTCTCCGCCCGACAATTGCTTGGGCCGGCGCGCCAGCAAGCCGTCTATCTCCAGGATTTTGGCTATGTCATCGACAGTCCAGGTGCTGGACTTGCGGCTGCCATAGAGCAGGTTTTGCTTTACGCTCATATGCGGAAACAACAGGCTATCCTGTAAAACATAGCCAATATTACGGGCCGCTGGGCGCAAGTGCCGTCTGCTTGCCGTGTCGAAAAAAATATGATCATTCAGGCTGATACGCCCTCGATCAGGCTTCACGGCCCCGGCAATGGCGCCAATCAAGGTAGACTTGCCTGCCCCTGATGGGCCGGTGACAACGGTAATGCCACTGCCTATTTGGGTATTGGCCTGCAGCGTAAAGCCATCACGTGCCAGCGTGATATCTATTTGAAGGTCAGATGCCATGCACAGCCTTCGTGACACGATGTGCCGCAATTTCTGACAGTGCCAGGGCACCAAGTGCGAGCACGACAGAGATCAGGACAATCCTACCCGCCTGCATTTCAGCCCCCGGACTGTTGATGGCGGTATAGAGGGCCAAGGGCAGCGTGCGCGTTTCGCCAGGGATGTTGGCAACGAAAGTGATGGTGGCGCCAAATTCACCCAGACAACGGGCAAAGGACAAAGCAATCCCGGCGACAATACCTGGCATGGTCAGGGGGATTGTGACGGTGCGTAGAACCTTCCATCGGGATGCGCCCAAGGTGTGTGCAACGAATTCGAGCCTTTCATCGACCGCATCCATCGACAGCTTGATGGCCCGCAACATCAGTGGGAATGAAACCACCGCCGCAGCAATGGCGGCACCCTTCCAACTAAATGCAACGGAGACACCAAATGTATCCAGCAACCACTTGCCCAAGGGTCCGTTGCGGCCAAACAACACCAACAAGCCATACCCAACCACAACCGGGGGGACAACCAGCGGCAAGTGCAGTACGGCATTAAGGGCGCTTTTCCCCCAAAACTCTTTGCGCGATAACAACCAGGCAAAACCAATGGCAAAGGGCAGGCTGCCCAGTACGGCCCATACAGCAACCCTCAGGGATAATAGCAGCGCCTCGGTCTCGAATGCAGACAGCGTGAACAAGGCATCCCCCATTAAGGCATGCCCAATTGTGTATTGATTTCGACAATTTCAGTGGGAATGAACCCGGCTGCAATCAGCAGCCTTTGGGCAACAGTCCCCTGCAAATAGTCTGCAAAGTCCCGCACATGAGTGTCTTCTGTATTCAAAAGGACGCCATCATACAGGATCGGCTCGTGGAACCCGTCAGGCACAAAGGTCACCAATTCGACGTCGTTGCTGGCCAGGACTTCGGTCATATAGACCAGACCCCCAGGGACTTCTCCACGTTCTATCCAGGCCAGGGTTGATTGTGCGTTGTTGCCAATGGCCAGGCTATGCTGAGCCCGGGTCCATAGGCCCAGTGCTTTGAGCGTCTGCTTGGCATATTGGCCGCAGGGCACGCTGTCAGGTTCGCAGATGGCCAGGCGACCCAAGGCAATCATGGTCAATAATTGCTCGGTCAGGGTGGCCTTGGGGTCCCATGACGTGCCAATGCCAGCCTCATTCGACCATTCACCCTTTTTGGGTGCTACCAGGGCCAGCCGATTGGTCATCAGGATCCGGCGGGATTCTGCGTCAGCGAGTCCCTCATTGATTAAATAATCAGTCCATTGGGTGTTCGCCGAGATAAAAATGTCGGCAGGTGCCCCTTCGGAAATTTGTCGCGCCAATACGGAAGATGCTGCAGGGACGACAATGATGTCGACCGCGACATCCTGTTCGTAAATTTGCGCGATGTCTTGGATGACGGACGCCGTACTGGCAGCCGCAAATATAGTAATTTGCGGGCCGTCGCCTTTGGGCGCCTGGGGGACCATGTCTTCAGAGCCTGCGGCCGCAACTGAATGAACCCCATCGGAAATGGGGTCAGGCCAATACAGACTGGCGACCAGCAGCCCAACAGCCGCCGCTGCCAGTAACAGAATGATCAGCCGTTGTCGCATGCCGGGGCTCATTATTTGTTGCCGTACAGGTCGTCGGGCGAAGTCACGACATCTGCGATTTCGACCCATTGGCCATCGCGATAGGCGCGGTAAAAGCAATTGTGCCGACCAGTGTGGCAGGCGACACCTGTTTGGTCGACCGACAGCAGAATCGTATCGCCATCGCAGTCGACCCGCAGATCCACTAATTGCTGCGTCTGACCCGAGCTTTCACCCTTGAGCCACAGCGACTGACGAGACCGGGACCAATAATGCACCTGACCCGTCTGCAACGTCAGCGCCATGGATTCTGCGTTCATCCAGGCCATCATCAAAATTTCGCCTGTGTCATGTTGTTGTGCGATGGCAGCAACCAATCCCTGATCATTGAAATTGACTTGCGCCAGATCGGCATCATTCATCGCTGTGGTGGTGGTGGCTGTCGCTGTTGGGTCTGACATGGACCGTACCCTTGTGGCAAAATTGTTTCCTAACTGCCTATTTATCATAAATGATTGGCTTTCGCGCGCCCATAGTCTTGATAACACGGGGAATATCCCCAATTTCATGATGGCAGAGGTGGGTTCATATGGTAGACTCCGCCCATCGAGAATTGGAGTTACGCAGATCATGACGTTTATTGGACGCCAAAAAATCGCAGTTTCAGCCCTATTTGCAGCAGTATTCATCTTGGTTGCGGGCGGCGCTGCCCAGGCTTTTCAGGTGTATACGCCTGATCAGCTGGCCAATGGTATTGGTGTGCGGGGCGGCATTGGGTTTACGGACACGATGGATGATCTGGATGCGACAACCAATAGCCGATTCAGCATTTCTACTGGTTCCAGCAATGGCTCGTCACTGTTTGGCGGTAATAGTGCCGGCTATAATAATTGGTATGGTCGTCAGGATACAGGCGGTCGGACATATGGCGATGATCGCAGCTCCAACTATCAAAACTGTTCTAACTCGGCCACAAGCAGCCAGATCGGCATGCTGAACGCCTTTGGTTCTGGCAATAATGGTTCTTATCCCTGCCAGCGCTTCCGCTGATACTCTCTTTATTCCAGGAAAGCCTCTCTTCATTCCGCGAAAGATTGGCGCTATTCCACAATAGATTAGCGCCCCGCGCTTATTGCAATTGCTAAATTGACGGAATGCCGTAATAAAGCGCCTCGTCTGAATTGCTTTGCCGGTTGGTTTGGCGGTTTTCCTGAGTATCTGGCCCAGAACGGACTTTCAAAATCGTGACCAAGTCAATGCTTGCGGCTTATGCTGAACGCTTTTCCCTTGCCCCTGATCCCACCAATTTTACGGTCAGCCGCATCAAGACCGAGCTTTTGTCGGGCCTGACCGTCGCGCTCGCGCTGGTGCCCGAGGCCGTGGCGTTTTCTTTCGTGGCCGGAGTGCATCCATTGGTTGGGCTTTATGCCGCCTTCATTGTGGGGCTGATCACCGCTTGTATTGGTGGGCGGCCAGCCATGATATCGGGCGCAACCGGGGCGCTGGCCGTGGTTATGGTCGCCTTGGTGGCCACTCACGGGATCGAATATTTGTTCGCGACTGTTGTGTTGATGGGCATCTTGCAGGTGCTGGCAGGGGTGTTCCATCTGGGCAAGTTCATCCGATTGGTGCCGCATCCGGTGATGCTGGGTTTTGTGAATGGACTGGCTATCGTGATTTTCCTGGCCCAACTGACCCAGTTCAAGATCCCCGGCGCTGACGGTGTGAGTGAATGGATGTCCGGCTTACCACTGGCGATCATGCTGGGCCTAGTGTGCCTGACCATGGGGATTATCTGGGTCATGCCCAAGATCACCAAGGCCATCCCGGCACCTCTGGCGGGGATCGGGATTGTCGCAGGCATCGTTATTTTCTTTGGGATTGACGTCCCCCGCGTCGGTGATCTGGCGTCGATCAAAGGTGGCTTGCCGCTGTTTCACATTCCCATGGTGCCGTTGAACTGGGAAACATTGCAGATCATCTTTCCCTTTTCGATGATCTTGGCTGCCATTGGCCTGATTGAAAGCCTGTTGACCCTCAACCTCGTGGGTGAAATCACCGGCAAGCGCGGCGGAGCTTCGCAGGAATGTATTGCCCAGGGCTTGTCCAACACGGTCACGGGCTTTTTCGGCGGCATGGGCGGTTGCGCCATGATCGGTCAATCGATGATCAACGTAAAATCCGGCGGCCGCACCCGCCTGTCGGGCATCTCCGCGGCGCTGTTTCTGCTGAGTTTCATTCTGTTTGCCTCTGGCCTGATCGAACAAATCCCGCTTGCAGCGCTGGTTGGCGTGATGTTCATGGTCGTCGTCGGTACCTTTGCCTGGCAGACCTTGCGCATTATGAACCGCATCCCCGCAATGGACGGGGCCGTCATCATTATCGTCACGGTTGTGACCGTCTACAGCGATTTGGCCATTGCCGTGATCGTTGGCGTGATTGTATCGGCGCTGGCCTATGCCTGGAACAACGCCACCCGCCTGCATGCACGGATAGAAGAACCGGCTGAAGATATTCGCGTTTACCAGATAGAAGGCCCGTTGTTTTTTGGATCGACCGAGGGTTTTGCGGAACTGTTCGACCCTGCGTCTGACCCCAAGACCGTCATCGTCGACTTTATGAACAGCCGTGTCGTGGATCAGTCTGCCCTGCAGGCCATCGAAGACCTGGCCATCAAATACCAGCAAGTGGGCAAGACCCTGCAATTGCGGCACCTGTCGCATGATTGCCACCGGGTGCTGAAGCGCGCCGGCCAGTTGATGGTCGATTCCGACGATGATCCGGACTATGGCCTGGTGGTGGATTACGAAGTGCGAACCGGCAGTTTTTAGCGTGGGGCACTAGTCGCGCTGTCAGGCTGTGATCTGAATGTCCGTTCGTGCCGAGTGATTTGTCCTGAAGGGACAAATTGTATCGAGGTATGAACACACCAATGCACTGGCGAGCTTGACGTTGAGGCGTCCATACCTCGATACAATCGTTGACACGATCACTCAGCACGAACGGTATTCATATAGTTTTGTTGGCATGCCCTCAGTCATTGTTTAAAAAGGCTGCCATGAACAAAAAGTCCCCTAAACAGACGATCTTTTTTGATTTCTTCGGCACCCTGGTGCACTACATCAACTACAATGACGACCGGAGTTATCCGCGCAGCATCGCCTTTTTGCGCTCGCAGGGTATCATGGTCGAACAGCGCCAGTTCCTCGACCTGTTGGTCGAAACCTTTATCGAGCACGAACAGGCCGCCGCCGTCGATCATTGTGAATATGCCTGGTCAGATTGCGCCGCCGCGACTTTGCAGAAAATCACCGGGCAGGGCGCCCAGTGGCACCTCGCCGACGCGCTGACAGAAGTTTACCTCAGCGAATGGTGTGAAGACGTCAGCTATATCGACGGCGTGCGCGAAATGCTGACGCGCCTGCAAGATCAATACGATCTGGCGATGATCACCAACACGCACTACACCCCCATGGTTGAAGGGTTAATGATGGATATGAACATCCGTCACTTTTTCCCGACCTTTGTGTCGTCCATCGATTTTGGCTACCGCAAGCCATCAAACCGTATCTTTGAGCACGCCATGCGCCAAGCAGGTACCACGCCTGAAAACAGCCTCTATGTGGGCGATACCTATGAGGCCGACTATGTCGGTGCCACCGGCGCAGGGATGGGTATATTCCTGATCGACCCCGACCGCAACCACGACATTGGCGACACCGAACGCATCGACACAATTTTGGGGCTGGAGTCAGCCCTTTCAGATCGCTAGGCTGCGCCCATGATTGATATTGATTACGTAATCTGGGACTTCGACGGCGTTGTAAATGCCAATGTTGTCGACGGCCATTTCACCTGGTGTGACAATTTCCAACAGGATCTGGGCTATAGCCTCGACGGGTTTGTCGAGGCCGTTTTTAATGAAGAGTTCGAAAAGGTCCTTCGTGGCGAAAAAGACATCATGGATCAACTGCGTGAATGGGCCAGTACAATTGCGCTGAGTGGCTCTCTCAACGAGATTTACAACTACTGGCTCACCAAGGATGAACAGCTCGACGACCATATCCTGGACATGATGGCCAATATAAAAAGCAAAGGCGTCGGCAATGCGATCGGCACCAATAACGACCCACGCCGCACTAGATATATCGAACACGAGATGGGCATGGCCGCCCATATCGACCACATGTTCGCCGCTGGCCGTATGGGCATCCTAAAGCCAGACCAGGCGTTTTTCAGGCATATCGCCACCGAGCTGGAAGTCGAACCCGGCCGCCTGATCCTGATCGATGACCTTGCAGAAAACGTCGAAAGCGCAATTGCCGCGGGCTGGCAGGGGCACCAGTTCTTGGGGTTGGATTATGCAGGGCTTGAAGCGCGGTTGGAGCTATAGGGTGATGGCGTCATTAATTAGGGACAGTGTACAATTAATTGTACCTGCTATGCCTAGTTAGAGAGTAATCGCGCCATTAATTGTACACTGTCCCTAATTAATAATTTTGCGCCCTAAACCCCGATTTTCACCAACATTTTGTGCACTTTGCCCAGACTGGCGACTTCCAGGCCCGGGTTGGGTTCGGCGCCATCAGGCCACACGGCGCCATTGGGCACCCAGATGGTCGACATGCCAGCACCATGGGCCCCCAGGATATCCGCAAGGGGGTTATCCCCCACAAACAGGCAGTCTTCGGGCTTGAGCGACAGGCGTGACGCCGCCCGCCAAAAGATCTCGGGGTCTGGCTTGCGGAGGCCCTCTGTCTCCGACACCAAAATCCCATCGACCAACAGGTCGAGTTTGAGCGCATAAATATTGCGCATCTGCTGGTTGGCCATGCCGTTAGAGATGATGCCGGTGTGCAGCTGCTTTTGCCGCAGATACAACAGCAATTCTTCACCATCCGGCAGCATCTTGGCAAAATGCGGAAACCCGTCGAAATATTCCTGGACCATGGTCTCGGCCAACACGTCATCGACCTGGCCTAAATGCTCCAGCAGCGAGGGGTAAACCTCGGCCTTTGGCATGGTGCCCCGCGCATCGAGCGTCAGGAACATGTCGACAAAGTCGTCGACCCCCACATGCGCAATGGCCTCGTGCCGCTTGAACTGGTCGGCGAGGAACAGACGTAATGACCCCGTTCGGTCAAACAGCGTTTCGTTTAGGTCGAATAGGACAGCTTTGATCATGGGACGGCTAGTTCTGCATCTATGGTTTTGGCGATGGTACGGCTTGACGTGGTGCTGACGCCGTAATCTTCGGCAAAATTGCGCCATCGATTAGCGGTATCCGCCACACGGTCGATTAGTCCATGTGCGTCTGCGGTGTTGATATCAGCTTTTTTTGCAAGTTCAAGCAAGTTAGCCCGGCCTATGTCGGTGCCGTAACCTGACACTGTGGTCGAATGTTCGCCACCAGGACCTTGCGAGAAGGTCAGGTCATAGGCCGGGGCAAGGCGCCATGTGCCATCACGCCCCATCACATAACTGAATTGCCGCGCATGGTCATCGCGGTTATGGGCAAGGACATTAAACACAGCAAGGGCATACATGGCTTCGCAATCCCTTTGGTCATGCGTAACGCTGCGCGTCAACTGGATAAGGTCGGCATAGTCCAGGGAAGGCGTTCGAATGTCGGTATAGAGCAAGCCGCAGGCAGAGTGAACATGGACCCGGTCATTGCCCAGGCGATCAAAACGGCGTGCCGCGAAATACTGATCGCCCTTTGCGCCCTCCAGCAGCCTAGTATAGGGCATCGCAATGCCTGCCTCCTTTGCCATGGCGGCATAGGCGGCTTCAATGGCAGCAATATCTTCAGGGTCGCCATGGCCGGAGAATTTAACCAGGTAGAGCACATACCCATCGGGCGCGTAGGTGTTACCATGCAGGGCGTGGCCGTCATCGTTTATAGCGATCAGGGCCTTTGGCCTTGCCCCGCCGGGCGAGCCACCAACGGCCCCCAATACTGAAATAACATCGCTGACGTCACCCTCCAGCACGCGGTGGGCGTCAGCAGCTAGGTCATCAAGGTTCAATGTCGCAGAATCGTCGTCCCATATTGATGCGGCGGGGGCGTAACTGAGGGCACCTATGCCGGCGTTGCCCACGATGGCGAGGCGATCCAATGGCGTTAGGCTGGCGGGTTTTATCCCAAGCTGGCGGGCGCGACGGTCGACCAGCAGGCGGCCCCATCCATCGGGCAGGCTGTCGTGGAAGACGCCGTGCAGCCCCTCGAAGCCGCCGTTGACGGGGGGTGTCTGCAGTCCAGTCCCTGTTTGGTGGTGCAAAGGCGAAATCTGCAGCCCACATTGAATGAAGGCCGGGTCATATTCCAGATAGGCCCGTCGGTTCCGATAGGCCAGCCTGCCGACAGGCTGCACGTCGTCGTCGGACCAGTGCAGCGAAACATGCAATGGTGTGCCGGGTTTCATTTTCATGTGATGCGTCCGCGTTGAGGCTTCTTGGGAGTTTTGAGAACGTCATCCAGGGTTTCAAATATGGCAGGGGACATCAGTCCTTCCAGCGCGGCTTCATCACGGAGCGCAATGGCAAGCCGTATGAAGGATGGCAGAGCGATCTGACCCGTGCGTTCAAACTTCTTCAGTGTGCCAAAGGAGACCCCACTTCGTATTGCCAGGCCCTTTTGGGTCAGGTTCAACGTAAGCCGCCGCGCTTTGGTGCGCGCCGAGATGGCCATGGAGATGTCCTCTGGTGTGCTTCCAATAAAAGACACTATTAATACCTTTAATAGAAATATACGAAACTATAATCTACTATAGTATCTTTTAACAAAATATAGAAGGGCGAATTTATCTATTAGATAGCCCCATTCAACCGCTCAAACCCGGCTTCTAAATCTGCCTGCAGATCATCCACGTCTTCCAGCCCAATGTTGAACCTGATCAGCGGCCCCTTTGCCTTCCACGGTACTGCTGTGCGTTCACCCTTTGGGTCGGCGGGTAGCGCCAGGCTTTCAAAGCCGCCCCAGCTGTAGCCGATGCCGAAAAGGTCCAGGCCATCGATCATGACCGCCACGGCATCATCCGAATAGTGTTCGTGCAGGATGATGCTGAACAGGCCACTGGCGCCATCGAAGTCGCGTTTCCAGATGTCGTGGCCGGGGCAGGTCGGCAGGGCCGGGTGGCGCACTTCGGCGACCTCTGGCCGGGTTTCCATCCATTTGGCGATCTTCAGCCCGCTGGCTTCGTGCTGGCGCATACGGACGGCCAGCGTGCGCAGGCCACGGCTGGCCAGGTACACATCATCAGGTGCGGCCGCCTGGCCCATCACAAAGCTTTGGCGCTGGAAGACGTCCCAGCTTTCTTCGTTGCACACGGTGATGCCCAGCATCGCGTCAGAATGACCGACGATATATTTGGTCGCGGCATGGATGACCACATCGGCCCCATGTTCCAGCGGGCGGTACAGCAGGGGCGTGCCCCATGTGTTATCGACCAGGACCTTTGCGCCCTTTGCTTTGGCTGCCTTGGAGATAGCTGGCAGGTCAGACACCTCGAAAGTCAACGAACCGGGGCTTTCGACGAACACCAGCACGGTGTTGTCCTGCATCAGATCGGCAATGCCCGCGCCAATCAACGGGTCGTAAAACGTCGTCTCGACCCCAATTTTCTTCAGCGCGATATTGCAGAAGATGCGGGTCGGCTCGTAACACGTGTCGGCCATCAGAATATGATCACCCGCCCGCACAAAGGCATAGATCGCCGTCGTCACCGCCGCCAGGCCCGAAGGGTGCAGCAGTGCATCATGGCCGCCGTCGAGCTCTACCATCGCATCGCGCAGCGACCATTGGGTGGGGGTGCCGCGCCGACCGTAATAGAAATTGCGGTTCTTGTGCTTGGTGGCGTATTTCAGGTCTGCAATCGTGTCGTACAGGATGGTCGACGCGCGATAGACCGGCGTGTTGACCATCTCCTTGTCGCGGCTCTGATAGCCCGGCTTGCCCGCTTTGGGCCGCCCGGCATTGGAAATTTGAGTATCCTTTTTCATGGGCTATGTTTCATGCCCTAGTCAATGTCGGCGGCGGTATGCACGGGGACGTCATCGCGCGCGCCCCATTCGCTCCACGACCCGTCGAACACGGCCACGTCGTCATGGCCCAACAGATCAAGCGCCAGCGCAATCACCGATGCCATCACGCCAGACCCACAAGAGGTGGTGATGGACCCATCGAGCGATATGCCCGCGTCAATAAAGGCCTGGCGCAGCACGTCGCCGCGCAGGAACAGGCCATCTGCATCAAACATCGATGTCTGTGGCAGGCTGAAGCTGCCAGGGATGTGCCCGCCGCGCAGCCCTTTGCGCGGTTCCGGCTCGGTGCCCATAAAGCGACCGGCAGGGCGGGCGTCGATAATCTGGTCGCCTTTGCCGTCGTTCAGCCCCGCCAGCAGATCATCTGCATTGCGCACCATACGGGCGCGGAAATGGGGGGTGAAATGCCGCTCGCGAGAGTTTTCGGGCATATTGCTCACGGGTTTGCCCTCGGTCGCCCAACGTGGCAGGCCGCCATCCAGCACGGCCACAGCGTCATGGCCAAAGGTCTTGAACATCCACCAAACCCGCGCGGCAGATGAAATGCCATCGCCATCGTAAACCACAATACGGGTGCCATCGCCCAGGCCCAGCTTGCGCACTCGCAGCGAGAACTTCTCCGGCGATGGCAGCATATGGGGCAGGGAATTATCGAGATCGGCGATCTCATCAATATCAAAGAACACGGCGCTGGGGATATGCGCGTCGGCATATTCTGCCTTTGGGTCGCGCTCAAAACTTGGCAGATACCAGCTGGCATCAACAATTCGCAGGTGCGGGTCGTTGATGTTTTCCAACAACCAATCCGTAGAAACGAGGGGTGACCCAAAGATGCTCATACAATCTCTCTTGTTATTAAACTTATTCGACGTCCATCCATTCAGTCGCTTACTCCATCCAAGATGGCACTGGCAGGCCTTTTTCCCGCAAGAAGACCGGGTTGTACATCTTGCTTTGGTAGCGCGTGCCGTAATCCGCCAAAATCGTCACGATGATGTGGCCGGGGCCCATTTCCTGTGCCAGGCGGATAGCGCCTGCAATATTGATGCCTGACGAGCTGCCCAGCACCAGTCCTTCATCCTGGATCAGGTCAAAGCAAATCTGCAACGCCTCGGCATCGGGAATCTGGTAGGCGCGGTCGACCACAATGCCTTCCAGGTTCGCCGTGATGCGCCCTTGGCCAATGCCCTCGGTGATACTATCACCTTCGGCCTTCAGCTCGCCATATTTGTAATAATTGAACAAAGCCGCGCCCATCGGGTCGGCCAGCGCAATCTGGATGTCCTTGTTGTGCTCCTTAAGGCCCAGGGACACGCCCCCCAACGTGCCACCAGTACCAACGGCACTAACAAAGCCATCGACCTTGCCATCGGTCTGTTTCCAGATCTCTTGCGCGGTGGTGGTGAGGTGGATATCGCGATTGGCAACATTATCGAACTGGTTGGCCCAGATGGCCCCGTTGGGGTTTTCCCTGGCGATTTCTGCCGCCAGACGGCCAGAATATTTCACATAATTATTCGGGTCCTTATAGGGCACCGCTGGCACCAGCCGAAGGTCAGCCCCGCACAGGCGCAACATATCGAACTTTTCCTGAGACTGCGTATCCGGCACCACAATGACGGACTTATACCCCCGAGAATTTCCCACCAGCGCCAGGCCAATGCCGGTATTCCCCGCCGTGCCCTCAACGATCACGCCGCCGGGCCGCAACAGGCCTTTTTTCTCGGCGTCCGAAATAATCCCCCACGCCGCGCGGTCCTTCACGGACCCGCCCGGGTTCAAAAACTCCGCCTTGCCCAAAATCTCACACCCCGTGAGCTCCGACGCCCGGTTCAGCCGCATCAGCGGCGTATTTCCAATAGCGTCGACAAAGTCTGTCCGTATTTCCATAAATCCAACAAAGTCCCAAGCGCGAAAAGGCTGCCCGACGGAGCGCCTAAATGGTGAAAGATAGATTGGCGGCTAATCTAGAGGCTGGGGGAGATGGGGGCAAGGGTTGGTCTGTAATGGATTCAACTCTTTTTATGCACTAAGATTGGCCAATTCAACTAGAGGTATTAGCGTATGGCCATCCATTCATTGACACTGCAAACATACTCGTACCGATTTGCGGAACAAGTAATGAACAGTAATCTTTCACGGCGTAAACAGATTGAGGGCATTATCACAGATCCAAGTTTGCCTGTGACTGAACTTTCTAGACCCACCTTCAACAAGGAATTGGATGATCGATTTCAAGCGAATGGATGGGAGGCGCAACCGGTGAGGAAATCAAAAAGGTTGAGAAATAGGAGCGGCTGATGATGTCGAAACTATGCGTCAGTACTGTTTAATCCGAGAGGACAGGGATGTTAGCCTCTCTCTCCCAACAGTCACCCCGCACTCTCCCAACAATCACCCCGGATACGGTCCGGGATAACAGGGGTTGGAAGTCACGCATAACGGGGTTGGAAGTGGGGCCGCGTTATCGCTAAGTGCCTAATTGTCAATCAACGCTAATTGGTTTGTGCTGGCGCTTGCCTGTCGGCAATCCGCTGGCGGCGTCGCGGTTGCCTGATGCTGGGGTTGCCTTGGCAGGTTGTGGCATGGCTGCCGGATCGCCGGGGTTGACGATTGTGCCATTCGCATCGCAAGGCGCATTGGCCACGGTGCTGGTTTCGTTGCCTTGGTCATCCAGCAGGTACAGGCAAGGGCCCTCGGCGGGGGACAGCAATTCCATTTTCTTGCGTTCTGCAAAGGCAGACGAGGCGGTCAGGGCCAATGCAATGGCCAGTGTGGATGCCAGTAATGTGTGATTTATGGTCGGTCTCCCTGTGTATTTGGATGGTCGTATCGTACACACAAAACCTGAACGCGGGCTGAATAAACAGTGGATCAAGGATGCCAGACTTTGTCACCCCAGCTTTCGCTAGGATGACGGGTGGGTGTGATTTATCCCCGACCGTTCAACCTAAATGATTTCCCGTGCCTCTTCGTCAAAGCCCGGCTAACATCCCGGCCAATCAGATAGAGGAAATCTCCATGCCCATCACCGTCGTCGCCAGTATCAAGAAAGAGGCCACCATTAATGGCCTTCTCAACGCTGTGTTCAACGGGTTGATCCCGTGGTTCCAGCACAATGACAAAACCACGGTGCCACTGATGGGGGAAGGTGGCTTTGGCATGGATATCGCCATCACCGCCTTCATCTTGTTGTTCCTGGTGTCGATGATCGTCATTGGCGCCCAGCGCAAAAAGGCCCGCAAGGAACAGGTCATGGGCTTTGAGTGGGACGACACAAAGCGCCTGCATCGCCTATTGCGCAAGGTACCTGGCAAATTCTGGGCGGCGG
The DNA here is from genome assembly GCA_004356955.1 of Alphaproteobacteria bacterium. Taxonomy (GTDB): domain Bacteria; phylum Pseudomonadota; class Alphaproteobacteria; order SMXS01; family SMXS01; genus SMXS01. Next base: position 5,854 of record SMXS01000018.1, on the reverse strand, counting down.
GGCTGGTGTTTGGTCTGTTTGGCCTCCTGGTGGTCACGCCGCTGACGCTGGGGCCGCTGGCGCTGTTGGGCATCGACGCCCTGACACCGCTCGCCTATGCGATTTTCAAAGGCATCTGGGCCGGATTGATGGCTGCCATCATGATCGTCCCGATTATTCTGGTGGCGCTGGCGGGTCAGCCCAAGACCAATTAAGCTGCTGGCATGAGCACCAGCCTGCGTATTTGTATCCTGATCACCGATATCGGCTTTTTGCTGTATTGGGCGGTGTCCGCGTTAGCGCTGGTCGGGCTGATCACGCTGTCGCCAGAATGGATGTATGGCGGCTATGGCGACCCGCAGGTGTTTGCCTGGAACTGGTCCTTCGTGTCGATTGACCTACCGTTCTCGGTACTGGGGTTGGCCGCTGTTGCCGCTGACAGGCGGGGCAGCCTGGCTTGGCGACCGCTGGCTTTGCTGTCGCTCGCCTTTACTTTTGCCGCCGGCATCATGGCCGTCAGCTATTGGGCGATCTTGATGGAATGGAACCCGACCTGGTTCCTGCCCAATTTACTATTGGTGATCTGGCCGCTGTTTTATCTGCCCGGCCTGGTGCGTGGGACTTCTGAATCTTAGGGGGGTAGAGACCTAAGGGGCAGGGACGCTTTCCGGCATAATCTCTGCCGCCAGACTTTGCACGCCGCCCGTGATTGCAATGATGCTGACAGATTTGCGCGGGATGTAATTGCCTTCGCCGAACGACATCGTGCCGGTCAGGCCTTTAAAGTTCTGGATATTCGCCAAGGCTGTGCGCACAGCTTCGGGCTCTGGTGAACCGGCATCCGCAATGGCCTGCATCACCAGATTGGCGGTATCGAACCCCAGCGCACTGAAGGCATCGGCCTTGTGACCGGGATAGGCGGCCTCATAGGCGGCTATGAAGGCCTGCATGTCAGGATCTGTGGTGTCGTCGCCCAGATAGGCATGGGTGGTGAAGTACACATCGCTGACGGGAAGCTGAGCCCAGCTTTCGCCGATGTCGAGGCCGTCGCCGCCCAGCACGGGTGTGTTGATGCCCGCGCGCCGTAGCAGGGCCAGCATTTGCACGACCTCGTCAGGCCCAGCGGCGAGATAGATCAACCCGGCGTCACCCACTCCCCCTTGGGCCAATTCTTGGGCCAGGCGCGCGATGACTGTGGGGATGGTGTCGGCATTATAGGGCTGTATCTTGGTGACCTCGCCGCCCAACTCGGTAAAGCGCGTGCCAAAATATTGGTGCAACATCTGTGTGTAAGACATGGTCTCGTTAAAAAGCACGATGGCCTTTTTGGTGCCCAGCGTGTTGATGGCGAATTCAGCGCCCGCTGCGGCTTGTACATTGTCGCCAAAGCACGCCAGGAACAGATGCCCCGGGACTTCCCGGGGCAGCTTGGGGGACGTTGCGCCTGATGTGATAAAGGCCAGGCCATGTTGGGCAGCCGTAGGGGCGGCGGCCATCACCATATCGGTATCTGACAGGCCGACCATCACGCTGGTCTGGGGGTAGTGGTTAAACAGGCTTTCGGCCCGTTGCAATATGACCGATGGGTCGGAGGTGCCGTCTGCCATCACCAGATTGACCGGCATGCCCAGCACACCGCCCGCCGCATTGGCCTGATCGATGGCCAGGCGCAGGCCTTGGGACGATGGGCCATCCAGATTGGACTGGGCGCCGGTGGTGTTGTAGATGGCCGCCAGCACGATGCCGGGTTCCTGTTCGGTCTCTTGCCCGCAAGATGCCAGCATCAGCGTCAGGCTGACGCAGATGGTTTTGGTCAGATTAGATAGTGATAATCGCACGGTCGATAGCCCCCGGTGTTCTCCAAGGCCTAGACTGTTTCACATCACTGTCGGTGGCTCAAGAACCTTCGGGCGGCTTACTCCTTTGATTTCATGAACGGTACCAGCATCGGCGTGCGCTTGCGATAATCTGCATAGGGTTCCCCCAAGGCGTGTTCGATATCCCGTTCTTCATGCGGGATGGAGATCAGGATTTGGGCGCTGGTGAGGATGGCAAACAGTAGATGCCCCGCCGACATATCGGGCGTGGCCCAAAAGGCGATAATCCAGCCCAGATAGATGGGATGGCGGATCACCTTGTATAAAAACGGCGACACAAATTTCAGATCAGGCACGCGGCGGTCTTTCAAATTGGCAAACACCTGCGCCAAGCCAAACAGCTCGAAATGATTGATCAGGAAGGTCGACAACAACACCATGCCATAACCGCCAAAATACAAAACCCACAACGCCATTGCGGCGTTGGAATTGGTGACAGACCAGACAGGATCTATCATCGGGACCCATTCGACGAACAATAAAATCAGCGTCAGGCTGGACACCAGGACGTAGGTGGAACGCTCTATGGCCTGCGGAATGATTTTGGTCCATCTGCGCTTGAACCAGGGTCGCGCCATCACAGTATGGGTGCCAGCAAATAACAAAAGCAGCGCCGTGTTAACCAGCAAGGCCTGACCCGTCGGACCGGCTATGCCCGAATCAATCGTCTTCGTGACAAATGGAAGTCCATCCAAATTGCCAACAAATGCGATGAGATAAAGAAAGGTAACGAAAAAAATTAGATAACTGGCAACGCCGTAAAGTAAAACGAGAACTTTCCCCATAATATCCTCCTATGCCTGAAGGACATGGTCCTTCATGAGGCCGTAGTGTATCGCATTTTGTTGCATTTTCCGAGTCCATCTATGTCCTGGAAGCCGCAGAATCCTGCCAAATACTTGTCCAAATGTACAACTTTGTTGATGGTCGCCTTATCGCTAGTTACAGCAGATCAATAAGTTAAGAGGGAAAGCTATTTCATCTCTTGAAGTCGTTGCGAAGTGTTACTTCATGGTACAAATTAGCTGGCATCAAGTTGACAAAACAGCGGGTAATATTGACTTTTTCCCATAAAATCGAGTATAGCCGATAGACGTTTTGCATTTGTTATGTGTGACTTACATGGCCTTTCAGGACATTGTCTTAGTTTCCCTTCTACAGTGTTAAGCGCGAATGGTAGCTTCTCCACATGTGGTGGGGGACAAACGCCAAAATTACTGTCAAAGGAAAAGACAATGACTACTGGAACTGTAAAATGGTTTAACCCAACCAAGGGTTATGGCTTTATTGAACCTGAAGATGGCGGCAATGACGCCTTCGTTCACATTTCTGCTGTTGAACGCGCTGGCTTGACCACCCTGCAGGAAGGCCAAAAAGTTTCTTACGAATTGACCGCAGGTCAGAACGGCAAAGCGTCTGCCGAAAACCTGGCTGTCGTCGACTAATCCTATAGATTGCCCCTGGCCATTTGGCGGGGCGGATCATAGAACCAAAGACTGGAAAACGGCTGCGCCTTTGATGGCTGCAGCCGCTTTTTTTGTGTCCTGCTTACGCCTATTCGGCGGGGTTGGGATTGTTGGATTGGAAGCGTATTCTTAATTTGTCTTTGCCACTTCGGATGCTGTGTCCCAGGTCGGCTGCCAACGTGTAAACAACAGGCACGATCAACAGCGTCAGGAAGGTTGAAGACATCAACCCCCCAATAACCAATATGCCCATGGGCCGTCGCCATTCTGCGCCGTCCGACACGGACAGGGCCACGGGTAACATGCCAAATACGGTTGACAGCGCTGTCATCAGGATCGGGCGCAGGCGCAATGGCGCCGCCTGCATGATCGCCGACACCGCGTCCATGCCATCCTCTCGGAACTGGTTGGCATATTCAACCAGCAGAATGCCATTCTTCATCACCAGGCCCATCAGCACGATCAGGCCGATTTGCGCAAACATGGATAGGCCTGCACCTTCCAGATAGATGGCCATGAAAGCCCCTATGAATGCCAGGGGTGCACACAACATGATGATGGCAGGCTGGGCAAAGCTGTTAAACTGGCTGGCCATGATCATATAGATGACAATAAGGGCCATGCCAAATGCACTGATGATGGACACAGCAGTTTCAGCCATCAATTTGGCTGCGCCTTCGGTGCGACTGGAATAGCCATCAGCCAGATTTATTTCGGCGACCAGGCCATCAAGAACAGTGGTCGCTTGTCCCAACGTGTAGGAACGGCTGTTGTTGGCCGAGATGGATATGGAACGACTTCTATCCATCCGGTCGATTTCAACCGGGGCCATGCCGACTTCGATCGTGGCAACGTTATCCAAATCAATCAGATCACCTGTTGCACTGATAATCTGCAACAGACCAAGTTTGGCGAGGTCGTCACGTTGGTGTTCCTCAAGGCGAACGCGTACGTCGAAGCGTTCACCACCTTCTTCATAGGTCGCGATGACGACGCCACCGATCAGGGCGCGGACCGTGCCGGCCAGTCGGTCGACAGAGACACCCAGATCCGCGGCCTTCTCGCGATCAATATGGATTTGCAGTTCTGGCTTGCCCGGATCGTAGGAGGTCGACACATCAGCAAAAGCTGGGGACGCGCGCATACGATCGGCGAGATCTTCGGCAACCGACCCCAGATAGGCCAGGTCTTGCCCCTGGATCAGGAACTCAATTTGCGCCGCCGCAGCAGTCCCCCCAGATACCCATGGGATCTCGGACAGCGAATAGGCCTTTACTTCAGGTGCGCGATTTTGGATCAGCTGCCGGACTTCATCCATAATCTCGAATTGCCCGCGCTCTCGAGTTTGTTTGGGGGTCAGGGCGACATAGAACTCAGCCTCGTTCACTTTGTTCTGAACACCAGCACCAACGGTCAGGAAAACTTCTTCAACAACATCAAGTTGTTTGATGTCGCTTGCCAGTCTTGCTGCGACTCGTTTCGTCTCGCTGATTCCAGTGCCCAGGGGAAGTTCTATCCTTGCGGTAAATTCACTTCGATCTGTCAGTGGCATAAATTCCATCGGCACTAATGAGGCGAAGAATCCACCGCCTGCAATAGCAATGAACAGACCAACAATGGCGACCCATCTGTGGCGAAGAGTCGCGCCCAACAGGGCGGTGTATTTTTCCTCCATCCAGTGATGAAATACCAATAGAGGCCGCGCAAAAGGTCGCTTCTCAGGGTCCTTTCGCAGCAAAACCGTCGAAAGAACGGGTGTCAGAGTCATTGATACCAGGAAGGATACGGCCACGGCAAAGGACACAGTCAGGCCATACTGGAAGAAAAATTGGCCGACCAATCCGTCCATGAAGGCAATGGGCACAAAGACGCCGACAATTGCCAGCATACCGGCAAGAACTGCGCTGCCAACGCGTTTCACGCCCAGCGACGCTGCACGTAGGGGCGTTTCCCCTTCCTGCACATAGCGATGGATCGATTCCACCACGACGATAGCGTCATCGACCAAAAGGCCAATGGAAACGGACAAAGCCATCATGGTCAGCATGTTCAGGGTGAAATCAGCGACATACAGCGCGAAAAAGGTCGATACAATAGATGTTGGGATGGCCACGGCGACAATAAGAGTCGTGCGTGGATTCAGCAGGAACAGGAAGGTAATCAGAACGGCCAGCAGACCACCAATGATCATGTCTGAAGTGACGTCGTTAACCGATGATTCCACAAAATGAGCAACATCTCTGGCGATAACCAATTTAACACCACCAGGTGCGGATGCCCTTAGAACTTCAACGATGCGGCGAACTTCCTTGGCGACCTCCACCGTGTTTTCGCCAGATTGTCGTCTGACGTCCAGTGACACGCCGCGTTTGCCAGACAATGCGGCATAGGTGCGTTCGTCTTCCATGCCGTCTTCGATGCGGGCGACGTCCCGCAGCCAGGTAGGGCGACCATCGCGGAAGGCAACCACCAGGTCGCCAAAAGCCTCGACAGATTCAACTTCGCCTTTGGTTTTGATCGCGAACTCAGATT
>SMXS01000017.1 GCA_004356955.1 Alphaproteobacteria bacterium | reverse complement strand
CTTTTTTGCCGCCGTTTTCGCGGGACCACAACTGGCGTGCAAGCCAAGCGGCGTTGAGCTCTTGATTTGAGGGTAATATACACAGTCCGTTGTGTGAACTTCGTGATCGCCATTATTCTGGGCATTATTATTTACTACATAGTTGGGCATGTGGCCGTTCCTCTTCTGAATTGGATCGGGGAACACCTACAAAAGGTAGTGCCGCGATCAAGGAACACATATATAAGTAGAGTAACTGAGGTATTCAATACCCTATAAAGGGTATTCTTCTCGGCGGGTTATTCAGTAATTATGGGGCCTCTGTTATTCTTCTACCGAAGGCTCAAACTGTGGTTGACCCCGGCGGGCGTCCATCCTATATGTTCGCCCGATTTAGGTGGGGCCCGTAGCTCAGTTGGTAGAGCATCTGACTTTTAATCCGAGGGTCACCGGTTCGAGCCCGGTCGGGCCCACCAAATCAATCTCCCACGCATCGCAGCGATTTCAGTCCGGCAGAGCCTCTTTGCCGAGTAAATGAATAGTGCTTATGATGATCCCCTGAAAAGGGGAATTGCAGATGGCCGACACATTTGATCCGGAGCAGCATCGTTACTTCGAAGTTCGGTGGTTTGATGATTTGAAGGTGGGTGAGGAATATCCAATTCCCGCGCGCACTGTCACCGATGCGCATTTTTCGGCATTTCAGGTCGTGTCTGGGGATAATCATCCCATCCACTACGACATCGAATATTGCAAGGCGCAGGGGCATGACGGGTTGTTGGCGCATGGCTTTCAGGTGCTGGCGGCCAGTGCGGCGGGGGCGGGGTTGTTCCCGCATGTAATTGGTGAGTCTTTGATTGGGTTTATCGAGCAGTCTTCGCGATTTTTGAAGGGCGTGATCCCAGGGGACACGCTTTATCCCAAGCTGGTGATTACCGAACTTGTCCCGCAAAACACCACCGGTGTCGTGGTGATCGCATCGACCATCCACAACCAACGCGGCGAGCTGGTGCTCGACGGCATTCAGAAATATTTACTGAAGAAAAAGCCCGCCTAAAGCCTATTGAGCAGGTTCCAACACCTTGTCTGCGCCAGCACCCTGGCCTGCAATGTCGGCAGCTTTGATCTCGAAGGTCATATCGTTGACCAGGTCACGATAGATGACGCCGCCCTTTATGATGGCGGACAGCTTGCTGTGATCCTGCAGCACCTTGATATCGGCAATCGGGTCGCCATTGACGATGACCAGATCGGCGAATTTTCCGGCCTCTAGCGTGCCAACGCGGCCTTTGGGGTCTGCGGCTGCCCCGCCATCGCGGGTTGCACATAACAGCGCTTTGCCAGGCGTCATGCCGAACATGTCGACAAACATTTCCAAATCTTTGGCATAGGTGCCGTGCGGGGCAATAGAGATGCCGTAATCGCCGCCGACCATCATGCGGATATCGGCTTTCAGCATCATGCCGACTGATTTGATCGAGGCTTCGATTTGTTCGTCATAGCCGCGATCAGTCACCCATTCGCGGGTCAGGCCAATGCTGGCGTGGTGGTTCACCAAGCCCATTTCCCAGGCAATGCCAGGCCCGACAAATATTCTGTCGCGGGCTTCAGACAACACGTCGATGGCTTCATCATCCAGGAAATTGGCATGGCCAATATAATCACACCCGGCGCGGACGGCCTGTTTGACGCCTGCGGCCGAGCGGGAATGCGTGGCCACTTTCATGTTGCGGCGATGGGCTTCGTCGACAATGGCGGCGACTTCGTCATCGTGGAAAGCCAGCTCGTCACGCGGGGCGTGGTTCGAGACGCCTTCGCCATCGATAAAGATCTTGACGATGTCTACGTTCAGATAGCGCTGTTGGCGGACAGCCTGGCGTAAATTCCACGGGCCATCGGTAATCTGACTAAGTCCACCGGTCCCGCCGGAATCAACGTTAGAGGCCGTTACCCCAAGGTCTTTACCTGCGGCGGCCAGACGAGGGCCGGGGATGGTCCCCGCATTGATGGCTTCGCGCAAAGTAATGTCGACCTTGTGGACAGAGCCAAAACTAAGCGCCGACGTGAAACCAGACCCCAGCATGATACGGGATGAGCGCACCGCGCTGATGGTGGCCGATTCTGGTGTGGGCGATCCCAGCTCGAACGGGCTGCCGTCGGTGAACGACAGATGCGCGTGGCATTCTGACATGCCAGGCATCACGAACTGTCCACCCACATCGATAGTTTCAATAGATGGGTCAGCGTCACCCATCGCGGCAGCAGGCCCGGCATATTTGATGATGTCACCATCAATCCAGACAGCGCCGTCTTCAATAACGCTTTCATCGATGCCAAGAAACAGTTTGGCGCCAGTGATGATTAGTTGTTTACCCATTTTCGTCTCCGCTTCAGGTCGCTACCACGCTTCTCTGAATAGTCAGGTGCCTCAGGTCAGGCGCATCAGTTTTTCGGCATTGGGTGTCAGGCTGGCAGCAAAGTCATCTGCTGCAGACGGTGTATCCCAACCGCCGAAATTGGTGCCATAGACACAGCGGTCAGCCCCGACAAGGTCGACCATCATCTGGTTCTGTTCTGCCCCGTGCACATGGGCATCAAACCACAATTTCTTTAAAACATGAAGGAACCCGTGTTCTTTCACAGAATCCGGTGCCCAATCCCGAATAGCGGCCATGCCCTCAAATCGAGGGATCAGGAACGCCATCGCCCCTCCGCCGTGGGATATACAGATGTCTATATCGGGGTGCCGATCCAACACGCCGCCCAGCACCAGTTGGGACGTGGCCACGGTTTCTTCATACGCATAGCCCAGCACAATGGTCATATCAAACCGCTCTAAACGGGGGTCGTCCGGGCCGGATAGGCCACCAGATGACGCCGGATGCATAAACAGAGGCACATCCAACTCAACGATACGAGCGTAAAAATCATCCAGCCGCGGGTCGTCAAGGTTGAAGGGTAAATTTGTCCCGATATGGATGGCTGGAAGGCCTAATTCCTTGACGGCCCGATCCATCTCGGTCAGCGAAGCGTCGATATCCTGCATAGGCAGACATGCCGCGCCCATGAGCACGCCCTGATGTTGCCCTACAAGGTTGGCCATGGCGTCATTCTGTACCTGGCAAAAATTGATCGCGTCTTTTGCCGGGATGTGATGGAACATGGTCAAGGGGTTAGGGGACAGCAATTGCAGGTCGATGCCGTGCTTTTCCATGGCCTCGAGGCGCAAATCGACATCCATGAAGATGGTGCCCGGATAGGCCATGGGCTTCATGGAATACCCACCAAACCGAAAATATGGAACGCCCTCGGCGTCAATGCCCGGTTCGGGACCATACTCACCAGCCTGACCGAATCCTTCTTCCAGCACGACATGGGCATGGAGGTCGATGACTTTATCGCCGTTTGCGTTGGGCATTCTAGGGCCTAATCACCAAAGAAGGGGACAGATCGGGGGGAACCATCATCGTGATAGACCGACTGGTCGTTGGAAACCGCATACATGCGATTGCGCGATTCCACGATGTTGCAAGACCCAAGTGCTTTGACCATCCTTGCATAGGTTGGGTGTGCAAAATGTGTCTCGAGGGCTTCTTCTGAATCCCAACGTTCGTATACTTGAATGTGGTTTGGCTCGGATGGATCAGCGGCAAAGCAATACGTTTCGCAGCCTTCTTCTTCTGTGCGGGTTGCCATTTGTATATCTGCAGTAAGTTCTACTGCTTTGTCGCGGTCTTCTTGATTGGCAAACACCAATACAGCTGAAACTAAGATCATGGTTAATCCTCCCTTAGATACGTAAATCTGGAAGGAGCTTAGCGGTCCGCAAAAGAAAAGTCAGTAGCGCAGGTAAAGTTTTATTCGGCGGAGACAGGGAACTGGGACGGTCAGCTGGAACTACCAGTTTCGTCCAGAATAACGTCCTTGCTCGTCCAGTGATGAACCTTGCCGCATTCAGTGCAGGGAAGGGTCTCGTCGTCTAAACTGGCAGACTCCAAAGTCTCCCAATTAAAATTAAGTCCTGTGTAGATCATCTTATGAGTATCAGGACATTCGATCAGTAGTCGTGGCATATGTTTCTCCAATGCCCGCGTCCCGGTTGCGCGGAGTATAGCACAATACGATTTTCCGTGCAGAGACACCTACAGACAAGCGGTCAGCAGCTCTCGAAACCTACGATCCCGTTTGATGTGCCATTCGCGGCTCATGGCTTCGGGGCGTGTTTTACAACGCTCGGCATAGAGCAAAATCCATTGTCGGCCGCGCGTGGATCGGGCGCCGTTACCACTATTGTGTCGTTGCAGGCGCTGTTCCAGGTCTTTGGTCCAGCCAACATAGGTGCGTCTGTCAGCACCCATTTTGGTCCCCAAAACATAGACAAAACAGCCGTTGGAATCTGAATCAATAAGTTTCATGGAGAGATAGTAAGCCGTTGGCAGAATGTTTTCCAACAAGCCTCTGCAACCTATGATTTATACCGCATAGTGCTGGTAATTTAGAGCCAATAATACAACATTTGACTATGGGCCCCTCAAGGATATTCCCATCTTAGGCGAGTGTTATGGTCCCGAGGTGCAGCCACTGGCGTCCAATCAAAAGCGCCGTTATCATATAGGCGCCAAGCTATAAAAAATGACAATGGTCCACCGTCTTGTTGGATTGCAACGTCAAGATCGTCGAGGCCGACGAGTTCTTGTACAATCAGCCCTATAGGGTGATGGAAAAAGAAACCGGTAAACTTTTTATCGGTTGGGTCGAGGTGAACGATCTCGACGTCGGCATCAATCTGACTGATGCCTCTGGCAATCTGATGATAGAGAACCTAGAATTTGAATATGCACATTCTTCTATCGGATATTTATTCAACACAAGTTTCTATTCACCGGATAACTAAGATGACAATAAAACTGATTGCTCTGTCTTTCGCCATGCTAACCCTGATGGGCTGCGCATCAATGAATGCCAGCATCGACGCTAACCAGGATCGCGGCACCATCCGTACGGGTACCAGCTTCTAGGCGAAAAACGACACTTTGTGCTGTCCTGACAGCAGGGGCGTCACTTTGTACTGTCATGACGCCCGAGGCGTCACTATGCTGCGGCGCATGACACATTCTGGCCCAGACATTACCATCACCGATCCTGCTTTTATCGACCCCACCGTTCGGATCTTTGGCAAAGTCACTGTCGAAGAAGGTGCTAGTTTTTGGCCCTACGTCGTTGTTCGGGCTGAAAATCGTGAAGTGCGGATCGGTAAATATACCAATATCCAAGATCACGCGATGATCCACATCGGGTTCAACACGCCTACGATCATTGGCGACTATTGTTCTATCACCCATCACTGCACCATCCATGGCTGCACGATTGGCAATAACTGCCTTATTGGCATTAACGCGACGATCATGGATGGCTGCCAGATCGGCGATAATTGTATTGTCGCGGGGCGCGCGTTCCTGAAAGAAGGGACGATTATTCCCGACAATTCCGTCGTCATGGGAACGCCGGGCAAGGTTCAGCGAACTAAAAATTCGTTCCGGGAAAACCGCCGCAACGCGATGGCTTATTACCGCAATGCATTGGGATATGCCCAGGGTGAACATCGCACCTGGGCAAATATGCCTGCAAACAATGATCTCGCTGATATCGAGGCCGCCTATCAAGCCGCCTATGGGCAAGCCGCCAATGGGAACGATTAAGTTCCCGCTTGCCTGCCGGGGGGCAGGTGCTACAAACCAGCCACATAATAACTAATCCAAGGAAGACACGATGCGCGCATGGGGAGCGAAAGAATTCGGTGAACCGATTGATGTTCTGCAGATGGAAGACCGGACAATTCCGGATCCTGAAGGGCAATTGATCGAATTAAAAGTCGACTATGCTGGGGTTGGCCTGCCCGACGTTCTGATGTTGCGCGGAGATTATCCTGCCGTACAAAAGCCACCGATTGCTCCCGGTCAGGAAGTCGTTGGAACGGTGACCAGGGCCGGGCCGGATTCGCCACACAAAGTGGGCGACCGCGTGATGTCTTCAACGATGTTCCCCATGGGCTATGGCGGATTCGCTGAATATTGCCTGGGCGGCGGGGCTATGGTCCTGCCCATCCCGAAGAATATGCCAGATGAACAGGCGGCGGGGTTCACCATACCGTTTCACACAGGATACACAGGCCTGGTGGTTCGTGGCAATTTGCAGGTGGGCGAAACATTGTTGGTTCTGGGTGGTGCCGGCAGTTCTGGCTCGGCGGCGATTATGTTGGGTAAGGCGCTGGGTGCAACTGTAATTGCCACGGCAAGCACGGAGGAAAAGGCGCAATTTTGCGGCGACCTTGGCGCAGATCATGTCATCAATTACCGCGAACAAAGTATTCGGCACACGGTCAAGGACATCACCAGTGGCGAGGGCGCACATGTGGTCTATGACCCTGTCGGTGGCAGCGCCTATGAAGAGGCAACTAAATGCATTGCCAAATATGGTCGTATTGTCCTGATTGGCTATGGCAGCGGATCCTGGCCCGAGGTCAAACCCCTGCATGTTATTTTGCGCAGCTATTCGTTGGTTGGGGCTTTCCCCGGTTCCTGTACACCCGAGGAAACCCGTGCCAACCACGCAGTCATGGTTGAGTGGGCCGAGGCTGGCAAAATCTGGGTGCCTGTCGACAAGGTTTTCAACTTTGACGAAACACCACAGGCCATTGACCGGGTTGCCAAGGGCGAAATGGTCGGCAAGGTGGTCGTCAAAGTTTCCTGATCTATTCCAGACGCAGCAGGTGGCCGTTCTGTTTCAGCCACCGATTGTGGTCTTTGTAGTCTGGCATCGCCTCCGCAACGCAGCCCCAAAATTGGCGGCTGTGATTGTGGTGCCTTAAGTGCGCCAGTTCGTGGACCACAACATAGTCGACGACCTCTGCCGGGGCCATGATGATCCGCCAATTATAGGTCAGATCACCCGTTGGGCTGCAGGCGCCCCAGCGACTTTTGTAATATTTGGTTTTGATGTTGTTGGGGCTAAGGTCCATTAGCGTGCCAAATTTTGCAGTTCTGGTGGTCAATTGCTGTGTTGCCTCATGCAGGTACCAGGCGTCTATCTGGACCTTGATCTGAGCGCTGTCAGCGCCACTCACGACAAGAGCTTTACCCTGGATCATCGGCCAGTCGAGGGCATCAGTAGTTGGCGTCAAAACATAGGTCTGGCCCAAATGCATGAACGTCTCACCAGGTTGATAGGTCTTGGCCTGAAACTTGGGGGCCGCAGCATCCTGTTCGACAGCGCGGCGAATCCAATTCGCCTTTTCGTCGATGATGGCATTGATGCGGCGTTTAGACATGCGCTTGGGGACAACCAGCTGCACGGCCCCGTCGCGCATTCGCAACGAGGCCGTCTTTTTCCGGTTGGTCCGAACAACATCTATAGCAATGTCGCCAAGCGCGACTGTCAATTCGGTGGCTATTGATCGTCTACCATATTCATGACGTCATCAGACGCACCGTCTGGGGCAGGGATTTCGACAATGCGTTCATCGACGTCATCATATTCCAGCCGCAGGGCCCGGCACATGGTGGCATGCATGTCATACATGGAGGTGATGTAGGTCAACTCTAGTATTTCCAGGTCTGACAGGTGGGCTCGAAGCGCATCGAAAACACCGTCAGAGACCCGACCACTGGCCAACACCAGATCGTCCGTATAGGCCAGGACTGCGCGTTCAGCGGGGGAAAACAGATCGCTGGCACCCCAAGAAGGGATAGCCTCGATTTTTTCCTCACTCAGCCCAACATCGCGGCAGGACTTGCAATGTTGCGAGAATACAAATTGCGAGCCGCGTGTATAGCCCGCCCGGGTTTGCCCCAATTCGCGCAATTGTGGGTCCAGCTTGCGGTCCGGATTACGATAAATCCCAAAACCATCAACGGCGTGTTTGAAAATATCTGGGGCCGCGGCAAATACGGTCCACCAGTCACCAGGCGTGCCCGTGGCTGTGCCCGGTTCATCAACCGGGTCACGGTCGCCAAACAGGACTGTGTATAGTTGT
>SMXS01000016.1 GCA_004356955.1 Alphaproteobacteria bacterium | reverse complement strand
TCAAGGCCATGCCCACTAACCAAATGTGAGGGTCACCTTAATTTAGGCGGCGCGACCGGCCCGCCTGCGTGATGATGGATCATGCGCCACGCGCCGTCTTCCTGAACAAAGATGTTGGTCGCAAACAAAAACCCCCCGCCCAAGGATTCGTAACACAGCACAATCGCCATTTCGCCATGGATGCCGACGCTGGGTTGATGGCATTCGATAATTGGGCGCTGTGGGCTCTCAACGATACCCCGCCAGCTTTCCAACACGGCTTCACGACCGGCGACGGGTGCCCAGCCCGGATGCAGACAGGTTATGGGCGTTTGCGCGGCCCAAACAGCCGACATGGCCTGCATGTCCCCTGCGACAAATGCATCATAGAAGGCCTCATTGGCCGACAATACGTCTTCAGTTACGTCCATTTCGTGCCGGATCCTCAAGAAAATTCAAGTGTGCGGTTGCAGGCGCGGACAGGTCAAGTCTACTCTGCATCAAATCTAATTTTGCTGAGGACAGTCCGATATGAGCTGGGATAAAGAAGTCGACCAAATTCGTGAACGCCGAAAATGGGCCAAGATTCAAGGCGGCGAAGAGAGTGTAAAGCGCCATCACGCCAAAGGGCGCCTAACCATTCGCGAGCGCATTGACGGCGTGCTGGATGAAGGCAGCTTCCACGAACAGGGCGAAATGGCAGGCAGCGCTGAACTGGATACCGACGGCAAAATCGTCGGATATTCACCCGCCAATTACGTTTTGGGATTTGGTGAAATTGGTGGCCGACGGGTCGCCATCGGAGGCGAAGATTTCACCCTCAAAGGTGGGTCGCCCAATGCTGCAGGTTTGCGCCGCAGCGTCTATGCCGAAGACATTGCCATTCAATACAAAGTCCCCCTTGTTCGGTTTTTGGAGGGTGGCGGTGGCTCCGTCGCGGGGTCAAGTGGCGGCGGCCTTAATTTCGGGCCCGTCTTTGGCCGTGCGCGATTCCAGTCCTTTGGCGAGGCCATGGCGACGGTTCCCGTGGTTGCAGCGGCTTGCGGACCTGTTGCAGGGTTTCCCGCGGCCAGGCTTGTGGCGTCGCATTTTTCCGTCATGACCGAGAAAACCGCCCAGGTCCTTGTGGCCGGTCCTGCCGTTGTTGAACGCGCATTAGGCGTGGCCATGACCAAAGAGGAACTTGGCGGTTCGCAAATACACCTTAAAAATGGGGTCGTCGATAATCTGGCTAAGGATGAACAAGACGCCTTCGCGCAAGTCAGAACTTTCCTGAGTTATATGCCCAACAATGTTTGGGAACTGCCCCCCGTCATTGCGTGTGATGACCCAGTGGATCGGGCCGAGGAAGAACTTTTGTCGATCATCCCGCGGGATCGCCGCAAAATATATAATGGACGAAAACTGATCAAACTGATCGTCGACAAGGGCAGATTCTTCGAAATGGGCAAGAAATATGGCCCGGGACAGATCACCGGATTGGCACGCCTCAATGGCCGCCCGGTTGGTATTCTAAGCGCAGACTGCAAATATCTCGCCGGGTCCATGACGGCAGACGGGTCGCAAAAGGTCCGTCGTTTCATTGACTTATGCGATACCTTCCATCTGCCTATCGTCAGCCTGGTGGACGAACCCGGCTTTATGATCGGGCCAGAGGCTGAACAGGCGGCCACCATTCGCTATGGCACCGCCTTTGTGTTCGCGGCCATGCAGTCGCGAGTGCCCTGGGCGTCTATCGTTATTCGTAAAAGCTTTGGTGTTGCCGCTGCGGGCCATTACGGACCCGACGGCACTGTCTTTGCGTGGCCGTCCGCCGAAATGGGCGCCCTGCCCGTCGAAGGCGGTGTCGCGATAGCCTTTGCCAAGGAAATTGCGGCCGCTGACGACCCCGACGCCAAGCGCGCCGAGTTGGAACAGGAAATGTCTCAGGCCGGCGCCATGTTCCAACGCGCCGAACAGTTCAACATCCACGATTTGATCGACCCCAGGGAGACCCGCGCGCGCCTGTGTGCCTGGCTAGATATTTCGGCACCCTTATTGAAGGACCAACTGGGCCCGGTGGGGTATAGCATTAGACCTTAATCAAGTTCTCTACTTCCTCCCCGTTCGTGCCGAGTGGTTTGACGCGAAGCGACAAATTGTATCGAGGTGCGTGAGCTATGCTCAGGGGGTACTTTCTTCGCACTCCTCACGCCTCTCGATACGATTTTTCATTTTATGAAAAATCACTCGAGACGAAAGGCGTAGGGTTGGCGACCTTAAACACCCCTGTGTGGCCTCGAATGCCGCCATTCTGCCAACAGCGTCCGCAGGGCCGACACAAAGGCCAGAGGCTGATCCAGGAACAGATGGTGGTCAGCCTCTGGGATCGCGATGAACGGCACCGAGCTGTCGAGAACCTCAAACATGTAGTCGGCGACTTCTTGCGTAAACAAAGCACTGCGATCACCGTAGATCACCCCTACCCTGCATTCCAGACTGGCCAGGGCCTCTGACATGTCGCCAAAACGAAATTTGCGAAACAATTGGTCGTCAAACTTCCACGACCAACCACCATCGCCTTCAACCAGAGAATGGCGGCCAATATGTTCCAGGACATAGTCATTGGCGCATTCCTGCGGCGGCATCAGTCGAAAGCGTTCAACGGCTTCTTCAAAAGTCGGATAGATTTTCTTGGTCCTGATCGGCGCCCTGCTGGCAGAGCGCTGCCAATTGTAATCTGGCGGCCGTACGGGTGAATCCACCAGCACAATGCCCTTCAATTGTTCGCCAAACATGACACCCGTGTTAAGGGTGACAAAACCACCAAAGCTGTGGCCCACAATAATCGGCCTGGCCTCGAACCCTGCGTCCTTGCATACGCCCATCAACTCGGCAGAAAACAATTCGGCAGAATAGTCTTCGCGCCGGCCACTGTCGCCACAGCCCGATAAGTCGAGGGCCGCAACCTGATAGTGATCCGTAAAGAAGGGTGCCAGGAACGACCACCAATTGGCGTGGGCACCGCCGCCATGCACCAGCAGCAGTCCTGGTTTCCCAGCGTCGCCCCAAAGCATGTAATGGATATCACAGCCTTCAATATTGACTGTGCGATCCTCATAAGAAGCGGCCACAGCCTGATCAAACCATTCAGGCGCGGTGGTGCCTAGTTTAGCCATCTAAAATTGCGCTCCTCAGGGCGTCCAGACAGTTGCGGGCACGCCGGTGCTCATTTCCCCAACGGTCCACATTTCAATGCGCCACGGGGTGCATTTCAACAGTCCATAGGTTGGATCATTGACGTCTTTCCAAAAGCCACCCAAATCATAGCCATAGGGTTCTGGCGTCGACTTGAACAGGTCCCACATGCGTTTCTTTTCATCCATGTCTTCGACCCATTCCGTGTCGCAATCGGCCATCACCTGTTCATGCGCTGGGGTCCAATAGGTCATCGACAAATGCGAATTAGCGGCCAGGTGCTTGGCTTTCAGGCTGTTGCGGCCCGTTGCAATCCAACCAACCGGCGTGTCACCGTCCAGCTCCCAGTTTGGGTGCAGCATTCTGGAGCGTGTACGCCCCTTGGTGTCGATCGTGGCCACAGTGCACCACACGATGCTGGTGACGCGTTCTTCAAATGTTTTGCGATAATCTGCGAATGAATTCGCCATACTCTTACCTTCCTATATTGGACCCCCTAGAAACACGAGATTTCAGCCCGGGTCAAGTTAGCACTTTGATGTTGGCGCAAGTGTGCCAGAATAGCCAAAATTTGGGCCAAAAATTAGGCAATAACCGGAGACGATTTCATGGGACGTATGGACAACAAGACCGTTTTGGTCACAGGCGGGGGCAAAGGGATTGGTCGTGCCGCATCACAACGAATGGCTCAAGAGGGCGCCCACATCATCGTCACAGACTTTGATGACGCTGGTGGCCAGGAAACTGTGAACCTGATCACATCCGATGGTGGCAGCGCGCGCTTTTTGCACCACAATGTGACAGAAGAAGCCGAGTGGGAATCCGTCATGGCGGACATTCTGGCCAATGAAGGCCAACTGGATGTGCTGCTGAATAATGCCGGGATTATAATCATGCACAGGCTGGAGGATTTTCCGCTGGAAGACTTCAGGCGCCAAAATGCTGTTAACATCGAAGGGGTCTTCCTGGGGATGAAGCACGGTGTTCGGGCCATGAAAAAGGCGGGCAAGGGCTCCATTATCAATATGTCTTCGGTTGCTGGCAGGTCTGGATCACCCTCTGGCGTCGGCTATTGCGCCACCAAGGGCGCCGTGCGTCTGATGACGAAGGCAGCAGCTAAGGAAATGCTGGCCATGGGTACGGAAATCAGGGTGAATTCTGTGCATCCTGCCCTCATCGATACGTCTATGGCCCAAGATATCAGAGACCAGATAGGCGACGGCTCTCGATCAATGGACAAAGCGTTCATTCGCACCCAAGGCCGACTTGGCCAGGCGGACGAAATAGCGAACGGGATTTTGTTCTTGGCGTCTGACGAATCCAGCTTTGCCAATGGCAGCGAACTTGTCCTGGATAATACCCAGACAGCTTAATTTCGCTCGCGCCAGCGTGCCTAGGCACGCGGTTCCGCGAGGGCGGCGAAAAAGTTCGCCGGGCCGCTTGCGGCCTTAAGAAAGACCCGCCAGATTCAAGAGGTTTTCCCGGACCAACTCCGGGAATTCCATCGGCAGGAAGTGGGATGCGCCAGCGACTTGTTCGATAGTCCAGTCGGGCTGCTTGGCGCGGATGGTGCTCTCGGCGCCACCGCGCATCGTCGAATTGGTTTCGGCAAACAAAATTTTAGTCGGGCATGTCACGTTGCCAATTTGGCGCCAGATCTTGTGACTGGCCATGGTGAAGGTTTTGCTTTCCCACGCGGGGGCACAAGCGAGAACCGTCTTGTCATCTGAGATTACATGGGAACCGCCGTCGACATAGTCCTTGATGAACACGTCCGGCCAGGTGGCAAAGGCACCCCGTCCCTGATAGGAACTTAGCATGGCCTCACGCGAGGCAAACTCTGCGCGCCTGCGGGCAGCACCAATAGAGAGTGGCGACTTTATGGGCCTGCCGATCAGATGGGAGAGGGCCATGAAACGACCGACCGTCGGCGGAATAAGCACGGGTTCAACCAACAGTAATCCAAGCGCTAAGTCAGGCCTGCCCGCGGCCATCATCAGCGACACAGTCCCGCCCATTGAATGACCGGACAGGAACGCTGGCTCGTCGATCACCGTCATGATGCCGATCAGATCATCACCATAGGTGTGCCAACCCTTCAGGTCGGCCAGGTCTTTGGGGGCATCGCTGAAGCCATGACCACGCTGGTCGACGGCAATGATGCGGAACTGGTCCGCCAATGGCGACAGCAGGCTGGTATAGGTCTGCGCGTTAAAGCCCGTCGCATGGCAGAACACCAGCAACGGCTTGTCGCTATCGCCGTCCCACCGCAAAATCGAAAAATCACCGCGCCCGGGAACGCTGATACTGTCCCTGACCGGGGCAGGAATTAGGCTTGTTTGGTCATTCATGATCGAGGGTTTTTATGTCGCCATCTGATGAAAGGATGATCGCTATAGCACGGGTCTGGGGCACGTTCGAGAAGATAATCATCAGAAAAACCGTGATCGGTACACTCAGGAACATCCCGGCAATCCCCCAGATAGAACCCCATACGGCCAAGGATAACAGCACGACAATGGCGCTGAGATTCAGGGAACTGCCCATCAATTTGGGTTCCAGAATATTACCCACACCGATCTGAATGACGGTCAAGAGCGGCACCAGAATGAAGAAATTTGTCAGGGATTCAAACTGTACCAATGCTAACAATGCCGGGAACAAAACACCGATTAAGGACCCCACGACCGGGATGTAATTCAGCAGGAAAATCAACAACGCCCAGAATGAGGCATACTCAATCCCTACAGCCATCAGGACAATCAGGCTGAGCACACCGGTAACCAGGCTCATCAAAGTCTTGATCCAGATATATTGCCGAATGTCAGTGCCAATCTGCGCAATGATATTCTGGACCCGGCGACGGCTATTATCGTCACCAAATATCGCCGCTATCTTCTTGTCGAAGCTGTCATGCTCCATCAGTAAAAACAGCAAATAGATCAGCACCAGCCCCGCATTGGCAATACCATTGGCCAATTCGCTTGCGATCGATGCGACAAAGGGCCCAAATTCAATCTGGTCAACCAACTGATTGATGCTGGGAGTTTCTTCAATGCCAATGAAGGCGCTGACCTGCGCCATCAGCCGTTCCAAATTGTGCTGATACATCGGTGCGTCTTGCACCACCTTGACCAGACTGTCCCCCGTATAGACCAAGATGCCCCCTAGGGCAGATATCACACCGATCACCGCCAAAGACTTACAGGCAAAAGTCGGTAGATATTTTCCTGCGAAGGGCAGACTGGAAATGCCCAGCGCCAGCGCATCGATCAAGAACCATGTCATGATGGCAATAGCGAACGGGATGAGCAATTGCTGACCAACGACCAGGAATACGACGACCAAGGCCGTAATCCCCAAACCAGCGGCGTATCTATATAAAGGCATTTCTTCCCTCTGACTTCATAAGGCTGTAAGGACAGTAACGCAGGCTAACCACTTACACCTAGTGCCGAATGACCGATCAGACAATATCCCCCAAAATCCAAAACACCGCATCTGGCGTCTTCATGATGCTGGGGGCTTTTGTGATGTATTCCGGCATCGACGTCCTGTCCAAAGGGTTGGGCGAACAGGGATATCATGCGATTGCCATCACTTGGGGGCGGACGGGCATCCAGGTGCTGATGCTGATCCCTTTCATTATTCATGCTGGCGGTATTGGCGCGTTGGCCACACGTCACCCCCTGCTGCAATTGCTGCGCGGGATCGTGATGATGTTGGCCGGGATCTTCTTTGTCGCGGGCCTGGCCTATCTGCCGCTTGCGACCATGACGGCGATCAACTTTATCAATCCGTTCCTGATCACCATCCTGTCGATCTTCTTTTTGAAAGAAATTGTCGGCAAGCACCGCTGGATTGCCATTGCCGCAGGTTTTATCGGTGCCCTTGTCATTATCCGCCCCGGGACGGAAAGCTTTCATCCGGCCGGTCTGTTCTCTATCGCCGCTGCGACCTGTTGGGCCATCAGCGTCATCGTCACGCGCATGGTGCAAGACAAGGACAACGGCCTGGTAACGATGTTCTACACGGCGGTGATCGGGGTCGTCGGCACGTCATTCATGGTGCCGTTCTTCTGGAAGCCGTTTACGTGGGACACGGCCTTCTATCTGGTCGGCATCGGCATCTGCAGCATTGTCGGCCAGGGTTTTATGATCGGGGCCCTGCGCCACGCCAGCCCGTCCCTGCTAGCACCTATTGGCTATTCGCAATTGATCTGGGCAACGCTGTTTGGCTATGTGCTATTTGGCAATCTGCCCGACAATTGGACCTGGGTTGGCACCGCCATCATCGTACTCAGTGGCCTGTATATGTGGTGGCGAGAAGAAAAAGCGGCCGGGTAATCGGTGAAACCGTCATTCCAGCGGAAGCTGGAATCCAGGGATTCCAGAGCACTTCTTTTTGACTGGATCCCGCATCGTAACCTGACCTTGCGGTCAGGGTGCAGGATGACGGATTGAATAGGGCGTTTACAGAAAAAAGGCCGCCCCAGATGGAGCGGCCTTCAAACTCAACAATGTTGAGAAACTAGCGCGGTGCCATACGAATAGCGCCATCAAGACGGATGGTTTCGCCATTCATGTAGGAATTTTCACACAACTGAACAGCCATGGCCGCAAATTCAGGGGCTTCACCAAGACGCTTGGGGAACGGCACGGAAGCTGCCAGGGAATCCACAACGTTCTGCGGTGCGCGGGCAAACAACGGCGTCTGGAAGATACCAGGTGCGATGGTATTGACGCGAATACCCATGTTTGACAGATCACGGGCCATCACCAGGGTCATGCCGACGATACCAGCCTTCGACGCCGTATACGCAATCTGGCCAATCTGACCATCAAAAGCAGCGACCGAAGCTGTGTTGACAATAGCACCGCGTTCACCGTGTTCCATTGGCTCGGTCTTGCAGATTTCTGCCGCAACCAAACGAGAGCAATTGAACGTACCGATGAGGTTGGTTTCGACGACAAATTTGAAATCGTCCAGCGGCATGGGGCCATCTTTGCCGACGATCTTGTGCGCACGGCCCAGGCCAGCACAGTTGATCAGGATGCGCGGCGCGCCATGGGCAGACATCGCAACTTCAAGGCCAGCCAGCGCGTCTTCTTCAGACGACACATTAACCTTGGCAAAAGCGCCACCAAGTTCGTTGGCGACTTCATTGCCGAGGTCTTCGTTCAGGTCCCAAAGGGTGACTTTAACGCCGCGTGATGTCAGCTCACGAGCCGTTGCGGCACCAAGGCCGGATGCACCACCGGTGATGATGGCTGAAAATCCGTCTAGGTTCATTTTACTCTCCGATATTTCGTTGTTACTGGTCAGTTCTCGAATCCAAATTTGCGCGCATCATAACCAAACTGGGGTGAATGTCGATGCCCCCGACGGCCTTGGGGCCATCTGTGTATTGACAGGTCGCTGTCCTGCCATCACTCTTTGCCCAGACTAAATAATCCGGCAAAATACCCCATCCAAAAAAAGGAAATAAACATGCTTGTTATTGCAGCTGAAATTCGCATCCCTGAAGAAAATATGGACGCTATGGCAGACCTGTGCCGCACCATGGTCATTGAAACCATGAAGGAACCCACCTGCATCACCTATGCCTTCAGCCAGGACTTCTCCGAGGCTGGCCTCGTGCGGATTTTCGAGGCATGGGAAAGCCAGGAAGGCCTCGACCTTCACTTCGCCACCCCACACATGGCCGCCTTCCAGGGCGGCATGGCCGCCCTGAAACCAAAAGGCACCATCGCCAACAAGTACGAAGTTTCCTCTGTTGTCGACATGATGGCCTAAGCCATTGGCTATTCCAGGACCCGCCCGCATCAAGGCACTCAGCGATGCAGAGCTTCCCGAAGACATCCGTGACAATAAAGACCTCAACAAGGTCAATGTGATCCGGACGCTGGCGAACCACCCCAAGGCCTTCAAGCCCTGGAACCGGTTTGCCGCTTATGTCATCGGCCGCAGCGAACTGTCGCCACGCCAGCGTGAGATCGTCTTTTTGCGGACGGGCTGGAACCACCAGTCAGACTATGAATTCGGCCAACACCGGATCATCGGCAAACGCGCCGGGCTGAGCGACGAAGAAATCCTCAACATCGCCCGCGGCCCCGACACCCCTGGCTGGGCACCAGAAGATAAAGTGCTGATGGTGGCGGCCGACGAGCTGTTCAGCACCACCGACATCACCGACGATACCTGGGCCGAAATGGACAAACACTATAACGACCTGCAGAAGGTCGATATCATCATGGGCGTCGGCCAGTACACCCTGGTATGCATGATGCTGAAGAGCATGAGGGTACAGCTGGATGATAATATTGAGGGGTTGCCGGAGATTTAAACTCCATCGTCTTTCCATGCCCTGACTAAAAGTCAGGTTGCGACATGGAATCCAGAGAAAATGAATGTCCCCGCCGATGGCAGGGGCATTTTTGATGTCTGGATACTGGGTCTGACCGGGCTTCGCCCTGCCCCGCATGACAATCGGTTTTTGTGGAATAAATGCTCACCCCAACCCACCCGATTCGTCCTGAGTGATCGCGTTGCGATCGTATCGAAGCATGTCCTGAGCATGTCGAAGGATGGGACCAGGGCTTCACCCACAAAAAAAGGGGCGCACATCAGTGCGACCCTTAATTTCTTGAACCCAAGGGTTCGGATGGTTGGCTGGCTTAGAAGCCCATGCCACCCATACCGCCCATGCCGCCCATGTCGGGCATGCCGCCACCGGCCATGCCGCCACCAGCGCCTGCGGGCTCTGGCTTGTCAGCGATCATGGCTTCAGTCGTGATCAACAGGGCTGCAACAGAAGCCGCATCCTGCAGCGCTACGCGAACAACCTTGGTTGGATCGATAATACCGGCCTTTACGAGATCGGTATATTCTTCCTTCTGAGCATCAAAACCAAAGTTTGTGTCGTCGCTTTCCAGCAACTTGCCAGCAACCACGGCACCATCAACACCCGCATTTTCAGCGATCTGACGGACAGGGGCCTGCAGGGCACGGCGAACGATTTCAACACCGACTTTTTGGTCGTCATTGGCAGTCCGCACGCGCTGGATGGCACGGATGCCATAAAGCAGGGCAGAACCACCACCGGCAACCACGCCTTCTTCAACAGCGGCGCGTGTTGCGTTCAACGCGTCTTCGACTAGGTCCTTGCGTTCTTTCACTTCGGTTTCAGTTGCGCCACCGACCTTGATTACGGCAACACCACCAGCCAGCTTGGCGAGGCGTTCTTGCAGCTTTTCACGATCATATTCAGATGACGTTTCTTCGATCTGTGCACGGATCTGGTTGCAACGACCCTCAATGGCGTCTTTATCGCCAGCACCGCGGACGATTGTGGTTTCATCCTTGGTGATGGTAATACGCTTGGCAGTGCCCAGCATATCGATGGTGACGTTTTCCAGCTTGATGCCGAGATCTTCAGAGATCACCTGACCATTGGTCAAAATGGCGATGTCTTCCAACATGGCCTTCCGGCGATCACCAAAACCAGGGGCTTTGACGGCAGCAACTTTCAGGCCGCCACGCAGCTTGTTAACAACCAGCGTTGCAAGAGCTTCGCCTTCGATGTCTTCAGCAATGATCAGCAGAGGTTTGCCGGACTGCACCACTGTTTCCAGGATAGGCAGCATGGCTTGCAGGCTGGAAAGCTTGCTTTCGTGCAGCAGAATGTACGGATCTTCAAGGTCCGTCAGCATCTTTTCAGCGTCGGTGATGAAGTAAGGCGACAGGTAACCGCGGTCAAACTGCATGCCTTCAACAACGTCGAGCTCTGTATCCAGGCTCTTGGATTCTTCAACGGTGATGACGCCTTCATTGCCAACTTTGTCCATAGCCTGGGCCAGCATCTTGCCAACTTCAGCATCGCCATTGGCGGCAATCGTGCCAACCTGGGCAATCTCGGCATTGGATGATACTGCGCGAGACCGTTTGGTCAGGTCTTTGACGACGGCTTCAACAGCCAGATCAATACCACGACGCAGGTCCATGGGATTGAAACCCGCTGCGACAGACTTGGCGCCTTCCTGAATGATGGCTTGTGCAAGAACTGTTGCAGTGGTTGTGCCGTCACCGGCGACGTCATTGGTCTTGGAGGCAACTTCACGGACCATCTGTGCGCCCATGTTTTCAAACTTGTCAGCAAGTTCGATTTCTTTGGCAACGGTCACGCCGTCTTTTGTGATTTTTGGAGCACCGAAGCTTTTATCGATCAGCACGTTGCGGCCTTTTGGGCCCAGCGTAATCTTTACAGCGTCAGCAAGAATATCGACGCCACGCAGCATACGCGTTCGGGCCTCGGTTGAAAAAATAATTTCTTTAGGAGCCATTGTTCTGTTCTTCCCTACTAGTCAATTATACCCATAATGTCGGACTCTTTCATGATCAATAGGTCTTCACCGTCGATCTTGATTTCTGTACCCGACCATTTGCCAAACAGGACGCGGTCGCCTGCCTTGACGTCTGGGGCAATCAGTTCGCCGCGGTCATCGCGGGCACCGGCGCCAACAGAGACAATCTCGCCTTCTGATGGCTTTTCCTTGGCAGCGTCAGGGATGATGATCCCGCCAGCTGTTTTTTCGTCCTCTTCGATCCGTCGTACAACGACGCGATCATGCAAAGGTTTGAAACTCATTGAGTGACCTCCTTAAGATCTGTTCTTGGTTATCTCTAAAACTCTTACTATTCCCAAGGGTTTGATCAGCAATTGAGATCAACAACAACCCTTCGCGAACTCATATAAGATCGCTTTTCCAGAATTCAAGAGGATGTATAGGAAATTTTGGCACTCAACACAACAGAGTGCTAACAAATTTGTTAAACAAGTCACTTACCAAATTCTGACAAATTTGTTCGTGAGGCTGATAATCACGGCCCGGCAGTGGCAAGCCGGTCGCGCCTCGAAAGACGCGACCAGGCGTTATCGGAGCCTACTTACCCGTAAACACTGGCGCACGCTTTTCAGCGAAGGCCAACATGGCTTCTTTAGAGTCCGCTGACTTACTCAACTGGCCCGTCAGGTTCTGTTCGTAACGGTAACCATCGCGCAGGCTCATTTCCTCAATCGCATTGAGGGATGCCTTGGCCATGGTCATGGCTAGTGGGCTTTTGGATGCCAGCGTGCGGGCCATTTTCATGGCGGCGTCCATCAGGCCCTCTGGCGTTGTGCACTCTTCGACAACACCGGTGCGGTACAGCTCTGGCCCATAGATACGCTGACCCGTCAGGGCCATGGTGCGCAGGCGGGAATGGCTGAACAGACGCATTGCATGGCGTTGGCCACCCAACAGGCCCACATCAATTTCTGGCAGGCCAAGACAGGCTTTTTCAGAGGCGATCAGAATATCGCACGACGCGGCCATGGCCTGGCCACCACCAAGGGCTGCACCATTTAGCGCACCGATAACCGGCTTGGTGCATTCGCGGATAGAATGATAGGCCTCGCGCGCCTTGCGGCTGCTTTGCCAATGCGCGCCCTTTTGGGGCTTTGCCCCTGCCCGGCCTTTGATGTCGGCCCCCGCGCAGAACACTTTGCCTTCGCCGGTTAGGATGACAGCACGAACTTCGTCAATATCGCTGAGGCGATCCATCGTCAATGTCAGATCATCCAACATCTGCATGGAATGAGCATTCACGGGCGGATTGTCCAATTTGACAATGGCAATGTGATCTTCGACGATCTCGCACTTAACAGTTTCTAGGTTTAGGTCTTCCATATTTTCCCTTTATCAGGAATTTGCTTCCTGCTCGTTTTTCAGTTCGATCTCTTTTTGCACTTTTGACTCGCGGTAGGTCAAATAAACTGTGCTGGTGAAAATGACAGCGCCGCCGACCCAGACCCAAATATCCGGAATTTCATCAAAAAACACAAAGCCAACCAATGCTGCCCATATCAATTTGATAAAGTCATAGGGCATCAAGGCATTAGCCTCGACCAATTTCAGGGATTCAACGATCATTATTGACCCGGTGGTGCCCAGCGCACCAATTAGCGCCAGCCAGGCAAGTTGTTCACCCGTGGGCCACTGCCATACGGTCAGGGCGGGGACAAATGCCAGGATTGCCAACAAGACAGCTGCCCAAGCCGTGATCGTCAGAGACGAATCTTTCACGGCCATAGACTTGGTGATCAACAAGGCGATGCCCCAGATGGCGCTGCCAGCCAGTACCAACCAGGCACCCAATTCCATCGACCCTTCCCAGGGCCGCACAATGATGGCCGCACCAATACCCCCGACGATCAGGGCCGTGATCCGCCGAATGCGCAGCCGTTCGCCGAAAAACAACGTCGCGTATATCGTCACGAATAGCGGCAGGGTGAACCCCAGCGAGGCGATCTCGGCCAGGGGCGTGATCGAAATGGCGTAAAAAAAGCACATCATCGACACAACATTGATCAACGCGCGCAGCAGGTGCTTGGAGATTTGTTGGGTCTTAAAGGGCGCCAGTCCTTGGTGAATAAAGAACGGTGTCAGTGCGACCAGGCCGAATATATTCCGGAAAAATGCAATCTCGAATGGATGCATCGACGAATACGCACCTGACGACAGATGCCGGATGACCGCATTCATCAAGTTAAAAACCAGCGAAGCCAGCACCATGATCCCGACCGCACGCACCAAAGCCGGGCTGCGGCCAAAACGGGTCTGCGCCTTGCGCCGAATGCGCACCAACCGATGGGAATACCCGCCCTGCGGCCCGATTTCTGACAGTCGGGAAGGATCAATGGCCATGGAAAACTGGTTCCAGCGCTAGCGAATGACGCCGCTGACGCGGTCCGGATGGATGCGGATCATGACGCGCTGTTGGTCCCGCAACCAACCTTCCAAATCAGCGGGCTCGGTAAAGCCGGTATCTTTAATTCTGGCAAACACCTTGCGGGTATTTTCCACCAAATTATCGTGCTCGATGGTGGCCTTGCCTTCGACCGTAACAAAGTTGAACGGTTCTTGATTGGTCGTGACACAAATCGTCACCCGATCATCGGCTTCCAGCGTTTTGCGCTTTAAGGTCGTGCCCGGTGTGCTGACCAACAATGTATCGCCATCGCGGGCATAGGCAACAAACGAGCTGGACGGATGCCCACCCTTGCGCAAAGTGGTGATCACCGCCCAGCGATGGTCGGTGATAAATTGGTCGAATTGTTCATTGGTGCCAATCATTGGGCTCTCCGAAGCCCCTCAAAAAAAGGGCCAAATTAGTGCATCATTGTGCTGGCACGTTAGCACAGCTGCACTATACTTCCACCACATGCATGACTGTGGAGAGCACAATGAGCACTGCCGTTAAAACACCAGATATAGACCTGGATGACATCAATCTATTTGAGCCGAGCACCCTGATCGACCCGTGGGACGCCTATCACAAGCTGCGCGACGATGCGCCCGTATTCTATCAAGAGGCGATGAATTCTCACGTCGTCACCCGCTATGACCTGTTAATCCAGGTGCTGCGGGACACGGAAACATTCTCGTCCAAGTTCGACAATGTTTTGGGGGCCGCGGGTTTTCAGTTTTTGGAAAGCGCCACCGAAGAAGAGCAAGCGAAATTTATGGCCATCGCCCAACAGATGGTGCTGCCACCGCCCACCATGCTGACCCTGGACCCGCCAGAGCACACCAGTTATCGCTCGCTTGTAAATCGGGTGTTCACCGCAGGTAACGTCAGAAAGATGGAACCTTACATCACTGAAGTGATTGAAGAGACCATCGACACCTTCATTGATGAAGGCAAAATAGACTATATGGAAAGATTCGCCTTTCCGGTGCCGCTTCGGATCATTGCCGACCGTTTGGGTATTCCCGATGGTGAAGAAGAGCGCAAGTTCTTCAACATCGCGGCGACCCATGCTGCGGGTGCCCTGCGCCTGACGCAATTGACGTTGGAAGAGTCCATGGTGCGCATGCAATATGGCGTTGATCTGCAAAAGTTCCTGATCGATACCGCCAATAAGCGACGCAAAGACCCCAAGGACGACATGATCACCATCCTGGCCACAGCACGGCTGGAAGAGGAAGATCGCCCGCTGACAGATCCTGAAATTATCTCTATCCTCAACCAGTTCCTGGTGGCGGGCCACGAAACCACCACCAGCACCTTCGGTTGGGGCATGTTGTTGCTGTGTAAGAATCCTGAGGTTCAGGAACAGTTGACGGACAAGAAACTGGTCCGCAGCTTTGTCGAAGAAACCTTGCGTCTTGAAGCCCCGGTGCAGGGATTACCCCGCGTGGTCACCAAAGACACCGAATTGGGCGGCTATCCACTGAAAGCTGGCGACGTGCTGATGTTGCGCTATGGCGCGGCCAATCGGGACGAACGTCAGTTCGAATGCCCGAATGATTTGGACATTCACCGCAAAAATGCGGGCTCGCAATTAGCCTTTGGCTCTGGCGTGCATCATTGCGTGGGGGCCCCGCTTGCCCGCCAGGAACTCAATCTTGGCTTCCCTGCCCTGTTGGCACGGATGAAGAATATCCGCATTGATGAAGCCCACGGTGAACCGATGGCTGAACCAAGCATCATCCTGCGTGGCCTGCCGCATCTGCACATCACTTTTGACAGGCGCTAATCGCGCTTCTCATCCTGAGTTTGGCGACAGGCGCCAGTCGCAACCTAAATCTGAGTATGGAGAGGGCTGGTTTTTACCGGCCTTTTTCTTTGCGGAAATTTTCGATATTGCTGATGGTCTCGCGGTCGGCTTCCTGAACGTCTGGGGCTGACCGGCGACGCAAGCTTCTGTCGCCAATCGCTGGCGCTTGATAGCCATCGTCATCGTGGCTGATATTGGTGCCCGGCGGACAGATGGCGTCGATTGCATCCAGCACGTCATCGGACAACGTAATGTCAGCACCCGCCAACAATCCCTCTAACTGATCTTCGGTGCGCGCGCCAATAATCGCAGACGACACAGCAGGGTGCGCGCAAGTAAACGCCATGGCCATGTGCATCATCGAAATGCCAGCCTCGGCGGCAACCTTGGACAGGGCCTCGACCTTGTCCAGCTTCAGCTGATTATCGTCACGGGTCATATCAAACAGATGCGGTTGCAGCTTTTGACGATTGGTATCATTGGGCGTGGCACCACGGCGCCATTTGCCGGTCAGCCAGCCTTGGGCCAGCGGGCTCCAAACAACAACACCCATGCCATATTTCTGGCAGACCGGCAGCACGTCGGCTTCGATCTTGCGGGCAAAGATCGAATAGGGCGGCTGTTCAGTACAGAAGCGTTCCCGCCCCCTTTTTTCAGAGGTCCATTGGGATTCCACCAACAGCTCTGCCGGAAAAGTCGATGACCCGATCATCCGCACCTTGCCCTGATGGATCAGGTCAGACAGCGCCCCCAGGGTTTCGTCAATATCGGTGGTTACATCAGGGCGGTGTACTTGATAGAGGTCGATATAGTCCGTCCCCAGGCGCTGCAAGCTGGCCTCGACCGCCTGGAAGATCCAGCGGCGGGAATTGCCTTTGTGGTTGGGGTTATCATCCATCGGCAGGCTGAACTTGGTGGCCAGGATCACGTCATCACGTTTGCCCTTCAGCGCCTTGCCCAACAATTCCTCGGACTCACCATAGGAATACACATCGGACGTGTCGAAATAGTTGATGCCTGCATCCAACGCCCGGTCGACCATACGCTGGCATTCCTTGGCATCATCATTGCCAAAAAAGCCAAACATCCCTGCCCCAAAGCAAAACTTGCTGACGGTAACGCCGGTGCGTCCCAATTGCCGCATTTCCATGGTCGAGTTCCCTAATCGATGGCCAGATACATGTCGTTGTGGGTGTCGAAAACTTCTTGAATTTCGACAACATTGTTGAATGGGTCACGGCCATAGGTCGCGCGGATTTTGCCGCCGCCCATTTCGCCCGCAGGACCTGGTGGGCAATGGAATTTCATGCCCAATTTGGTCAGACGTTCATACTCATAATCAATATCCACCACATCAACACAGAAATGCGTGTAGCCATGGTTGTTGACCGGGTTGCCCTCGGGCAGCGGTTCTGGCGTCGGCGTGTGATATTCAAATATTTCGATATAGGTATTGCCAGCCTTCATGATGACCTGGGTCGATGATGAATCCTTCAACCCAACAATGGTATCGATCCATTCGCTGCCACGATCCCATCCGGATTCGATGACAACTTCAAACCCGAAGGCTTCTTTGTAGAACGCGACGCTGCCTGCCAGGTCTGGTGTGGATAAGGCGACGTGATGGATGCCACGGATCATGGTATTTCCCCCAATTGTATTTCGTGTTGAATCATGAAATCTTCTGGCGGTGATTGTTGGGGCACGACGGCCCAAGGTCAAGCGCCCGTTGCACATCATCTGCCAGCGCCATAAGCTGGCGCCATGTCATTAATGATCCAACGCCAGATCGTCCAGAACGCCTATGTCGTGAACGACGTCTTTCAATCTGCCTTGCGCATGGTCGACCTTATCGGCGCGGGTCCCTTTTTTGTGCTGGAACACATCGCCCTGTCTGAGTGCCTGTATCGGGGGAAACAAGTCCACTTTGACCACACATCCGCCTATGGCCAATGCGGGCCCATCATGATCGAGCTGGTACAGCAGAACAATGATGCCCCGTCTGCCTTCCGGGACATGTACGCCCCCGGTGAAGAAGGCCTGCATCACGTGGCGTCTTTCGTGGATGATTTCGATGCTGAGGTCGCCCGTTATGCAGCCCTAGGGTTTGAGGCCGCCAATCTGGCCACGACCACAGGCGGTACTCGCTTTGCCTATATCGACACGACAAGCCTGTTGGGCCACATGGTCGAATTCTATGAAGATGATCAAGGCGTTCGCGATTTTTACGCCATGGTGGCAGCAGCGGCTGTCGATTGGGACGGGTCAGACCCTGTTCGTGTTTTAGGGTAAATCAGGGAGCAACCCATTGGCCCAAGCGTCACGCATTCCCTATTGGCTATTTGCCCTCACCGTGGTCGTTCTGTGTGTCGCCAATATTGCGGCCTGGACCGCCTATGGTGGCGGCGAGTTAACGATACGCGCCTACACAATTTGGACGGCCCGCATATCCTTCACTTTGTTCACACTGGCTTTCACGGCGTCTGCCATGGTCCGGCGGTGGCCGAATGCTTTTACTCATTGGTGCATCGCCAACCGGCGGTATCTGGGCCTTAGTTTCGCCTTGGCCCACATTGTGCATTTTGGTGCCTTGTCGATGATGATTGTCGTAACGAACACCGACCCAGAGCTTATCACCCTCGTCTTTGGCGGATCTGCCTATGTCTTTGTCCTGTTGATGGCTTTGACGTCCAATGACCAGTCGGTCCAATGGCTGGGTGCCAATTGGTCCCGTTTACACACCTTTGGTGGCTATTATGTCTGGATCATCTTCGCCTATACGTTTTTCGGCGGTATTTTCGAAAGCTCGGGCAGTGTCCTGATGCTGATTATCGCCATTATGTCCCTGGCCCTGAAGGTCGAGCAGAAACGCGCCATCAGAGCCGAGCTAGTATAATTAGGCCACTGCTTAATCAGGCCTGCGCTTCCTGGAGCGCATCCAGCTCTCGTTCCACTGCATTGGGTGACCGTGTATAGGGCGCCAGCATGCTGTAAAGCACTGGCACCACAATCAATGTCAGGCCCGTGGCGATCAAC
>SMXS01000015.1 GCA_004356955.1 Alphaproteobacteria bacterium | reverse complement strand
TGTGACGGTGGGACCGGTGTGTTGGTGGGCGTACCCACAGAAAATGCCGATATAGACGCCCGCGATGTGCTCTTGAACGAAAAGCATTTCATCGGCACCTTGGGCGGGTCTTGTGTGCCTGACCGCGACTTCAAAACCTTCCTGGACTGGCACCACAGCGGCGATCTGGACCTCAATGCCATGGTCACCGCACGCTATAAAATCGACCAGATCAACGAAGCCACCACTGCCCTGGAAAACGGCGAAATCAGCGGCCGCGCGATCCTGGAATTTGATCACTAGACAATAATCCCTGTCGAGGTAACGGCATGAAGCTTGAGACACTGATGCCACTGGGCAAGGTTGACCCGGGCCTGCGCTCGCCCGATCAATCCCTGGATTTGGGCGCCATTGCCGAGACCGCCCGGCTGCTGGAAGACATCGGCTATGCCGGCCTGATTACCGAAGAAACCAAAGACGACCCGTTCGTTATCATGGCGCTGGCGGCAGCGGCTACCAGCGCCTTGCACCTGGGCACCGGCGTGGCCATTGCCCCACCGCGCAGCCCGACAGTGATGGCCCAAAGCGCCTGGACCATCCAAAAGCTATCACAAGGCCGCTTTACCCTGGGGCTTGGCACCCAAGTGCGCGGGCATATCACCCGGCGCTATGGCATGGACTGGCACGCGCCGGGCCCGTGGATGCGCGATTATGTGGGGGCTATCCGCGCAGTATGGAATTGCTGGCAGAACGGTTCGCGGCTGGCGTTCGAGAGCGAACATTTTAACCTAAATCTGATGGTCCCGCTGTTTGATGCCGGGCCCATCGACCACCCCGACATCCCCATCCATCTGGCCGCCGTCAAACCGGTGATGAGCCGCATGGCGGGTGAAGTCGCCGATGGCCTGCGCCCCCACCCGGTGTGCACGCCGTCCTATATCACCGAGGTGATGCTGCCTGCCGTTCGCGAAGGCGCCGCCAAGGCTGGGCGCGACCTCGGGTCGTTCGATTTGTGTATGAAGCCTTTGGTAGCATCCGCCCGTAACGAAGCCGAGCTAGCCCCCAAGACCGAAGACGCCCGCGCCCGCATTGCGTTTTACGCCTCCACGCCCGCTTATGCCGACGCCTTTGCCCACCTTGGCCTGCAAGACCTGACGGCCGGGGCCAGGCAGCTGTCGAAAGCACAAGACTGGGACGCCCTGCCCGCCCTGGTCAGCGACGATGTGCTGCACCAATTCGCCATCATCGGTACCTATGACACTATCGGCAAAGCGGTGGCCGATCGGTGGGCGGGCATCGTGACCCATGCAGAATTTTCCATCGCTGTGAAAGACGACGCTGATCGGGAAATCCTGCGCCAGATTGCCGCCGACATTCAGGCCCAAGACGAAAGCATAGCGCGGCAGACAATCATTTCGGGGCAGACAATCACTTTGGAGAAGACATGATGGATGGTCGCCAACACCCCTTTCATCTGAAATTTCGCCAACGAAAACTTTTCGCAGCGCAAATTAGCGGGCAGTCAGAGATTGCCGCGCCGTTGGCCGATGTCTGGGATGCGCTGGTCGACTTTGACCATTACCACCGCTGGAACCCGTTCACCCCCCAAGTCGAGACCGACCTGAAAGTAGGGTCGCCCGTGACCCTGCATGTCGATATGCCGGGCCGATCCAAAAGCGTGCGCACGGAATGGATAAACCTGGTCGAGCATGGCCAGACAATCTGCTGGGGCATGCAAATGGGCCATGCGTCCCTATTGTGTGCGAACCGCTGGCAGAGCTTGCGCGACCTTGGCGATGGCCGCACGGAATATCTGACGACGGACTATTTCAGTGGCGCGTTAACACCCCTGGTCATGGCCTTGTATGGCGAGCCCACAAGGCTGGGTTTCCAGTCCGTGGCGGACGGTTTGAAGTCCTATATCGAAGACCAATTAAATGGGGACAGTGCATAATTAATTTAATTTAACCCATTGATAAGTAAAGATTATCATCTAATTAAATATGCACTGTCCCCATTTAATTCTGGCCCCATTTAATTCGATACCATCCAACTCAACCCGTCATCCCGGACCTGATCCGGGATCCAGCTGCTAGAAAAGCTCTGGAATCCCTGGATTCCAGCTTCCGCTGGAATGACGCTGGTGCTGTGGCCACGTCCTTCACTATACTGCCCTCACACTTAGGGGGACCTTATGCGAAAATTCATTGTTGGCATTCTAGCGTTGTTTCGCCGGGTGCTGCTGGCCTGGCATCGCCTGCGCGGCAAGACGCCAGACAGCATTGCCGAACAACGGGTGGTCAGTGGCCAATCGTGGGACGAATTTTGCGATACGCTGAAGGCTGCAGGCGCGGCACTTTCCTTTCCCGGTACGCCGCGCGATGCGTTTTCCCAGGCCGAGGGCTATCGCTATCTGACGCGCCTGACGCGGGCGGGGCTAGAGGCCTTTGTCGAATTTGCTGACCCCAATGCGCCGGTGATCCACCGGGTCGCGCATGAGACGGTCAAGCTGGGGTCTGACAACCCCGACAATTATTACCAGACGGCGCGCATCAATGGCGCCTGGGATTACGAGATTATCGGCCAGCGCAATTCGGTCTATTACCTGACCTTTGGCACCCAGATCGGCCATTACGGCCAGGGCGGCGGCATGCCCCCAACCGGTTGGCTGGATGCCAAGGATATGCAGGTTAATGACGATGGCAGCTTTCGGATTGTGCTGTCGAAGGACAAGCCCTCTGATGTTGCAGCGGGTAATTGGCTGCCCATGACCATCGAGAGCGGCACGCTGATTATCCGCCAGACGCATCTGGACCGCGCCAACGAGACGCCTGCAGATCTGACGATCCGACGCATCGACGCAGACGCCACACATGGTCCAGCAACGGCGGGTCATATGACCCCAGCCCTGATCGATGAAGGCCTCAAGAACGCCAGCACGCTGGTGGCGGGTGCGTCGATATTATTCGCCAAATGGGCGCGGGATTTCCAGAAACATTCTAATGAGTTACCCATGTTCGACCAGGATAAGTCAAACAATGCAGGCGGTGACCCCAACATCACCTATTACCATTCCCACTGGGTGCTGGGGCCCGACGAGGCGCTGGTGATCGACGCCATGCCACCCAAATGTGATCACTGGAATTTTCAGCTTAATAATTACTGGATGGAAAGCCTCGACTATCGCTATTACACCATCCACACCAACAAGCATCTGGCGACTTATCGTGATGATGGCTCGCTGCGGATCGTCGTCGCGCACACGGACCCGGGCGTGCCCAACTGGATCAACACGGTGGGCCACGAACAGGGCACCATGTCGTTCCGCTGGATATTCGCCGAGACCAAACCGCAGCCGCAAACACGCGTGGTCAAACTGGCTGATGTGAAGGATTTGGCTTGAGCCCGAAATACACGAAACGGCCGCTCCCCATCCGCCTGTTCAATGCCATCGGCCCCAACCCGGCCCTGCAGGTCAACAAGCTGATGGCCAAGGCCCAGCAAAAGACGAGCCTGTTCGATTATGGTGATGCCTGGTTTTTGGAACCGCTGTCTGTGCTGGTACAGTCGATCAATGAAGAGGCCAAGCTGTCGCCCCTGGGCACTGCCATCATGCAAAAGCGATTGGTCGACGCGCTGGCCACGCGCTTGCGGGCCGAGACCCTGTTCAAGCGCCATCCAGAAATTCTTGAAATCGACCTGGGCCATGTGTTCTGTATCGCGGGCCTGCAACGCACCGGCACCACGCTCTTGCACCGTCTGTTGGCGTCTGACCCAAGAACACGCGCGCCCCTGTCGTGGGAAGTGCTGAACCCGGCCCCCCTGCCCGGCGACACACGCAACAAGGCCCGCATTCGCCAGGCCAAAATTGCCGAGCGTGGGCTGAAATACATCGCGCCAAACTTCTTTGCCATCCATCCCATCGAGTGGGACATGCCCGAAGAAGACGTGCTGTTCCTCGACGTATCGTTCATGAGCCAGTCCGCCGAGGCGACCATGCGCGTGCCGACCTATGCCGCGTGGCTGGAGGCGCAGGACAACACCCCAGCGTACGACTATATGAAGAAGCTGATGCAGTTACTGCACTGGCAAAGCCCGGCAAAAAACACTGTGTTGAAGTCACCCCATCACATGGAATATCTCGACATCATTCTGAAGGTGTTTCCCAATGCCAGCATCATCCAGACCCACCGGGACCCGCAGAAAACCATGGCGTCTTTCGTCTCTATGGTGTGCCACGGTGTCGGTATATTCAGCAATGAAGTCAACACGCTAGAGATATCATCTCATTGGCAACGCAAGGTCCAGCGGCTGCTTCATCTATCGCATGAAGTTCGTGCCAAGAATCCGGACGGATTTGTCGATGTCGCCTATGCCGATTTGGTCGTCGACCCGCTGGCTGAACTACGGCGCGTCTATGCCCATGCGGGGGTGAAATGCAACAATGAGACCATTGCCCATGCCGAGGCTTTGCTAACCCGCCAGGTGCAAAACAAGTATGGCCGCCATGTCTATGATGCGGCAGACTTTGGCATGAGCCGCGACCAGCTGGACGGCGACTTTGCCGACTATCGCCAACAATTCAATATCCAGCCAGAGGCTCAAACATGAGTGATGGGACAGACCCCAATGCAGTTGGCCAC
Organism: Alphaproteobacteria bacterium; assembly: GCA_004356955.1. Classification (GTDB taxonomy): domain Bacteria; phylum Pseudomonadota; class Alphaproteobacteria; order SMXS01; family SMXS01; genus SMXS01. Next base: position 2,462 of record SMXS01000015.1, on the reverse strand, counting down.
AAGAACCCGGTCACGGCGATCATCACCGCGATCTCTGACATGTTCAGCGAAAAAGGTCAGATCAACCCCATGGGCGATGACGAGCGCCTCGACGGCAAGACCGCCATGGTCACGGGTTCCAACACCGGCCTGGGCAAAGCCATCGCCATTGACCTCGTCCGGCGCGGCGCTCATGTCATCATGGCCTGCCGGTCGGGCCACCCCGAGGCAGGTGAGGACGTCAAAAGAAAGAGCGGCAGCGACAAAGTGACAATGCTGAAGGTCGACCTGTCAGACCTCGATAGTGCCAGCGCGCTGTGTGACACGCTGCGCGATCGCAGCATCAAACTCGACATCACCATCTTCAACGCCGGGCTGATGCCCCTAAAAGCCCGCAAGGGGGCCCAGGGCTATGAGGTCATGTTCATGGTCCACTTTTTGGCCAACCGCCTGATGGTGGAACGGCTGACCCGCGACGGGGTCATCGCCGCCAATACAGACAACCCGCCGCGCATTGTCTTTGTGTCGTCAGAATCCCACCGGTCGTCCGGCCCGATAAATTTCGACAAGTTCGGCGATTTCATCGATTACGGCCTCAAGGACGGCATGGGCCAATATGGCTATACCAAATTGCACCTGTGCACCTTCGCCACGGAACTCGCGAGGCGAACAAACGGCATTGAGGTACATTCCCTATGCCCGGGGCCCGTGGCGTCTGACATCGCCCGCGAGGCCCCCGGCTGGATCAAGATCATCGTCAACCCGATCATGCGCCTCGCCTTCCACGCACCCGACAAAGCCACCGAGCCCGTCATGTTACTAGCCGCCGGCCAAGCCATGGCAGGCCGCACGGGCGTCTATTTACATATGATGCGCGAAAAAGCGGTTTCGCCCTCGGCGGCTGACCCCGAGAACGGGCGGCAGCTGTGGGATAAGAGCGGGGAATTGATTGAAGAGTGGCTGCAGGAAATCTCATGACAAAAAAACATCTCGTCTTAGTTCTAACTGAACCAACTGAAAACAGTGAAGACGCCTTTAACGACTATTACGAAAACACGCATTTGGATGAAGTTATCGCCAGTGCCGGGTGGCAGAGCGCCCAGCGTTTTAAGCTGGTGGGCGGGGCTGGCGAGAGCGCGCCCCTGCCCTATCTAGCGGTCTATGAAGCTGAAGGCGAAGACGCCGATGATGTGCTGGCGCAATTAAATGACAGCCGCGACCAGCGCCAGCAAAGCAAGTCCCTGAACAAGAAGACGGGGCGGGTTTGGGTGTATGAGGCGTTAGGGCCACGACATGAATAAATTGGTGGCAACATCTAATTCGGGGACAGTTTACTAGGGTCTGGACTCAATTGATCCACAATCTTATTGCAAATATATGCACCATAGCGAGGAAGTTTTCGCTGAGTTTTTCATATCGTGTTGCCAATCTCCTCATGTCCTTCATGGTGCAAAAGAATCGCTCGACGATGTTGCGCATCCGATAAAGGGCCTTGTCGTGCGGGATTGGTTTTCGGGCGTTAGACTTGGACGGAATGACAGCAAGCGCACCTTGGTCAGTGATGCATTGTCGGATCAAATTTGATCCGTATGCTTTGTCTGCAACAACCGCAATTGAACCGCCGGCATCATTGAGCAACCGGGGCATGACCTGGCTATCATGAACCTGCCCGCCTGTGATGATCAGACAGCGGGGACGGCCATTTTCATCGACAACAGCGTGTACTTTACTCGTGCGGCCTCCGCGTGAGCGGCCGATATCCTGCGCCAGTTCCCCCCTTTTGCGCCGGTTGCCGCGCGGTGGGCTTTAACAATGGAACTATCGACAAAAAACAGACTGTCGTCGCTCTGTTTGGCGAGGGCTTCGAAAATTGATCGCCATACCCCGCGACGGGCCCATCTGGCGTAACGATTATAGACGGTCGTATACGGCCCATAACGGTCCGGTAGATCACGCCACGGTGCACCCGTGCGCAGGATGTAGAAAATACCGTTCATAACGCGCCGGTCATCAACCCGTTTTGGGCCCCGGCCTTGCTTGGGTAGATGCGGCGCAATCGCCGTCCATTCTTCGTCTGATAAATCAAATCTCATGAGACAACCCCTCCTACGAAGATCGAATCACAATTCATCACTACAAATCAATAAGTTAAATTGGGTTCAGACCCTAGTTTGCTCGCCAGGTCGCCGTCTTCTGCCGCCGCAAGCAGGGCTCCTGTTCTTTCCTTCAGATTTGTGTACACGGGGGCCCTCCCAATCCTTCTGAAACGTATGATGAACAATGGAAGCCTAGTACAGATGCAGCAAGAGCCCTAAGGTCCGCTTATGGCTATAAGCAGACACTATTAACACGAACCAAAATCACAATGCCGTCCATGAAGCTTTGGCCTCATCCATTGTCAGTACATCTCCGTCGTCGAGTTGCTGTAGTGTTGCTCCAGCCTCATCGATGTAGCAGATTTCACCTACCAACAGCATTTTGCC
>SMXS01000014.1 GCA_004356955.1 Alphaproteobacteria bacterium | reverse complement strand
TCGGCATAGGCCAGGTCTGACATCACATAGAGTTCGTTTTTGCGACAGAACTTCACAACTTCGACATAGAAATCGAGATCGACCACATGAGCGGTCGGGTTGGACGGAAAGTTCAGCACAACGGCCAGAGGCTTGGGCACCGAATGGCGCACCGCCTGATCCATCGCCTTGATGAAGCGGTCGATATAATGTTCACCGTCCTCGGCGTCTTCGATCGGTGTCGGCAGGTGGCGGATCGTGGCATCGGCAATGATGAAGCCGAAATGATGGATCGGATAGCTGGGGTTGGGCACCAGAATGACGTCGCCAGGGGCGCTCATGGCCATGGCCAGATTTGCCAGGCCTTCCTTGGACCCAAGCGTCACCACAACTTCTTCTTCGGCATCCAGATCAACACCAAAGCGGCGTTCATAATACCCACACAAGGCCTTGCGCAGGCCGGGGATACCCTTGGACATGGAATAGCGATGGGTCGACGGGTCCCGTGTCGCCTCGATCATTTTTTGCACAATATGATCGGGCGTTGGCAGGTCGGGGTTGCCCATCCCAAAGTCGATGACATCTTCGCCATTCGCGCGCGCGGCCGCCTTCATCGCATTGACTTCAGCGAAGACATACGGAGGCAGCCGTTTGATACGATGGAACTCGGAATACATGACGTTTAACCCTGTGTTAAAGCATTGCCAGCATGGCAATAGCGTTGATTTATAGCAAGCCGCCGCATACCTCAACAATTAGTATGGCCTCAACAAATAGTCTGGCGGTCTGAAGGATAATTGACTGATCCTATTCGGGGAATTGTCGGCGGATCATCTCCCAACCCTTCAGGGGGAACGGGGTGGGGGAGACAGATGACCTCGCCGACAGGAAGACATTGAAGACACAATGTGGCAAGAATAGGGCTGAATCGAAAAAAGATCGTTAAGGGGAAGAATATGTCATTAGAAAATCATCAAAGCGCAAAGCCGGGCGGCCGCAAGGACGTCTACCTGCTGTGCAACGCACAATATCACGGCACAGACTTTGCGCGGCTGGAGCTGTTGAAGCTGTTGAGCGAACACAAGGATGTCAAAGTCCATGTTGGCAATGATTACAGCGACAGTGACACCATCAACCAATGCGAATTGCTGATCACCTATACCTGCAATGTCTATCCCAATGAGGCAGAACAGGAAGGACTGAAACGTTTTCTGGATGGCGGCGGCAAGTGGTACGCCCTGCACGGCACCAACGCGATTGTCGAATTTATCGACGGCAAGGCCGCCACGCCCGACCGTGCGCCCGAGTTGATGAAGATGTTAGGCAGCCGATTTATATCGCACCCGGCTAATTCGGACATGCATGTGCGCGTCGTCGATCATGAACACCCTGTGACCAAAGGGCTGGAAGACTTCGATACGTTTGACGAACCCTATTATTGCGAATTCTCAGACAGCGCCCATACACTGCTGGAGGCCAATTACGATATCCCCGCTGTCGGTTATGCAGTGGAAATATGGGACGAAGGCAAGCCCCGCCCCCAGATGTATGAACACAAATATCTGAATGGGTCTGTGCTGTACCTGCTGTTGGGCCACTGCCGCGGCCCCTTCGACATGCAACCCATAACCGATTTGGTAGAACCCGAATTCTGTTCGTGGGAACTGCCGATCTACTACGAACTATTGCGCCGTGGCATCAGCTGGGGCCTGGGCAAGATTTAGCACAGCAGTCGCAGTTTTCGCTCTTCGTTCGTGCCGAGTGATTTGACGCGTCAGCGACAAATTGTATCGAGGTGCGGGCGCATCAATGTAGATGTTACAGGACGGCAATGTATCCGTACCTCGATACAAACTGCCCCCACTAACGTGTGAACAAATCACTCGGCACGAACGGAATTTCTGAACTTACAACCTCTTCGTCATTCCTGCACCCCGCCTTCGCGGGCACAGGCTCCGGCAGGAAACCATTTCTCGGTTTGCGGAAAAAGGACATCTTTCGTGTGGGGGCAAGTGGACCCTAGCCTTCGCTGAAAGGTTATTTAGCGTGGAGCTTTTCTGACACCACCCGTGTGCGCTCCGCTGGCACGCAGAGTTGCTCGTACAAATATGTCTTGAAGCTGTCGGCGAAGGGTTGTTTGTCGATGGCCTGCTTCATGCAGAACAGCCAGGCGTCGCGTTCACCCAAACCAATGCGCAGATGGGAATGGGCCATGGGGATGGCGATCGAACCGTATTTCTCGGAATAAAGCTTGGGCCCGCCGGTCCAACCGCACAAAAAGCGCGTCAGCTTATCGCGCGAGATCGACAGGTCCTTGGGATGCATGCGGACAATTTGCGCGCCCTCAGGGGTAGACGACATGATGTCGTAAAAGTCATCAACCATCTGTTTGATGCCGTCATACTGGCCAGCAGCCTTGAAGGAGGTATCCTCAACGCCGTAAAGGGGGATTTCTTCAGTCATCTTGTTGTTATCTTTACCTATTCTGGCAAGTCTGCCGCATCTTTTGTGCCGATGAACTCTCCGTCCATCAGTGCGTATAATTGGTCACCCTGCGGTGCAAACACCCCTTCTTCTTCCACACCTGGCAGATTACGGATACGGGAGCCCGCGCGCCCTGGCATTTCCAGGAGCTCGATAATGTTGCCGAAGGGATCGCGGCAGTAGTGGATCTTGGCACCGCCGGGGCGACCACTGCCTAGGGGCTTGATCAGCGATCCACCCGCTGCCAAGAATTTTTCCAATACCGCGTCAAAGTCTGTCACCAGAAAGCAGATGTGGCGATAGCCCCGGTCGCTGGCGACATAATCAGATGGGTCCACTTCTGTTGGCGGCGTCAGGTATTGCCATATTTCCAGATAGGTGTTGGCACCCTGCAACATGTAACTGCGGGCCGAGGATTCATCCATGCCGACATATTTATTCACTTCTGTGTTGCCTTCGTCCCAATCGTCAACACCAATGACGGTGAAGTCAAAGACGTCCTGATAGAACTTCCGCCCTGCCTCAAGGTCCGGGACAACGATACCGATATGATGAATACCGCAGATCAAAGATGACATGGTGCGCTCCTGCATGAATGGATGTTTGCGCCAGACTAGTGGCTTTCCCATGCGCTGAGAACCCGCTACGGTCCAGCCAATTAAAAAGGGGAATAGTGATGAATGTTGCAGAATGGATCGACCTGTCGGGCAAGGTGGCCCACGTTACCGGTGGCGGCAATGGGATCGGTACGGGCATTGTCCGGGCGCTGGCCGCAGCCGGGGCAAAGGTCGCCGTCAGCGACGTTGATTTTGCAGGCGCAACGGCGATGGCCACTGAGGTCGGCGGCCATGCCATCAAACTGGACGTGTCCGACCGCGAAGCGGTGGACGCAGCCTTGCAGGAAACCGTGGATGTGCTGGGGTCGCTCGACATCATGGTCAACAATGCCGGGGTTTACCTGGAATATGGCGGCCCCGTTGAAACCATTACCGACGAGATGTGGCGCACGCTGTGGTCGATCAATGTCGATGGCGTGTTTTACTGTTGTCGTAAAGCGGCCGAGATTATGCGGGCAGCGGGCAATGGTGGGCGCATCATCAATATTGCATCGACCCAGGCCATGACCCCCGGCGTTGGGGTGACCTATGACGGGTCCAAAGCAGCCGTGAACATGATCACCAAAACCCTGGCATTGGAATTGGCCCCCGATGGCATCAACGTCAATGCCCTGGCCCCTGGGCCAACATGGGTGCGCGGTGGTGAAGCCCCGCCCCTCACCGGCGAGGTGCCGCCAGCGACGGGTGAACCCCTGGCAGACACTGTGGCTGCGCGCATTTCGCGCCTGCCCATAGGCCGTTGGGGCGACCCCATAGATATCGGCAAAGCAGCGCTGTTTTTGGCGTCCCCCATGAGTGACTTTGTCACCGGGATTTACTTGCCAGCAGACGGTGGCTGGCTGGTTTTGTAGGACACGGTAGTTCAGGATGGGAATCACTTTCCACCAACACACACCCTATATCCCGTTCGTGCCGAGTGGCGCGGAACGAAGTGGCGCGTTGTATCGAGGTATGAACACGCTGATGTAGATTGGGGAAGACGGCAACGTGTCCGCACCTCGATACAATTTGCTACGCAAATCACTCGGCACGAACGGCATTAGGGATGGGTCCCTACTTATTCAGATATTTATCTCCCCCTGAATGCTACTCAGCGTTCAGGTACTTATCGAGCGTCTTATGGATCTGCCGTGTCCGGCATTCCTGGTAATTCGCCAGGGTCTCACCCCGTTTTTTGGACGCCTTGAAACCCTTTTGCTGAGCTTCCATGTTTGATGTGTCCTGTTCGTACACAACCGCCAGCATCGGGTCCATATCCGGTACTGTCGCATAGACCTGATCGACATCCAGATGCACGCATTCGGGCGGTTCGGGGTGTTCTTCACCTTCGCTCAAGGGCCGCAGGAACATCAGATCGAACCAACAACTATCGACATCATCCCCATTGGGACGGAAACGATAAATCATCGGCAGCGACAGGCCGGGGAACAAGAACATATTGGGGAAGCAGAAGTACTCAATAGAATCAAGCATTTCGCATTCCGAATATTCGCTCATGTCGAAATTATACTTCGCGCCCAGCTCGGCCCGCAATTTCTCGGCCTCAGCAATACGGGCTGCCATGGCGTCCGCAATATCCTGGTCGGTCTCATCCTCGGGCCAGGTCGGTGTTGGATAACCCCGCGTATGGATAAAGCGCGACACATTGTCGCCAAAGATGTCGTATTCCGCATTGGTGGCCGCGTTGCTGTCAGCCAGCCCACCGCGATGGGTTTCGCGCACATGATAGGCCTCGATAAAGGCTTCCACCCCGGCCTTCCAATTGCACGGCAGGGTGCGGCGAATATGTACCTCTATATAGCGGCGTTCCAGCGGGAAAAACTGGCTGAAGTGGTCGGGTAGAACTTCCAGATAATCCGCCAGCTGCTCGCAGTTTTCATCCATATTGATGAAGACAAAACCGCCCCACAGACCGACCTGTACTTCGGGCAGGGAAAAATCTTCGGGTTTGGCATGGGGGAAATCCCAATCACAGGGCTGGTCGATCAGCTTGCCATCCAAAGACCACGTCCAGCCGTGATAGGGACAGCGGATGTGGTCGCCCTGACCTTCAAAATCAGTTGGCTTTAACTGCGTGCCGCGATGCAGGCATGAATTGTGGTAGGCCTTTACCGCGCCAGATTCTGTGCGGCAGATCAGGATCGAATAGGTGCCAACGTCGTATACATATTGGTCGCCCGCATTGGGGATGTGTTCTTCGCGACAGGCCCATTGCCAGACCTTGGTCCACATCTTGTCCATTTCCTGATCGTAAAAATCGCGGTCGATATAGCGGTCATACGAAATATCGGCGTCGGATTCCCAGGTGAAGTTCTGATCATAAATCGCCGCGGGTGGTTGGATCGGATCGCGTTCGATCACCTGTCGCGTGGTTTGCCCAGGCGTACGGGCGACACCTGGTTTCAAGCCTTTCGGGTTTTCAACATTCATTTGATCAATCCCCTGGGTCGCCGCCTATCAATGCGCGCTATTTGCCTTCGGTAAAGAAATGACCGCGTGCCACACCGGCGTCGTCATACACAGGTTCTTCCAGGTCAACGCGGTACTTCTTGATGACGTTGGTCATGGGCTTGCGCTCGAAATTGGCCAGATGGGCACCCATGTCGCGGTACCAATGGCTTTGCAGATGGGCCTCGAGGGCTTCTGACGTGGTCCATTCTTCATAAATCTGCAGACGGCCTTCGACCATGAAATCCTTGGTCCACGAATAGGCGATGCAGCCTTCTTCATCGAGAGCACCCTGAATATGCGGGCGGGCTTTGGTTAGCATTTCTTCCATCTGTGACGGGTCTACAAGCTCCATATAGCCAGAGATAATGACGGTCATTTCAAACTCCTGTGTCGGTAAATCGGTAATGCGAGTGCTTCTGTGGCCGAAAGCCTAGTGCACTTTGTCCAGATTTCGCAAGCGCATACATAAATATAACGCTTTTTACTTTTTCTTTTTGGTTCCAGAAATGATCTGATAGCGTCTGCGTCCAATATCAGGCACGGAGCACGCACTTGTCATCTGCAGATCATCAAAAACTATCCAAACGACTATTGTTCTTCTTTGGCTTGTCAGAAATGCCCATCCAGGTCGCCGCTGTCCCGGTCACCGCCTATATTCTGAACTTCTATGTCGATGATCTGGGCCTGAGCGCCGGCCTTGCTGGCACCGCCTATTTACTCGCCCGTATATTTGACGTGATCACCGACCCGGCCATTGGCTATCTCAGTGACCGCACCAATACGCGATGGGGCCGCCGCCGGCCTTGGATGATCGCTGGCATGCCGGTGATGCTGCTGGGCGTGTACATGTTGTTCTTCCCATCCGATGACACGGTGAACGACATATCCATCTGGTACTTTTTAACCTGGATGGCCGTCCTGTGGCTGGGCTGGACAATGCTGTTGATCCCCTATTACGCCTGGGCGGCTGAATTGTCGCCGGACTATAATGAGCGAACAACAATCACCTCGTGGCGCACAGCATTGGGCCTGGCCGCCAACATCGTTTCCAAGCTTATCCCGTCTATTGCTGTGACGTTTTATGCGATCAGCGGCACCCCGGCCATTGTCGAGATCATCGGCATCTTCCTGCTGATCATCTTGCCGATCAGCGTCAGCCTGACGGTAACGCAGGTGCCAGAGTCGGACAATTTTGTGCCCGCAACCATGCCCCTGATCGAAGGCATGAAGATCATGCTCAAAAACGGGCCGTTCAAGCGCCTGATTTCGGCGTTCTTTATCAATTACATCGGCACCGCGATGTCGACTGCGACCATCATCTTTTTTGTGCGCGGCGTGTTGCACGAGGAATCCGCCGGTATTGTCATTCTGCTGGCCTTTTACATTACCAATCTGGCCAGTATCCCGTTCTGGCTGTGGCTATCCAAGCGCATTGGCAAGCATCGCACCTGGATTATTGGTCTGGTCAGCTTCTCAGCCATTCAGCCGCTATACCTGCTGCTGGGCCCTGGCGACATCTGGTGGATGACCCCGATCATTGCCGGCACCGGCTTTTTCGGTGGCACTTTTTACACCATGACCAACAGCATGAAGGCCGATGTGATCGACCTGGATACGCTGAAGTCCGGCGACAACCGGGCAGGCATGTTTTTTGCCATGTGGTCCATGGCCACGAAGATCGCCCTGGCCTTTGGCCCCGGACTGGCGCTGTGGACGCTGGGGTCATTTGACTATGTCAGCGGCACAACAGACCCTGACGCCTTGTTGGCCCTTCGGTTGGTCTATGCCCTGGCCGTCCCGATATTTTTCACGGCTGCCGCCGCTATCGTCTGGAACTATCCGATCACTGAAGAACGCCACTTGCGCCTGCGCCAGGCCTTGGAACGCCGCAATGCACGTCGCCTCGCCCGAGACGCGACGCCTGCAGCCAAGGACGCGACGCTGGCAGAATGAACACACAAACTCAATGAGGAACACAAAATGGATTTAGGGATCAAAGGCCGCAAGGCCATCGTCAATGGTGGCAGTGCGGGCATGGGCAAAGGCAGTGTGCGGGCCCTGGCGAAAGAAGGCTGCGAGCTTTATGTCTCGGCCCGCGGTGAAGAGCGGCTGGAGAAGGCTTGCGAGGAAATCGCCAAGGAAACCGGTGCCAATATCACGCCCATCGTTGCCGATCACAGCACGGACGAAGGGCGCGAACGCATTCTGGCCGCCTGCCCCGAACCCGACATTCTGGTCGGCACCTGTGCCCCGCCCCCGACAACGGGCGACTATCGCACCATCTCAACAGAGGCATGGGAGAGCACGCTGTCGATTGCTTTGTTGAGCCCGGTTAAATTTATGCAAGCCACGATTGATGGCATGGTCCAGCGTGGCTGGGGTCGTGTCGTGAATATCGGCACCGGGGCGGCCAAATACCCGGCGCAAATTCGCATTCTGTCTGGTCCGCCCCGGGCCGCCCTGGTAAATTATTCTGTCGCCGTCGCGCACGCAGTCGCCAAACACAATGTGACGATCAACAATATCCTGCCCGGCATGTACCACACGGCCACCATTCATGACGGCTATACCGCGCTTGCCGAAAAAAACGGCACCAGCTATGATGAAGAGGTCGACAAATTCATCAAGGAATGGCGCATCCCCGCCGAAAAATTCGGTAATCCGGACGATTTAGGGGCCTTTGTTGCCATGTTCTGCAGCGAGCAGGCAAACTTCCTGGTTGGCCAAAGCCTTGTCATTGATGGCGGTATCGGCAACACCACGTTCTAGAACAAATCATCGAACCCCCTCGCACCCCTAAGACCCGTCAGGAGACCACCATGTCTGAAGCCCCTCACCTGTTATTTGAAACCGTCGGCAATGTCGGCGTGATCACCTTCAATCGCCCCGATAATTACAATGCCCTGACCGGCGAGATGCTGGACCTGTATCTGGAGGCATTGGAGGCATGCCGGGTGGACACCAACATCGGCGCCATTGTGCTGACCGGGGCGGGCAAGGCGTTCTGTGGTGGTGGTGACGTCAACAATCTGGGCGACAACAACAAGCCCAAGGAACCGACCCCGCTGTTGGACATAAAAAACCAGTTCTGGGAAGGGCTGCACCGCATCCCCAAAAAATTGGCGGAAATTGACAAGCCAGTGATCTGTGCGGTCAACGGCCCAGCCTATGGCGCTGGCGTTGATATGACCCTGCAATGCGACCTGCGCTTTGCTGCCGACAGCGCCAAATTCCGCATCACCTATACGGAATTCGGCCTGGTGCCCGGCAATGGCGGCACATATTTTTTGCCGCGCATTGTCGGCGAGTCAAAGGCGTTGGAGCTGTTCTGGGGCGCCGAGCTGTTCACCGCGCAAGAAGCCAAGGATTGGGGCATGGTCACCAAAATTTTCCCGCGCGAAGAACTGTTGGAAAAGACCATCGAGTGGGCCCAAGGCGTCTGCGAGCGCGCGCCCATCCCCGTGCGCCTGATCAAACGCGCCGTCAAACAGGGCCTGAATGCAGATTTGAACACCAGCCTCGACCTGATCTCGTCCCACATGGTCATCACCCGCACCAGCCGCGACCACGCCGAAGGCATCAAAGCCTACATTGAAAAGCGCAAGCCTGTGTTTACAGGGAAATAGCTCTCTCCCAATTATCCCTTAGTAAGAACAATCATACCACCGCGCGTCCTTGCTTGGCTGTGGTGCTATCGATATAGTTTCTGCCGTTAAGCCACCATCAGTTCTACAAAGGGTCCGTCTATGCGTATTCGTCAATTTTCCAATCTGTGTTTCGCGGCCTTTGCCGTTCTCATTATGTCGGGGGCTGCGGTGCAGGCCGAGACCATCCGGGTTCTCAATTGGTCAAATTACATCGACCCTGGCGTGGTCAAGATGTTTCAGACGGTATCGAACATCAAAGTCGACCTGATCACCTATGATTCTGATGATGAAATTGCCGAAATACTGAATAGCGACCAAGCCTTTGACGTCATCATCGCGCCGGGCCGTGTGTTGTTGAAGCACATTTCTGACGGGAGATTTGAGCGACTGGACAATGAATTGCTGCCTAACCGCATCAATATGTCGCGGGAATATCGTCGGGTGCTGTCGCGTCGCAACCCAAACAAAGACTTCCCACCGCGCCTGTATCTGGAAATTTATCTGTGGGGCACCACGGGCATGGCTGTAGACCGCGCCAAGCTGCCCGCAGCCCTGGCTGACGATATCGATTCACTGGCGCTGTATTTTGACCCGGCCAAGATTAAACAGATGGCCCATTGCGGTGTGCATGTGCTGGACGCGCCAGAAGAAGTTATCCCTGCCGTGTTGAACTATCTGGGCGAGCAACCCAACACCACAGACCCACAGATCATCGCCAAGGCCGAAGACACGCTGATGGCCATTCGTCCCTATATCAAGTCGATCTCGTCAACCGGCATGGAAGACAAGCTGGCCGATGGTCGCCTGTGCGCCAGCTTTAGCTGGGCTGGCGAAAGCATGCGGGCCAAGCAAAGGGCCATCGATCTGCGCAATGGCATCGATATTCACTACTCAATCCCAATCGAGGGCGCCCGTGTGTGGATGGACCTGATGACCATCGACAGCCGCGCGCCCAACCGCGAAGGGGCCTACAAATTCTATAATTACCTGATGCGCCCCGACGTCGCCGCCAGCATCTCGAACCACATGCAATACGCCAATGGCAACGCCGCGGCCAATATGCTGATCAGCGACGCGCTGTTGGATGCCAAGGTCATCTACCCCGCCCGATCAACCATGAAGCGGTTGTATTTCGTCCCAAGATATGAGGGCGAAACGAAGGAAGTGGCCGACAGGATATGGGCAAAGTTTAAAGCTGGGGGGTAGGGTTACCCCTCCGCTAAATACTCCGCGCGCCTGATTACATAGCCGTGGCACAGCCTCGCATTATTTGCGATTTCGGCTTCTGAGAGGTCGCGCATTTTTTTGGCTGGGCGGCCGCCCCATAGTTCTCCCGCAGGGATTTGTTTGTTGGGGGTGACCAGGGCACCGGCGGCGATCATGGCGCCTTTGCCGACGACGACGTTGTCCATGATGGTGGCACCCATGCCGACGAGCGCGCCGTCGTGGATGGTGCAGGCGTGCATCAGCACCATGTGGCCGATGAGCACGTCATTGCCGATATAGGTGCCTGCGCCGCCTTCGGTGACGTGGATGACAGAGTTGTCCTGGATATTGCTGCGTTCGCCCATGCGGATTTCGTTCACGTCGCCGCGCACCACCACGTTGAACCAGATGGATGACGTCGCGCCGATGACCACATCGCCGATGATATGTGCGCCGGGGGCGATATACACATCATCTGCGATGGTCGGCGTGATGCCTTTATAGGAATGAATGTTGCCGCTTTTACTCATCAAGCACTCACGGAAACACGGCTTCGATATCCAGGCCTGTTTTTTCGTCGAAACCGAACATCACATTCATGTTTTGCAGGGCCTGGCCGGATGAGCCTTTGGTGAGGTTATCAATCGCCGTAACGATAATCGCCCTGCCCGGCCGCCGGTCTGCGGCAATGCCGATCAGTACGTTGTTGGTGCCCAGCACGTGGCGCGTATGGGGCATCTGGCCATCGGGCAGCACCCGCACGAAAGGTTCGTCATTGAATCGGCCTTCCAGACAATCCTGCACATCATCGACGGTTTTGCCGTCGGTCAGCTGCACATAAGTCGTTGTCAGGATACCCCGGTTCATAGGGGCCAGATGGGGCGTGAATGTCACGAGCATGTCTTTGCTCTCCCGACCAGCTGCCTTGGCCAATTGCTGTTCGATCTCGGGCCCGTGCCGGTGGGTGGCGATGCCATAGGCATGCACGCCGGTCGACACTTCGGTGAACAGATTGCCTTCCTTCAACGACCGCCCTGCCCCGGTCACGCCCGAGATGGCATCGATAATAATCTCGTCCGGATTAATCAACCCTGCCTGCAACAGCGGGATCAACGCCATGGTGGCCCCGGTTGGGTAACAGCCTGGGCAGGCCACCAGATCGGCGTCCTTGATGGCGTCGCGGGCGAATTCTGTCAGGCCATAGACCGCAATGTCCTGCAACGCCGGGGCGTAATGTTCGTGCCCGTACAGTTCGGCATAGGTGTTGGCATCATCAATCCGAAAGTCGGCCGACATGTCGATGACCTTCACCGGCTTTTTGATCTCGGCGATATAGTCCTCTGTATGTTCCATGATCAGCTCGTCCACCAGCGTGTGGCCGGTCTTGTGGAACAGGCCCTGGACAATCTTTTGCGTCGTGCCGTGGGGCATGCCGCAGAACACCACATCCAAATCGACACCGGCCCATTCAACATCATCAATGGCGATCAGGTCTGGCAGGTCCAGCCCGCCGAATTGTGGGTAAACGTCGCCCATGCTGTCACCGGCGCGCCGGTCGCCGGTCAGCAACACGATGTCGACATGGGGGTGTTTGGACAACAGCCGCACCAGCTCTGCCCCCGTATAGCCACTGGCACCCAGAATGGCCGCCCGTAATTTTTTCTCACTCATGGTCTTATCCGTTCTCGTCAGCGCTTAGTCAGCGCCCTCGTTTTTGTAGACGCTCTCATTTTTATAAACAGAGGTGCCGCCTACGATTGTCTCTAGAATGGTGATGTCATCCATGGTGTCTGGTCGTCGCAGGGGGTTATCGGCCAATATCACCATATCAGCGCGCTTGCCAATTTCGATCGATCCCCGGTCTTCCTCGAGGAAGCTTTGCCACGCGGCATCTATGGTGGTGGCGCGCAGGGCCTGCAAGGCC
>SMXS01000002.1 GCA_004356955.1 Alphaproteobacteria bacterium | reverse complement strand
CGTTGACCGCGTCAGCCCGGCCGGAAAATGGGTGGGATTAGTAGCCCCTAAGACCTTTTACCCAAGATCTGGTCGGGCATCTTTTTGCCTGTGCGCCGCCCACCTTTTGCCAGCCTGCTGCCCACTTTTTCCTTTATGGTGCACTGGCCAAAGACAGATGCCCACGCCTTTTACCTCTTGAAATGCCTGTCCACTGGCCTTATTTAGCCGGTCGAGAAGTCGACAAACACATCTGTCGACAAGTCGACAAACACAAGGGAAACCCATGTCTGCACAGGCCGACCAAACAAGCGAAACCACCAAAACCACTGAAACCCACGAATTCCAGGCCGAAGTATCGCGCGTACTGCAATTGATGGTCCGATCCGTCTATTCGGAATCTGAAATTTTCCTGCGTGAATTGATCTCGAATGCTGCCGATGCAAGTGACCGCCTGCGCTATGCGGCCCTGACAGATGCCAGCCTAATTGATGGTGACGGTGACTATACGATTACCCTGACAATAGACGCCGCTGCAGACACCCTGTCCATTGCAGACCGTGGCATCGGCATGTCACGCGAAGACCTGATCAGTAATCTGGGCACTCTGGCGCGGTCGGGTACTGCAGCCTTTGCCGAACAGATGACCGGCGACGCCGCCAAGGATGTGTCGCTGATCGGCCAATTTGGCGTTGGCTTTTACGCCGCCTTCATTGTGTCGGATGATGTCCAGGTTATCAGTCGCAAGGCCGGGTCAGACGAGGCGTGGTCGTGGCGTTCTGACGGGCAAAGCGACTTTCGCATAGACACCGCCGAACGCGATAGTCGCGGTACCACCGTCATTCTGCATGTGCGGGATGAAGACAAAGAATATCTGGAACCCCAGCGCCTGCGGCACATTGTCACAACCTATTCGGACCATATTGGCCTGCCGATCCAACTGGTGGAAATTACCGAAGGCGAAGACCCGTCTGCCGAGACGATCAACGCCGCGTCTGCCCTGTGGACACGGTCAAAATCTGACATCAGTGACGAGCAATATACCGAGTTCTACCATCACGTCGCCCATGCTATGGACGCGCCCGCCCACGTGCTGCACTACAAGGCCGAGGGGACGATCGAATATACAGCGCTTTTGTATATTCCCGGCGAACCCCCCTTTGATTTGTTTGACCCGAACCGCAAGCCGCGCGTGAAACTTTATGTAAAACGCGTGTTTATCACCGATGATACCGGCGAGTTGATCCCCGGTTATCTGCGCTTCCTGCGCGGTGTCATCGATTCTGAAGATCTGCCCCTGAACATCAGCCGCGAAATGCTGCAGAACAGCCAGGTCGCCATGCGCATATCCAAAGCTGTGACAGGCCGCGTCTTGGCAGAGCTGGAGAAAACGGCCGACAAAGACCCTGAAACCTATGCTGGCATCTGGGAAAATTTTGGTGCTGTCCTGAAAGAAGGCATCTACGAAGACGCCGAGCGCCGCGATGCCCTGTTAAAGCTGGCGCGCTTTCGGTCGGCCAAACAGGATGGCTGGCTTTCCCTGGCAGATTATGTTGCTGCTATGAAAGACGACCAGAAAGCCATCTACTATGTCAGCGCCCCCGATCTTGCCACAGCGCGCCGCAGCCCGCATCTTGAAGGGTTTGTGTCGCGCGATGTGGATGTGTTGTTGTTGTCGGACCCGGTGGATGATTTCTGGCTGCAGATGGTCTTTGACTATGAAGGTGTGGCGCTGAAGTCGGTCACCCGCGGTGGGTCAGACCTGTCAGACCTGGGCGACGCTAAATCCGAAGAGGACCTGCCCGAAGCCGTGCCTGAGGGCGATCTGGATATATTGATCGTTGCGTTGAAGGAACATCTGGGCGAGCACGTCAAGGATGTGCGCTCGACCGACCGTTTGACCGACAGCCCCGTCTGCCTGGTTGCCGACGATTCCGATATGGACATCAATCTGCAACGCATCCTGCAACAGCATAATCAGCTGGATGCAGCCATGCCCCGCATATTAGAGCTCAATCCCCGCCATGCCGTGATCCGGTCTCTGGTTGATAAGGCCAATGGAAAAAATGGTCTGGATGCGGTGGCCGATGCCGCCCATTTATTGTTGGATCAGGCCCGTATTCTGGAAGGCGAAGCGCCGCTTGACCCAACCAGCTTTTCGGCTCGATTGTCTCGGTTAATCGCCGATTAACTTAGGCTCCTGACCCTAAGGTCGGCGTATCAGGGCTGCAAAGATAATGGCGCCGCTGTCTTCATCCTGAACCAACAGGGCATTGCCATGATCGCATAGATCAGCGGCGCTGAGGCTAAAGTGCTGGGCGCTGCCATCCCAGATGCCGATGGGTTTGATATCCATCACGGCATGCCGGTAAGTCATGGTTTTACCTTGGTTTTCACCAGCCGCGATATCAACAGAGACCTCGTCCCAGAAGTGCACCAGCGTAACAGTGCCCCGCCGGATAGTATCCGAAGCTGGAAGATCAAATGAGATGCCCTCGGCAGTGTGTTTGACATGGATAGGCCGAGACTTGATACCTGCCCGGGCCAGGGCCGCCTTTACTTCATCAGGTTTGGCGCCGACGATATCGACCTGACCACCGATGACCATTTGCGGCGTGCGCACCCCGGGAATGCCATGTTGAATGTTGTAGCGCCGCTGGCGCGCACCAAAGGCTGGCTTGGCCAACGTGTCCTGCCAGCTATCATGATCAAAGTAATTGACGCTCCAGCTGAGGGCCAGAACGTCAGGCCGTTGGGCGATTTCCTGCAACAACTCGACAGCTGGCGGGCAGGCCCCGCACGCTTGGCTGCTGAACAATTCCACGACAGAGAGTTGCCCTGGCGTCTCCTCTTCAGTCGTATCTTCCGTGTGGCCAGACTGGATGGACAGCAAGGCTGCCACCAGTAAGGCAAAGAGGCCGACCAACCAAGACGGTGTGGCTGTCATGCGCGTGAGTGAGTCGGGTGGTGTCATGTCACACAACATAGAAACCTTGGCGGGTAGATTCGAATCACACTTCAGTGAAGAAGTGTGATCCGATAATTGATCGTGAAAAAAACTAAGCCGCTGCCAGGTTGCGCATCACATATTGCAGGATGCCGCCACTCATATAGTAGGCAACTTCGTCACCGGTATCGATACGGCACAACAGGCTAATCTGTTTGGTGCTGCTATCTTCATAAGTGATGGTGCAGGCCACATCCATGCCCGGTGTGATACCGCCCGAAAGTCCGGTCAGGCTTATGGTTTCTTTGCCTGTCAGGCCCAATGTCTGGCGGGTTTCCCCGTCTTTGAACGACAGCGGGATAACACCCATACCAATCAGGTTTGACCGGTGAATACGCTCATAGCTTTCAGTGATGACGGCTTTGACGCCCAACAACCGGGTGCCCTTGGCTGCCCAGTCACGGGATGATCCGGTGCCATATTCTTTGCCAGCAATCACAACCAATGGCGTGCCCGCATCGACATATTGCATGGCCGCATCATAGATGCTCATGACCTTGCCCGACGGCACATGGGTGGTCCAACCGCCTTCGGTGCCCGGTGCCAACTCGTTACGAATACGAATGTTGGCAAAGGTGCCGCGCATCATCACTTCATGATTGCCACGACGCGACCCGAACGAATTGAAATCTGATTCGGCAATCTGGTGGCTGCTCAGATAGTCACCAGCTGGTCCGTCAGGCTTGATCGAGCCGGCAGGCGAGATGTGATCGGTCGTGATCGAATCACCCAACAGCACCAGGATGCTGGCGCCTTCGATGTCGGCAGCGCCACTGGCGGCTTCGTCGCCCTCGAAGAATGGCGGCAGACGCACATAGGTGCTGTCTGGGTTGAACTCATAGGTGGTGCCAGTCGCGGTCTTGATACTCTGCCAGGCTTCGCTGCCGGTAAAGACATCGGCATAACGCTCACTGAACATCTCGGGGGTCAGCGAGGCGTTGACGGCTTCGGTGATTTCGGCATTCGACGGCCAGATATCTGCCAGATAGACGGGGTTACCGTCCTGGTCATCGCCCAGCGAATCCTTGGCAATGTCAAAGCACATCGTGCCTGCAATGGCATAGGCCACCACCAGCGGTGGCGAGGCCAGGTAATTGGCCCTCACGTCCGGGCTGATACGGCCTTCGAAATTGCGATTGCCCGACAGCACGGATGTGCAAACCAGGTCGTTTTCGTTGATGGCATTGGAAATAGGCACCGCCAGCGGGCCCGAATTACCAATACAGGTCGTGCAACCATAACCGACGAGGTTAAAGCCCAGATTGTCCAAATGTTCCTGCAGGCCAGCGGCCTCTAGATATTCTGTTACGACCTGTGAACCAGGCGCCAGGGATGTCTTGACCCACGGCTTGACCGACAGGCCCTTGGACAGGGCTTTTTGGGCAACCAGCCCAGCCGCGATCAATACATTGGGGTTCGACGTGTTGGTGCAACTGGTAATGGCGGCAACAACAATGTCGCCATGTCCCAAACCATGGTCTGCCCCGGCAACGTCAACGCGGTGACCGATTTCGTCGCCTTTATCGAATTGGCCATTGAGTTCGCCAATAAAAGCAGTGGCAGCATCCGCCAGCACGACGCGATCCTGCGGACGTTTAGGGCCAGAAATTGATGGCTCAACAGCACCAAGGTCCAATTCCAGCGTGTCGGTAAACACAGGGTCCGGCGTGTTGGCATCGCGCCACATGCCCTGCTCAATGGCATAGGCCTCGACCAGTGCCACGCGATCAGCGTCGCGACCGGTAAAGGTCAAATAGTCTATGGTCGCGCGGTCAATCGGGAAGAAGCCGCAAGTTGCGCCATATTCCGGGGCCATATTGGCGATGGTCGCCTGATCAGCCAGCGACAATTCGTCCAGACCTGGACCGAAGAATTCGACAAATTTGCCAACAACGCCGCGTGCCCGCAGCATCTGGGTAACGGTCAGCACCAGATCGGTGGCCGTATTGCCTTCGCGCATCTTGCCAGTGAATTTGAAGCCAATGACTTCGGGGATCAGCATCGAGACAGGTTGTCCCAGCATGGCGGCTTCGGCTTCAATGCCACCCACGCCCCAACCCAGAACGGCCAGGCCGTTGATCATGGTAGTGTGCGAATCGGTACCGACGCAAGTGTCGGGATAGGCCACGGTGGTGTCGCCATCAGCGCTGGTCCATACCGTCTGCGCCAGATATTCCAGGTTCACCTGATGACAAATACCGGTGCCCGGTGGGACAACGCGGAAATTGTCAAAGGCGTTCTGGCCCCAACGCAAGAACTCATAGCGTTCCTGGTTGCGGCGCATTTCCAGCGCCACATTATCGGCAAACGCGCTATCGGTGCCAAAATT
>SMXS01000001.1 GCA_004356955.1 Alphaproteobacteria bacterium | reverse complement strand
GCAGGTTGGAAAGCCTGTTGGAAGAGTTGCGATGAAAAGATTTTACAAGGCCGCCACGGCAGCGCCTGCAGAAACGGGCTTCACGGTGACACTGGATGGCCGTGCTATCAGAACGCCCGCCACAACGCCTTTTATTGTGCCGACATTAGCGTTGGCGCAGGCCATTGCATCTGAATGGGACGCACAGGAAGGCGAGTTGGACCAGTCTGTCATGCGGCTGACCACCCTGGCTTATGCGGCCCTGGACCGGACGCGTATTTCACGCCACATGGTCATCGACGAAACAGCCGCTTATGCTGGCTCGGACTTATTGTGCTATCGCGCTGACGACCCGCAAGAACTTTTGGAGGAACAAACAAAAGCCTGGCAACCTCTGCTGGACTGGGCGGCATCTGATTTGCAGATCGACCTTACTGTTGCCCGTGGGATTGTCAGAGTCACACAGTCTGACGCGGCCCTTCAGACGGCAAAAGACCTGGTGGCGGCGTGCGACAATTTTGCGTTGGCAGCGGTGGACCGCATGACCCATATTACCGGCTCGCTGATCATTGCGCTGGCGGTTCTAAGGGGGCGTCTGCAAGCCGAGGAAGCCTACGAGATCAGCCACATGGAAGACCGTTGGCAGACAAAATTATGGGGCACTGATGAAGAAGCCGAAGAGCGCCATAATATTCGAATAGCCGAGATGGTCGCCGCACAGAAATTTGTCATCGCATTGGGATAAATTGACACTGTAAAAAACAAGCCTCTAACCCTGCCAAACACGTCGGTTTCTGTTACAAAACCGAATGGCCTTTGCTATACGAAGCGTTCTTGGATTCTCTGTGCAGAATTCAGGGCAATTACCGAATACACTCTCTTTCAGGGGATATCATGCAAGATATTTTACAGGAACTTGAAAAACGTCGCGCCAGAGCCCGGCTCGGCGGCGGACAACGCCGCATCGATATTCAGCACAGTCGTGGCAAGCTGACGGCGCGGGAACGGCTTGAAGTTCTGTTGGACGACGGATCCTTTGAAGAATACGACATGTTTGTCGAACATCGGAACACCGATTTCGGCATGGAAAAGAACAAAATCCCTGGTGATGGCGTGGTCACGGGGCAGGGCACCATCAACGGTCGTCTGGTTTTTGTTTTCTCACAAGATTTCACCGTCTTTGGGGGGGCCTTGTCTGAAACCTTCGCCGAAAAAATATGTAAGATCATGGATATGGCGGCCAGAGTTGGCGCCCCTGTCATTGGATTGAACGATTCTGGCGGCGCGCGTATTCAGGAAGGCGTTGCGTCCCTGGCGGGCTATGCCGAGGTATTCCAGAGGAATATCGAACAGTCTGGCGTTATTCCGCAATTGTCGGTCATTATGGGCCCCTGTGCTGGCGGCGCCGTGTATTCCCCGGCCATGACAGATTTCATCTTCATGGTCAAAAATACCTCCTACATGTTTGTCACCGGTCCCGATGTCGTGAAAACCGTGACACAGGAAGAAGTGACCCAAGAAGAACTGGGCGGTGCTATCACGCATACAACAAAATCTTCGGTTGCGGATCTGGCGTTTGAAAATGATGTCGAGGCGTTGTTGCAGACCCGTCGTTTTTATGATTTTCTGCCGTTGAACAATCGCGAACAACCACCGGTCCGCGAAAGTTATGACGACCCGAACCGTATCGAAATGTCCCTTGATACACTGATCCCAGACAATCCCAACAAGCCCTATGACATGTTGGAGTTGATCGAAAAGCTGGTTGATGAAGGCGACTTCATGGAAATACAGCCCGGGTTTGCGGGGAATATTATTATTGGCTTTGGTCGCATCGAAGGATCAACAGTCGGTATTCTGGCAAATCAGCCCATGGTTTTGGCTGGCTGTCTGGACATTGGATCGTCACGAAAGGGCGCGCGGTTCGTGCGCTTCTGCGACTGCTTTAACATCCCCATTGTCACCCTTGTCGACGTGCCGGGCTTCCTGCCCGGGACCACCCAGGAATATGGCGGTATCATCAAACACGGTGCAAAGCTTTTATTCGCCATCGGCGAGGCAACGGTGCCAAAGGTGACGGTGATTACGCGCAAGGCCTACGGTGGCGCTTATGACGTCATGAGCTCCAAACACATGCGTGGTGATGTGAACTACGCCTGGCCCACAGCCGAAATTGCGGTGATGGGTGCAAAGGGCGCAGTGGAAATTATCTTCCGCAAGGATATTGGCGATGATGACAAGATCGCTGCCCACACCCAGGAATATGAAGATCGTTTTGCCAACCCTTTTGTGGCCGCCAGCCGTGGCTTCATTGACGAGGTGATCATGCCCCATTCAACCCGCAAGCGTGTCGCTGGCGCCCTGCGCATCCTGAAAAACAAGGATGTCAGCATGCCCTGGAAAAAACACGATAATTTGCCGCTTTAAGCTGCCGCGCCAAGGACAAGGATCACCCCATGTTTAAGAAGATTCTGATTGCTAATCGCGGTGAAATCGCCTGCCGCGTTATCAAAACCGCCCGCCTGATGGGCATCAAAACCGTTGCCGTCTATTCCGAAGCCGACCGCGATGCCTTGCACGTCAAGATGGCCGATGAGGCTGTGTTCATTGGCCCAGCGGCGGCGGCTGAAAGCTATCTGGTGATGGACAAAATTTTGGATGCCGTCGAGCAAACCAAGGCAGAAGCGGTCCATCCGGGCTATGGGTTTTTGTCTGAAAATGCCGTTTTCGCCAACGAGTTGTCCAAACGCGGCATTGCCTTTATTGGGCCAAATGTCCGGGCCATTCAGGCCATGGGCGACAAGATCGAATCCAAAAAGCTGGCGGCAGCGGCAGGTGTCAGCACCATACCTGGCCATATGGGCGTGATCAAAGACGCCAAGGAAGCCGTCAAAATTTCCCAGGAAGTCGGCTATCCAGTGATGCTGAAGGCCTCTGCCGGTGGCGGTGGCAAGGGCATGCGCATCGCCTTTAACGATGCCGAGGCTGAAGAAGGCTTTACGTCGGCCACCAACGAGGCCATTTCCAGCTTTGGTGATGACCGGATTTTTGTCGAAAAGTTTATCGAAGACCCACGCCATATCGAAATCCAGGTTCTGGGCGACAAGCATGGCAATATTATTTACCTCGGCGAACGCGAATGCTCGATCCAGCGGCGCCACCAAAAGGTGATTGAAGAAGCCCCCAGCCCCTTCCTGAATGAAGACATGCGCAAGCAGATGGGCGAACAGGCCGTCGCACTGGCGCAAGTTGTGGATTATGACAGCGCGGGCACCGTGGAGATGATCGTCGACCCCAGTGGCGGCTTTTACTTCCTGGAAATGAATACCCGCCTGCAGGTGGAACATCCGGTCACGGAACTGATCACCGGCGTTGATCTGGTCGAACAGATGATCCGTTCCGCCTATGGCGAGGTGCTGAACCTCAAGCAAGAAGACATCCACCTGGAAGGCTGGGCCATCGAAAGCCGCGTTTATGCCGAAGACCCTCTGCGCAACTTCCTGCCATCCATTGGCCGGATTTCACGCTATTCACCGCCGACCGACATGGAAGGCGTGCGCATCGACACG
This sequence comes from Alphaproteobacteria bacterium, assembly GCA_004356955.1. Classification (GTDB taxonomy): domain Bacteria; phylum Pseudomonadota; class Alphaproteobacteria; order SMXS01; family SMXS01; genus SMXS01. The sequence continues at coordinate 11,721 of SMXS01000001.1, read as the reverse complement.
GGCATCGAAGAAGGCTCGGAAATCTCGATGTACTATGACCCGATGATTGCCAAATTGTGCACCTATGCGCCCACCCGTGAAGAGGCCATCAGCCGCATGAGCCAGGCACTGGACGCCTATTATCTGCGCGGTATTTCCCACAATGTGGGCTTCCTGTCAGCCGTGATGGCGCATCCGCGTTTCAAAAAAGGCGATCTGTCCACCAACTTTATTGCCGAGGAATATCCCGACGGCTTTCAAGGGGCAAACCTGCCCCAGGCAACTGTCGATACATTGATCGCGGTGGCGCTGGTGGCCGATCTGCGTGAACGCAGTCGCCAAAGCACCATTACGGGCCAGGTTGGCAATGTCCCGGCCCCTCGTCGTGAAGACTGGGTTGTTAATCTGGATGAGGTCGATTATCCGGTGACCTTCAAGCCAGGGACTGTTGGCTGGGACGTCTTCTTCGAAGGTCGTTTCCTGACCATCAACAGTGATTGGTTGCCCGGCCAGCCAATATTCAGTGGCCTGGTCAATGGCGCTCCTATCAGTGTCGAGATGGACCGCATCGATGGTGGCTATCGCCTGACCCATGCCGGTGCCTCGCTGGAATCCATGGTGCGCACGCCGCGCCTGGCCGAACTGGCAGCCATGATGCCCGAAAAGGTAATCCCGGATACGTCACGACTGTTGTTGTGCCCCATGCCTGGCCTGATTGTGTCGGTAGCGGTAGAAGAAGGCGACGAAGTCTTCGCCGGGCAACCGCTGGCCGTAGTCGAGGCCATGAAGATGGAAAACATCCTGCGCGCCGAAAAAGACGCCGTGGTCGCCAAAGTCCTGGCCACCCCCGGCGACAGCTTCGCCGTCGACCAGGTGATCATGGAATTTGAGTAGGGCTTAAGCTAATTCAGCAGTTTGCTGTGCAATAAATCTGGCTGCCTTGCTGGAGTGCCTCGGGGAACAATATGGGCCCCAAGCAATGGGAAATGGATATACTGCCCCTTTAATTCAGAAGGCTTGGGGGCAGGGATATGGAACTTTGGCAAATGTCGGCGAGAGATCTGGCAACAGCCTTTGCGCAGGGCGAGGTTTCATCGACCGAAATTATCACGGCGCATCTGGCGCGGATTGACGAGGTTAATTCTGGCCTCAATGCCATCGTTACCAGAATGGATGACCAAGCGCTCGCAGCTGCCAGGGAAGCCGATGAAGCCCGCGCAAGAGGCGAAGCATTGGGGCCTTTGGCGGGTGTTCCCTTCACCATCAAGTCGAATATTGATGTGGCCGGTATGGCCACCGACTGCGGTGTGCCCGCCTTCAAAGAGTCCATCGCGCCAAAAGATGCTCCGGTTGTTGAGCGCATGAAACAGGCTGGCGGTGTGCCGCTGGCGCGCACGAACCTGCCGGACCTTGGGCTGCGTCTGCACACAGATTGCCTGCTGCATGGCCAGACCATCAACCCCTGGAGTAAGGACCACACCACCGGCGGTAGCTCGGGCGGTGAGGCCGTGGCCCTGGCAACGGGCATGAGCCCCATTGGGCTTGGCAACGATTTGGGCGGCTCGCTGCGCAGCCCGGCTTCGTGCTGTTCCATTGCGTCGATCAAACCAACCACAGGGCGCGTGCCCCGGGTGGGCGATATTCCCCCCGATTCGAATGCTGTGATGATGCAGCAATTTGCTGCTGAAGGGCCCATGGCCCGCAATGTTGGCGATGTGCGGCTGGGGCTGCAGGTTTTGTCTGGCGAGCATCCACGCGACCCGTTGTCGATGCCCATTCCGCTGGAAGGCAGGGAAGGGCAGAAACGTGTCGCAATTATGGCCGCGCCCCCAGGTGGGGAAACCGATCCCCGCGTGGCAGAAGTCGTGACCAATGCCGCCAAGGCCCTGGAAAGCGCAGGCGTCATTGTCGAGGAAGTCGACATGCCGGAATATACCCAAACGCTGGATTGCTGGATCGACTATGTAGTGGGCGATATCACAGTCGGTTTTGATGCCATGGAGTCGATGATTTCAGAAAGCTCGGCTGATTTCCTGCGGAATACAATCGAGGCCTATGGGCCCATCAACGCTGACCGGCGAATAGCAGCGCTGCAGAACCGGTACAATTTGCAGCGCGCCTGGATTGATTTTTATGCCGATTGGGATGCGTTGTTGACCCCGACATGGACGCAGTTGCCACTGCTTGCCGGGCAGGACGCCATGGGCGGCCCAGATGGCGCGCGTTATATGATAGAAACCTTCAGGCCCGTCTGTCCCGGCAATGTGCTGGGCTTGCCGTCGGCGGCGGTACCCGCGGGTATGGTTGATGGCTTGCCCGTTGGGGTGTTGCTGACAGGGCGGCAATGGTCGGAGTTAACCTGCCTTGAGCTTGCCGAGCATATTGAAAGCGCGGGCCTGGCCCCGCAAATGCCGATGGATCCGAAGCCCTAACGGCGGGGATACTCTGGCGTCAGGCTTTGGGCGTTTCGCCGCGCAGGATTTGCTCGAAGGCCGACATATCGATATTGCCGCCAGACAGAATGACCCCGGCTTGCTTGCCCCCGAGTTGGTCTTTTTCCTTGATCAGTGCAGCCAGGGACGCCGCGCCGGCGCCTTCCGCCAGATTGTGGGTATCGGTATAGAGAATTCGGCTCGCCTCGGCTATTTCATCTTCGCTGACGCTGACAATTCGCGCGGCGCCTTTGAAAACGATGTCGAAGGGCTCTGATTGCGGTTCACGGCACGCCATACCATCGGCAAAAGTGTTGGCAGTTTTGGTCGGTGTCGGTTTGCCAGCGGCCATGGACAGGGCGAAGGCCGGCGCATTTTCCGCAACGACACCCACAATATTCGTCTTGCTGCCGAGCAAGTCGCGCACAGTAATAAGGCCACATACGCCCGAGCCCATGCCGATGGGCACATAGATGGTGTCCAGGTCTGGATGGCTCGTGAGCAACTCGCGGGCATAGGTGGCGACACCGATGACCAGGTCACGATGAAATGCGGGGACAAATAGATAATCACGCTCTTGCTGCAATTGTGTGGCGATCACCCGGCTTTCGTCATAATCCTTTCCGGCGATGATGAGTTCACCCCCGAGCGCCTGCATCGCCGCGTTTTTTTCTACCGAATTGCCTTTTGGGACGACGATCACTGCTGGAATGCCAACACGGGCTGCGCCAATAGCGACGGACTGGCCGTGGTTGCCGCGTGTGGCCGTAATCAATCCCTTGGGCAGCTGGCCAGACCGACGAAGCGCCTCGGCGTAAACAATGCCACCGCGGGCCTTGAAGGCACCTGTTGGCGTGTGGTTTTCGTGCTTGACGACAATTTTAACGCCCGTGCGCTTGGCCAGCAATGGCCACGCATAAGCGGGCGTGGGCGGCACCAATGTCCGCACAATTTTGGTTGCTTGCTCTAATTCATCCAGCGTGAAGAGGGGCATGACTATCCGCCTGTTCACCAGCTGACAGGGCGGTCTGTTCCGCAATAAAGTCCGGCAGGTTGGCCCGTAGCGCTTCGTCGAGATCTGCCATGCTGGCTTGAATGCCCAAATCCTCAAATGACGTCACGCCATGCGCATTAATGCCGCAGGGGATGATGCCACTGAAATGTTCCAGGTTGGGGTTCACATTGATGGCGATGCCGTGGAAGGTGATGCGGCGGGATATGCGCACACCGATGGCGGCAACTTTGTCTTCGTGTGTGCCTCTGTCCACCCAGATGCCGACCCGACCTTTGCGGCGTTCACCTTTGATGCCCTGGCTGGCAAGGCTGTCGATGATCCATTGTTCCAGGTTGAAGACGTATTTTTTGACGTCAAAGCTGCGCTTCGACAGGTCGATCATCACATAGGCCACCCGTTGGCCCGGCCCATGATAGGTATACTGCCCGCCACGCCCTGTCTGGTAGACGGGAAAGCGGTCCTTGGTCAGCAGATCGGAGTCATCAGCGCTGGTGCCGGCTGTGTAGAGGGGTGGGTGTTCCAGAAACCAGATGCACTCATCCGCGTCATCGCCAGCAGCGAGAGCCGAGACGCGATCTTCCATAAAAGACAACGCGTCTTCATACGGGACCAGACCTGTTGACGATTTCCATTCCATGGCGACGGGGGCATCCATATTGTCGAAACTTGCAGAGAATCTAGACTTTTCATGCTAGAAAGTCGAGATTCTCATATATACACTAAATATATGTAAAATAATTATTTCTACATTAAACCTTGTGATTATAACTTGGGACCCTAATATACCTAACCCGTCAACATGGGCTCGGCCTGTTGGCGTAATCTTGTAAGGAATGGCCCGTGGTGCCCATCGTTCTAGATCCCCGGAATGTCAGCATGGCTGTGATTGGCCAGGGGTCTGCAATGGAGCGGCGGGTTCAACAGTTACAGGCTGGCGGCGCTGATGTGACAAGCTTCGATTTTGCCGCCGGACAACTGCCGACCGAGAGCGATCTGGCCGCGGCCCAAGTGGTGTTTATCGCCGGGTTGGATGCCGAGATTTCGGCTGAACTGACCCAGTCTGCCAAGGCTGCAGGCGCGCTGGTGAATGTCGAGGATTTGACCAGCCAGTGCGATTTCCATATGCCCGCCGTCGTGCGGCGCGGTGATTTGTTGCTGACAGCGTCAACAGGGGGTAAAAGCCCGGGGCTTGCGCGGCAATTGCGCCGGTCGCTTGAGGGCCAGTTTGGTGATGAATGGGCTGGCATCGTTGACCAGGTCGCGGACGCTCGGCAGGCCTGGATCAAAGAAGGTGACGACATGAAGAGTGTCGCCGCCAAAACACAAGAATTAATAGAACAGAACGGATGGTTGGCATGAATATGGCCGCGCCAGTGAACACAGATACAGACACGGCAGATGCCGCTACCCTGATCGCCCAATATGGCGATTTGCAAGGCAAGGACCTGTTGGAAGTCATGATCAGGGACGTCTTCAAGGACCGTATTGCCCTTGTGTCATCGTTCGGGTCTGAATCCGCTGTGCTGATCGAGATGGTCGCAGACATCGACCCATCCACGCCCATTCTGTTTCTGAACACAGGCAAGCTGTTCGGTGAAACCCTGCGCTACAGCCGTATTTTGGGTGAACGCTTTGGCCTGACAGACATCCGCGCCATCAAGCCAGATGCTAGTGAAATTGAAGCCGAAGACAAAAACGGCCTGCTGTGGACCCGTGATCAGGACGCGTGCTGTGATCTGCGCAAGACCCGTCCGCTGGATCGGGAAATTGTGGGTTTTGATGCCTGGATCACCGGCCGCAAGCGCTTTCAGACCGACGCGCGGGCTGACCTGGACTTGATTGAGGGCGCACCCGGGCAGATCAAGATCAACCCACTGGCCAATCATGGCATGGAAGATCTGCAGGCGATTGCCAAGGCGCATGACCTGCCAAAGCATCCTTTGGTGGCTGACGGGTACCTGTCGATTGGTTGCATGCCCTGCACGCGCCGCGTCGAAGAAGGCGAAGATTATCGCTCTGGCCGTTGGGCTGGCACTGACAAGACCGAGTGCGGCATCCATATCGGCGAAAATATCTAGCTATCGCCGACTATCTTCGACATTACTCTTGAAGGTTGGGGCACTATTTGATAGTTCCAATCTCCAATTCGCGGTCGTGGCGGAATTGGTAGACGCGCAGCGTTGAGGTCGCTGTGGGGTTAACGCCCCGTGGAAGTTCGAGTCTTCTCGACCGCACCATTATCTTGGTGATCTAACGGACCCAATCCGTTTTTAAGTACAGCGGGCTTTATGCCTGCTGGTCTTTTCACTATGCTGTCCGCCAGGGGCATGGACGAACAAATTTGGTTGGTCTGAACGGGGATTTGGGATGCTTGAGAACGAACAATCACAGAGCACCACAGAGGACGGTATCCAGCCCGGTGACGCGGAACTGTATGGTGTCCCTGCCAGCCTTGTCGAAGACGTCGCCACCGCCCTGAAGGCGGGCGAACTCGACGCAATTCGCAAAACCGTGACCGATTTGCACGCCGCTGATCAGGCCGACCTGATGGAACAGCTGACGTCTCGCAATCTGCGTCGCTTCATAGATGCCTTCCTGGAGGATTTGGACCCAGAGGCCTTGTCCGAGTTGGAAGAAACTGTCCGAGACGAGGTCATTGACCTGCTGGAACCGCAGGAAATCGCTGCCGCCGTTGCTGAGATGGATACGGATGACGCGGTCTATGTCATTGAAGATCTGGATGAATCCGAGCGACGGGAAATTCTCGATGCCGTACCGGATGAAGAACGATTTGAGCTGGAGGCGGGCCTAAGTTACCCCGAAGACAGTGCCGGCCGCCTGATGCAGCAGGACTTTATTTCGGTCCCAACATACTGGACTGTCGGCCAAACCATCGACCACATGCGTGAAGATGAAGATTTGCCCGAAGACTTCTACGAAATTTTTGTGGTCGACGCGATGATGAAGCCGGTGGGGACCATCCCGCTCAACCGCATCTTGCGGACCAAACGTGACGTTGATATTGCCGAGATCATGGAGCACGAGCCGATCCTTGTACCCGCGAATATGGACCAGGAAGAAGTGGCCTTTCTCGTGCAGCAATATGACCTTGTGTCTGCTTTGGTGGTGGATGATAGCAACCGGTTGATTGGGTCGATCATGATCGATGACATTGTCGATGTGATTCAGGAAGAAGCCGAAGAAGACATCATGCTGCTGGGCGGCGTTGGCGATGGCGGCATTCACGAATCGACGTTCCAAACGACGCGGGATCGTTTTGTCTGGTTGTTCGCCAATCTGGGCACCGCCATTCTGGCATCCATCGTCATCAGTCAATTTGGCGGCACCATTGAACAGATGGTCGCCTTGGCGGTACTGATGCCCATCGTCGCCAGCATGGGGGGTAATGCAGGCACACAGACGCTGACCATTGCTGTGCGGGCACTGGGCACCAAAGAGCTGACGTCCAGCAACGCCCTGCGCACCATCAGCCGTGAGGCCGTGGTGGGGGTTATCAATGGCATCTTGTTTGCCGTGATCATGGGCGTTGTCGCCGCTTTATGGTTCGATATACAGATGTTGGGTTTCGTGATTGCTGCGGCGATGATCATCAACATGATTGTCGCGGCTCTGGCAGGGATACTGATCCCCCTTGGCTTGCACAAGGCGGGGATCGACCCGGCGGTGGCCTCTAGTGTATTTGTGACCACCATTACCGATGTGGTTGGTTTCTTTGCCTTTTTGAGCCTGGCAGCAAAGTACCTGGTCTAGCATGGCTGTCCACCTATCCCGACCAGCTGTGGGCATTGAAAGCCTGGAACACTTTCATGATGTGCTGGAGGCCCGTGCCGAGTCGGGGGCAGAACCCGGTGACCCGGACTTTACCTGGATGACCACTCGCAACGCACCAAAGCGTGCCGAAGAACTGTGTGATGGTGGGTCTGTTTATTGGATCATCAAGCGCCACTTTGTGGCCCGGCAAAAAGTCCAGAGGGTTGAAAAACTGGAAGATGACAATGGCCGGTCTTATTGCATGATCTTCCTGGATGCCGATTTAATCCATACTGTGCCGCAGCCCAGGCGGGCCCATCAAGGCTGGCGGTACTTGAACATTGCAGACGCCCCGGCAGACCTGCCACGCAGCAGCAGTGGCGAAATGTCACCAGAAATGGCAGCGGAACTGAAAGACCTGGGACTACTCTGAGTGATTTGGGGCTACTCTGACGGGCGAGACGTCTTGTCCACGGGCCAATTATCCAGGATGCGCGACAGACCCAATGTTGCGGCCGCAATCAGCCGCGCCGGCTGTGAAGGGTCTTCGGTGGGTTCCAGTGACGGCACAGCACGCATTTCGATATAGTCGACAGAGTCAAAGCCCATAGCAAATAACTTGGCCTCGGCCTGCGCAATCGCCTGTTGGACGGGGGTGCCATCAAGAATATCTGCAATGGCTTGCCGCAATGTCCGGGCAAAACCGGGGGCAATCTGGCGCTCTGCCGGTGTCAGATATTGATTGCGCGACGACATGGCCAGGCCGTCTTCCTCGCGGACGATGGCGCCACCCAATATTTCGACAGGGATATTGAGGTCTTCCGTAAAGCGCTTGATGACCATCAGCTGCTGATAGTCTTTTTCGCCAAAGATCGCGATGTCTGGCAGACAGGACAACAGCAATTTGGTGACGATCAGCGTTACGCCGTCGAAATGGGTTGGCCTGGTGCCGCCACACAAAACCTGAGTCATGCCGCCAACAGTGACCGCAGTCGAAAACCCGTCCGGATACATTTCCCGGGTGTTGGGTATAAACACAAGGTCTGTGCCAATGGCTGCAAGTTTTTCGCAATCCTCGATTTCGGTGCGCGGGTAGCTGTCGAGATCTTCACCGACGGCAAATTGGGTCGGGTTGACAAAGATGCTGGCGATCACCTTGTCGGTCTTTGAGCGGCCAAGTTCGACCAATGACAGGTGCCCCCGGTGCAGTGCGCCCATGGTCGGCACCAAAGACACAGTCAGGCCATCTGCACGCCAGATCGAAACCTGTTTGCGCAGCGCGTCAATGGTGCGTACGGTATGGATAATATCGCTCATTGCAGGACGATACTGAAACGTGGTTTCAAAAACACCAAAAATAGTGCCCAAAGACCAAGGTAGCGAAATTTCGGCCTTTCTCGACAAGTTGTCTTTGACGCCTGTCAAAAAGGCGCCGGACCAGCGTGGCCGTCTGATTTTTGCCATGGATGCGACCATGAGCCGCCAACCAACCTGGGACCAGGCCTGCCATCTGCAGGCCGATATGTTCGAGGCCGCACAACAAGTGGGTGGGCTGGACACCAAATTGATTTATTTTCGCGGTCATCGCGAATGCCGGGCCTCTAAATGGCACTGTGAAGCCGCCCCGCTGCAAAAAGCGATGTCTCGTATTGAATGCCAAGGCGGCTATACCCAGATAGAAAGGGTGTTAAAGCGGGCCATCAAAGAAACAACCGACCGACACGTCAATGCGCTGGTCTTTGTCGGCGATGCCGTGGAAGAAGAAATCGACGCCGTGTGCGCCATGGCCGGCAAGCTGGGCGTGATGGGCGTTCCGTGCTTTTTGTTCCAGGAAGGACATGAACCCTATGCCGAGCGGACCTTCAAAGAAATAGCCCGCCTGACAAAAGGGGCGTGGTGCCGGTTCGACGCCAACAGCGCGGCCCAATTACGTGACCTGTTGCAAGCCGTTGCTGTCTACGCCGCAGGCGGTCGCAAAGCGCTTGAGGATTATGGTAAAAGAAAAGGCGGTAGTATCTTGCAGTTAACTCAGAAGCTGGAAGGGAAGGGGCACTAGTGCATTATATTTTTCTCGGTGGGCTGGCATTGTTAGGCCTGTTCGTAGCAGTTAATTGGGCGGTCAACGCGGATGCCGTCACATTGCGCAAATTTGCCCGATATATGGCGGCGTTGTTTTTGGCGGCGATCGGGATCGTGATGGCCGCTCGCGGGGCAATCCCACTGGCTGGGCCTATCCTGGTTGGTGCGTTTTTGTTGGCAACGGGCGTACGCATCCCTGGCTTTGGTGGTGGCACCAAGTCAGCCGGACAGACATCCCAGGTTGAGACATCTCATCTGCGGGTGACGCTGGATCACGACAGTGGCGAAATGGACGGCGAAGTGCTGGATGGCAAATTCATTGGGCGCATGCTTGATCAGATGGATCGCGATGCCCTGACGGAACTGTTTGCCGAGCTGGAAGACAATGACGCCGAGGGCGCCAGATTGCTCGACGCCTATCTTGGCCGACGCTTTGCCGGCGAGTGGCAGGAAGAAGGCCCGAAGGGTCAGGATAGGGCAGGGGCGGCTTCAACGTCGCCCATGACACGGATCGAGGCTTTTGAGGTTCTGGGGCTGATGGATAGTGCGACCGACGGCCAGGTAAAGGACGCCCATCGCCGGTTGATGAAGAAATTTCATCCAGACCAAGGTGGGTCGACGTATTTCGCCGCGCGTATCAATCAGGCAAAAGACCTATTGCTGGACTGAGGGGGCACCGTTTGGCGACTGTACAGCAGCCCCTAAATCATCCATAAAGATCGGGAATTACAGAATTATTTCAGTGTGATGGCAATATAGCGGCGGTGTGATGGCAGATCGTATCAGAAAAGCAGTTTTCCCTGTTGGCGGTATGGGGACCCGGTTTTTGCCCGCCACCAAAGCCATGCCGAAGGAAATGCTGCCTGTTGTCGACAAGCCCCTGATCCAATATGCGGTCGAAGAAGCTGCGGCTGCAGGCATTGAAGAATTCATTTTTGTCACAGGGCGCGGTAAAACCACTATTGAAGATCACTTCGACCGGTCTATCGAACTGGAGAGTATCCTACAGGACCGGCCGGACAGTTCGATCCTTGATGATCTGCTGGCTTCCATCCCGGTTGCCGGCCAGGTTTGTTATACGCGCCAACAAAGCCCATTGGGATTGGGGCACGCCGTGTGGTGCGCCCGTCATCTGGTCGGGGATGAACCCTTCGCCGTATTGCTGGCAGATGATCTGATTTATGGTGGCACTGCCTGTCTTAAGCAGATGGTTGACGCACAGGCCAAGACGGGCGGTTCAATGGTGGCCCTGATGGATGTGCCCCGAGAACATACCTCGCGGTATGGGGTGATCGATCCTGGTGTTTCAATAGGTGACTTGGTCGAGATTAAAGGCCTGGTCGAGAAACCGGCACCGGAAGACGCGCCGTCCTGCCACGCCGTCGTGGGTCGATATATTTTGCAGCCAGATGTTTTCGGCTATCTGGAATCCCACGAAACCGGGGCAGGGGGCGAAATACAATTAACCGATGCGCTGGCCAAGATGATTGGTGATGCGCCCATGCACGGTTTCCGTTTTGAAGGCACACGCTATGACTGTGGTGACAAGGTGGGCTATCTGCATGCCAATATTGCGCTGGCCCTCGATCGGGATGATCTGAGCGGCCCCTTGCGTGATGTATTAAAACCGTTGCTGGCTGACTGAATAATGGCCATTGCTGACTGAATAGTGGAGTGACCCCATGAAAGTAACTATGGCGGGCGATGCCTTATGAGTGGACATGCCTTTCACCCTTCTATTCTGCGTGAATATGATATCCGGGGTGTTGTTGGCGAGACGCTTTGCGCAGATGATGCGGGCGCCATTGGACGGGCTTTCGGGACAATTGTAGCCCGAAATGGCGGCACAGACGTTTGCGTTGGTCGCGATGGAAGGCTGAGCTCGCCCGAGCTGGAAGCGGCTTTGGTCGCAGGCCTGCAGGCCAGTGGCATCGACGTTGTGCGCGTTGGATTGGGGCCGACCCCCATGCTTTATTATGCGGTGAACAAGTTGCAGGCCGGCGGTGGCATTATGGTGACCGGGTCCCACAACCCACCCGACCACAACGGCTTCAAGATGATGATCGGCCAGAAGGCTTTCTTTGGGCGCGACATCGTCGGTCTGGGTGAACTGGCGCAATCGGGCGACTATGAACAAGGCGCTGGGTCCTGTCGTGATGACGATATTCAGCCAGACTATATCGACCGCCTGTTGCAAGACTTTGATGGGGGTGCCTTTAACATCGCTTGGGACGCAGGCAATGGTGCCCTTGGCGAGGTGCTGACCCAGGTTTGTGCTCGATTGCCCGGGCGTCATGACGTCCTGAATGGCGAAATCGATGGCACGTTCCCCAATCATCATCCCGACCCGACAGACACAGAGACCCTGCACCAATTGCGCGCCCACGTGCTCGAGAACGATCTGGATATGGGCATCGCCTTTGATGGAGACGGCGACCGTATTGG
>SMXS01000171.1 GCA_004356955.1 Alphaproteobacteria bacterium | reverse complement strand
TGCATTCTCGCTTGTTGGAACGGGCCGCCAAACTGAACGAAGATCATGGCGGCGGTTCAATGACCGCTTTGCCGATTATCGAAACCCAGGCTGGTGACGTGTCGGCGTATATTCCGACCAATGTGATTTCGATCACAGATGGTCAGATCTTCCTGGAAACAGAACTGTTCTTCCAGGGTATCCGTCCCGCCATTAATGTGGGTCTGTCGGTGTCTCGTGTGGGGTCTGCCGCGCAGATCAAGGCCATGAAGCAGGTTTCGGGTACCATTAAGTCGGATTTGGCTCAGTATCGTGAAATGGCGGCCTTTGCCCAGTTTGGTTCAGACCTCGATGCCTCTACTCAGCAGCTACTCAATCGTGGTGCACGCCTGACGGAAGTGCTGAAGCAGGACCAATTCTCGCCAATGCCGGTTGAAGAACAGGTTATCGCCATTTTCGCTGGTGTGAATGGGTTCCTCGACAAAATCGCCGTCACCGATGTCACCCGCTTTGAAGCTGCTCTCATGTCCGAAGTGCGCGGCGCGCATGCCGATGTGTTGGCGGCCATTCGGGACGAACAGGCAATCTCCGATGATACTGATGCCAAGCTGAAAGACATCGTCGGTACATTTGCCAAAACGTTCGCTTAACGGTATTTCTCAACTCAGAAGGTAGAGCTGGCCCATGGCAAACCTTAAGGACCTCAGAAACCGGATCGCGAGCGTTCAGTCAACGCAGAAGATCACGCGTGCTATGCAAATGGTTGCGGCTTCCAAGCTGCGCCGGGCACAAGATGCCGCCGAGGCAGCCCGTCCCTATGCCGAGCGCATGGAACAGGTGCTGGCCTCGTTGGCGAGGTCAGTTGGTGACGCAGAAGGCGCCCCCAGATTGCTTGCCGGTACGGGTAGTGACCAAACACATCTTGTCGTCGTTGCCACCGCAGAACGCGGTCTGTGCGGTAGTTTTAACTCCACGATCGTGCGGGGCGCGATTAAGCATATCGACAAGCTGTTGGGGCAAGGCAAGACCGTCAAAATCTTTTGCATTGGCCGCAAGGGCGCGGTGCCATTGCGTCGCAGCCACGGCAGCTACATTGTCGAAGAAGTTGTCTTCGAAGACGTCAGCCAGGTTGGTTTCGCCCAAGCACATCCAGTCGCCGAACAAGTGCTGGAAATGTTTGAGGCCGGCGAATTCGACATTTGCACTGTTTTCTACAACAAGTTTGAATCGGTGCTGACCCAGGTCGTCACGGCCATGCAACTGGTTCCTGCCGCACTGCCAGAGGCTGCTGAGGACGAAGAAGACACAAATGTTGATCTGGGCGGTGCAGCTTATGACTATGAGCCCGATGAAGAAACCATATTGCGGGACTTGTTGCCACGCAATGTGGCGACTCAGCTGTTACGGGCCCTGTTGGAAAATGGCGCCAGTGAAATGGGCGCCAAAATGACCGCCATGGACAACGCAACACGAAATGCCGGCGATATGATTGATTCGCTGACCATTACATACAACCGCTCACGTCAGGCGGTTATCACTAAAGAACTGATCGAAATTATCTCGGGCGCAGAAGCGCTTTAAGATTTCGTGGGAGCAAAATCATGACCACCAAGACCAAAGGCAAGATCACACAGGTTATCGGCGCTGTTATCGATGTACAGTTTGAAGGCCAACTGCCCGCTATCCTGTCTGCTTTGGAAACCACTAATCAGGGTAAACGACTGGTTCTGGAAGTGGCCCAGCATTTGGGTGAATCAACGGTTCGTACCATCGCCATGGACAGCTCTGAAGGGCTGGTTCGCGGGCAGGAAGTCGTCGATACAGGCGAGACGATCACGGTTCCCGTTGGGCCAGGCACACTCGGCCGTATCATGAACGTCATTGGTGAGCCAATCGACGAACGCGGTCCCATCGAACATACCCAGCGCAATTCAATTCATGCAGACGCGCCCCCATTTACCGATCAGTCGACCGAATCTGAAGTGCTGGAAACCGGCATCAAGGTTGTTGACCTGCTGGCACCTTACGCGCGTGGCGGTAAGATTGGCCTGTTCGGCGGCGCTGGCGTGGGCAAGACGGTGCTTATTCAGGAACTGATCAACAATATCGCGAAAGCCCATGGCGGTTATTCCGTGTTCGCTGGTGTTGGCGAGCGGACCCGCGAAGGCAACGATCTGTACCATGAAATGATCGAAGCCGGCGTTATCAATCTTGAGGGCGAATCCAAAGTGGCGCTGATCTACGGTCAGATGAACGAGCCTCCCGGCGCTCGTGCTCGTGTTGCCCTGTCTGGCCTGACGGTTGCTGAATATTTCCGTGATGTCGAAGGCCAGGACGTGTTGTTCTTCATCGACAACATCTTCCGCTTTACCCAGGCCGGTTCTGAAGTGTCCGCCTTGTTGGGTCGTATCCCGTCCGCTGTGGGTTATCAGCCAACGCTGGCCACCGACATGGGCACGATGCAGGAACGCATCACATCAACAAACAAGGGCTCGATTACGTCCGTGCAGGCGATTTACGTGCCTGCCGATGATTTGACTGACCCCGCGCCAGCCACGTCGTTTGCTCATCTGGATGCAACCACCGTGTTGAACCGCGCGATTTCAGAAAAAGGCATCTACCCAGCTGTGGATCCGCTCGATTCCTACTCGCGGATGCTTGATCCGCGTATTGTTGGTGAAGAACATTACGCCGTGGCGCGCCGGGTGCAGGAAATTCTGCAGAAGTACAAAAGTCTGCAAGACATCATCGCCATTCTGGGTATGGATGAGCTGTCAGAAGACGATAAATTGACCGTGGCACGCGCTCGCAGGATCGAAAAGTTCTTGTCGCAGCCATTCTTCGTTGCAGAAATCTTTACCAATCTACCGGGTAAACTTGTCCCGCTGGAAGATACTGTACGCAGCTTTAAAGCAATTTGTGCAGGCGAGTATGATCATTTGCCAGAAGCCGCTTTCCTGATGGTTGGCACAATCGAAGAAGCTGTGGAAAAAGCAGAACGTATGGCGGCTGAAGCGGCGTAAAGCGGCTTCAACACAGACCAAATACTGGCCAAATAGCTGGCCAAATAACGGGCCAAAATAACAGGGTTAATGATGGCAGATAGCATTGCATTCGAATTGGTTTCACCAGACCGGCTTTTGATGTCGGCTGATGTTGTACAAGTTATGCTGTCCGGCCGCGAAGGTGACTTCACGGTCCTGCCAGGTCATGCGCCTGTGGTGACGACCTTGCGTCCCAGTATTGTCGAAGTCATCCAGACTGCTGGTGGCGAAACGACCCGTATCTTTGTGCGGGGTGGATTTGCCGATGTGGCTGCCGACCGCCTGACGGTCCTGGCAGAAGAAGCCATTATGGTTGACGAGTTAGACCGGGCAACCCTGGAACAGCGTATTCAGGACGCGACCGAAGATGTTGATGATGCAACAGACGATAATGTTCGTGAAGCAGCGAAAGAATTGTTGGAACGCCTGCAAGCGTTGCTCGAAGCGCTGGACTAAATCCCCCTATTTCCTGTAACAAGTTGGTAGCAGCAGGGGAATACCTTACCCATGAGCAAACATTGGACACTCGACGATATCGCGTGGGACAGCTTCGATCCGTCGAAAGTTGACCCCGATCTGTTGGCGACCATCAAGACGGCTGCCATGGTCGAGGCCAATGCGTCTGATTATGTAACCTATCTGCTGAATGTCTTTGACGGGGATGACGCCTTTTGCGCCGTCGTTCACCAGTGGGGCGAAGAAGAAAAGCAACATGGGGCAGCCCTGGGGCGATGGGCTCAGCTGGCGGACCCTGAATTCAGCTTTGATGCAAGCTTGCGGCGCGTGCAAGAGGATGGCTTCCAACTTCCACTTGATAAAACCGAGTCTGTGCGCGGTTCGCGCCAGGGCGAACTGCTGGCCCGTTGTCTGGTCGAAAGCAGCACAACGTCTTTCTATAGCGCCATCAAGGATGCTGCGGAAGAACCCGTGTTGCGCCAGATCGCCGAACTTATTGCGTCCGACGAGGTCAATCACTATCGGTTGTTTCACCGGCATCTGATGCGCTATCAGGAAACCCACAAGAAAATCAGCCTGTTAGAGAGGGTAAAAGTGGTGGTCGGCCGGATCAATGAGTCCGATGACGACGAATTTGCCTTCGCTTATTTCGCAACCAATTTGGCGAATAAGGATGGCGCTGTCTATGACCGTGCATTCTGTGCGAAGGCCTATGAGAGAAACGCGCTTGGTCTATACCAGCGAAGCCATTTGGAAATGGGCGCGCGGATGATTTTGCGTGCTTTTGGGTTCAAGTCTCAAGGGCTGGTTTCCAAGACAATATTACCCGTGCTGTGGTTTGCCTTTCAGCGACGGCGGAACAAGCTGGTTGCCTAACCTGTTGCGTCTGCGATTTTTTCCCTGAACAGGGCTATCACCTGGCGGTAAAGGTCGACCTTAAACGGCACAATACGTTCTGGCAGTGTGTCGATCGCAGCCCATTCCCAGGCCCGAAATTCAGGGTGTTCTGTTTCAATATTGATGTCGGCATCAGTGCCTGTGAATTGCATCAGGAACCATTTTTGTTTCTGGCCGCCATAACGACCCTTCCACATCTTGCCATAAAGCTCGTCCGGCAAATCATACGTCAGCCAGTTTTCGCTTTCTGCAAGGATGGTGACCTTATCTGTGCCGATCTCTTCACGCAGCTCGCGCAAGGCGGCCTGGCGCGGGTCTTCGCCTTCGTCGATGCCCCCTTGGGGCATTTGCCAGGCGTCGGCCTTGTTGTCGAGCCGGGCACCAACAAACACCAGGCCATCATTATTGATGACCATCATGCCAGCGCACAGGCGATAGGGAAGCCTATCTGTCATGGAAGCTCCGAATCAGGGCGGAAATTAATCGGCCGCGCGATTCTGCATGATCGATATACCCTTCATTAAATCCAGAGCATAGGCCAGTTGGTAATCCTTGATGGCTCTGTCAGTGCTGGATTCGGACTCGGAGTCGGAATCGGCCTCGTCCTTGTCGGCAGTATCGTCAGCGTCATCGCCTTCTTTCGCGTCAGCGTCGTCATCACCCCCGTCATCACCTTTGGCGTCTTTTTCTTTTTTCTTTGCTGGGGGTAATTCATCTTCGGCTTCTTCGTCGGTGTCGTCTTCTTTCCCATTGGGGTTGTCGAGATGGCCGCGCAATGAGGCCTCGCTGCGACGGGTGCCGACGCGGTCATACTTTTCGATCTTGGCAGGTTCGACCACCAGGTCTGGCTCGATACCTTCAGCCTGGATAGACCGGCCCGATGGCGTGAAATACCGTGCCGTGGTCAGGCGCATGGCGCCTTTTTCGCGGCCCAGTGGAATAATCGTCTGAACTGAGCCTTTGCCGAAGGATTTGGTGCCGACAATAAGCGCGCGGTTATAGTCCTGCAGCGCCCCGGCCACAATTTCGGATGCCGAGGCCGACCCACCATTGATTAATACAATGATAGGCAGACCGTTGGCCAGGTCACCACTGTGGGCTTGATAGCGCTGCACGTCTTGTGGGTCGCGACCCCGAGTCTGAACAATTTCGCCTTGCTCTAAAAAGGCGTCAGCCACGGCAACGGCCTGGTCCAAAAGGCCACCCGGGTTGCTCCGTAGATCCAGGATAACGCCATTCATATCTTCGCCAATTTCCTCTTTCAGCTCTTTGATAGCCTTCTTCAGGCCTAGTTCGGTCTGTTCGTTGAACGTGGTAATGCGGATATAGGCGGTATTGCCTTCCTTCCGGTGGCGGACCGACCGAATTTTGATGATGGCACGGACAATATCGACGTCAAAGCGAGCGGGTGCGCCTTTGCGGGCGACAGTCACGGTCAGTGTCGTGCCTGGTTTGCCACGCATCAGGTCCACAGCTTCCGACAGGTTCATGCCCTGGATAGCCTCGCCATCAAGTGCGGTGATGAAGTCGCCGGCTTCAATTCCGGCGTGGAATGCGGGCGTGTCATCAATAGGTGAGATGACCTTTACCAGGCCATTTTCCATGGTGACTTCAATGCCCAGGCCACCAAATTCACCTTTGGTCTGGACTTGCATGTCTTCATAGCGCTCGGCATTCAAAAAGCTGGAATGGGGGTCCAGTGAGGTCAGCATGCCGTTGATGGCCGCTTCGATCATTTCTTTGTCTTCGACTTCTTCGACATAGTTGGACCGTATGCGCGCAAACACATCGCTGAACAGGTTCAATTGGCGGTATGTTTCCGACCGATCAACCGCCGATGCATTCTGATGAATGCCGACAATCGACAGACCGACAGCAACGACGAAACATAACCGCAACAGGGATTTACTCATTTATCCTTTAACCTTCCTCTGACTGGCCGCAATCCAGGGTAGCGGGTCTATGGAGCGACCATCCCGCCGTAGTTCTATATATAGGCTGGGTTTGAAATTGCCCGTTTTTTCTTCGTTTTCGGTCGTTTTTAATGGGGCGGCTTGCATCAGGCCCACTGGCTCTCCTACCAGAACCCATTGGGCGATATCCACATCGATTCGGGCCATGCCAGCAAGCAGCGTATGATAGCCTCCTCCATGGGAAATGATCAACAGTTGCCCGTAATCCCGGAACGGCCCGGCAAAGGCAATATTGCCATCCCACATCGACACGATCTGTGCCTGAGCGGTGGTTTCCATGCGAATACCGCGGCTGCGCTGGCCATCGGGTTGCCGATGATTAAATCGGCTGATCACCACGCCTGGGGCCGGGAGCGACAAGCGCCCTTTGGCAATTTCGAACGGTAGGCTCTCAACAGGTTTGCCGACATCGGCATATTCGCCCTTAACCGCGCCGCTTTCCTTTGGGGCGGCCAGGCGGGCGATCAACTCTTCCAGAGTTTTCGCCTCGCGGGTCAGCTTGGCGATGCGTTTGCGTTCGGTATCCAGGGCGCGGGACATCCTTCTTTGCTGTGATTTCTTTTGTGCCATCACCGCCGCCATTTCCTGTCGTTGTTCGTCCAGGGTCGCCTGGCGGCTCAACAGCGCAGATTGGTCGGTCCGAATAGCTGATTGCACGCGTTCAACCTGCTCAATTTTGTAGCGCAATTCCTTGGCTTGGGCGTCCAGGGCAGGCAGAATCGCATCAAACAAAAGGGCCGTGCGGGCCATGGTTTCGATGTTTTCGGGTTTGGCCATCAGGGTCGCCGCCGGTGTTTGCGACAGGCGTTGCATGGCGGCCAGGGCCTCAGCCATACCGGCTGATTGAAGGCGCAATTCACGCGCGGCAACTTCTTCCTCGGCCCGCAAGTCGACAAGGCGTACTTGGGTGGCCTCTATATCTGTTTCCAGGGCCTTGATCTTGCTGGCCAGGCGGACTGATCGCCTTTGCAGGACGGTATAGTCTTTGCGGGTTTGGGCGACCTGGGCTGCCAGATTGTCTGCTGTGGTTTCTCGTTGCTGAATTTCCTGCCCCAGCTTTTCGAGCCGCTGTTGCGACAGGCTTTCAGTTTTGGTTTGGGCAAGGGTCAGCGATGAAGCGCCAATCAGGCCCACCATCAGCCCTGCCATCAATCCCACCGCCATGACAATACGCTTAGGCAGAAGCCTGGTGCTCGGCATTTGGTTGGCTTGCGGTCATTGCTTCAACCAGCAGAGATTTGCCCGTCATTTCGGGTGGTTGATCGACTTTCAACAATGATAAAAGCGTGGGTGCCAGGTCGGAAAGGGCGCCATTTCTTAGGGCCGTATTGGCATCGCCACCAATCAACAGGGCCGGGACCTTGCCGATCGTATGGGCCGTATGCGGCCCACCTGTTTCCGGGTCGACCATCATTTCCAGATTGCCATGATCTGCTGCGATGATCATTTTGCCATCGACCTTTTCCAATGCGTCCACCAACCGTCCTATAGACGTATCGACGGCTTCCATGGCTTCCATGGCGGCGGTCAAAATGCCCGTGTGCCCAACCATATCGGGGTTGGCAAAATTGCAGATGATCAGATCGTACCGTCGACCCAATATCTCGGCAACCAGATTATCCGTGACCTCGCGGGCCGACATGGCCGGGGCCAGATCATAGGTTGCCACCCTTGGCGACGGCACAAGGATACGGTCTTCGCCTTCGAAAATGTCTTCTTTGCCACCATTGAGGAAGAAAGTGACGTGGGCATATTTTTCTGTCTCGGCAATGCGCAATTGCGTCATGCCAGCATTGGCGACGACCTCGCCCAAAGTGTTGTGCAGGTCCTCGGGCGGAAAGAAAGCGGGCAAAAACCCGTCTAGTGCCGTCGAGTATGACACCATGCCCGCCATGGCGCTGAAACCAATTGTCTGCTGCCGGTTGAATCCATCAAATGAAGGGTCGACAAGGGCTGTGAGAATTTCTCGTGCCCGATCAGACCGAAAATTTACCATGATGAAAGCGTCGCCATCGGCCATGCCATCATAGCCACCAAGGCAATGGGGTTCAACAAATTCATCATTGGTGCCCGCAGCATAGCTGTCGTTGATGGCTTGGCCGATGGTGGCTTTGGCCTCGCCGGTGCCGCTGACAATACAGTCATAGGCCTTGGCGACCCGCTCCCACCTTTTGTCTCGATCCATCGCGAAGTAACGACCCGTCACTGTCCCAATTCGACTGTCTGACAAGCGGGCCAGGTCGGCCTCAAAAGATGCGGCAAAGTTGGCGGCGCTGTCTGGCGGTGTGTCACGACCATCGAGGAATGCATGAATGGTCACGCTAATGCCGGCTTCGTTCAAGATGCGGGCCAGTGCGACAATGTGATCTTGGTGGGCATGCACGCCGCCTGGTGACAATAGCCCCAATAGATGGCAACGCCCGGTACCCTGCCTGGTCTTGCTAATCAGGTCCTGCAGCGCGTCATTGTGCGCCAAGGACCCATTGGCGATGGCCGCGTCAATCTTGGGCAGGTCCTGGGCAACGATGCGCCCGCCGCCGATATTCATGTGGCCGACTTCTGAATTGCCCATCTGACCATCCGGCAGCCCGACATGGATGCCCGACGTTTCCAACAAAGCATGGGGGCAGGTGTCGAACAGGTGATCGAGATGCGGTGTATCGGCGAGTGCAAAGGCATTGTTGTCGCGCTCTGCCCGGTAGCCCCAGCCATCGAGAATGCACAACACCACAGGGGTCTTGCCCTTGCCGTCTTGTCGCTGTGTCGCCGGATCGTCGGTCATTTGGCAGTCCAGTTTCGGGCCTAAACCCGATGATAAGGATGGCCTGTATCGATGCTCCAGGCGCGGTATAATTGTTCAGCCAACATAGCGCGCACAAGCATATGCGGCCATGTCATTTTTCCGATCGACAGGTTGAAGTCAGCCCGCTTGCGGACGGCCTCGCCGTGGCCTCGGGCGCCGCCGATCAAAAACGAGATAGGGTTATACCCCTGTGTCGTCCAATCTGAAAGACGCTTGGCCAGCTCGACACTGGTCAGATCTTTGCCCTTTTCGTCGAGGGTAATGACGAAAGCGCCATTGGGGACAGTCTCTAGCAAGGCCTGGGCTTCGCGATCCTTGCCGTCGGGCAGGTTCGCGGTCTTGCGATCATCGATTTCACGCAGGTCCAGCGACCAGGGCAGACGCTTGGTATAGGTTTCAAAAAGTGTGCGCTCTGGGCCTTGTTTGGCACGCCCTATGGCTGATATCAGCAACTTCATGAGGGCATGCCTTTATCGGGATCAGGAAGCGGTTTCCAGATTGTCCGTAGCCTCTTCGCCGTCTTCACTGCCGATCAGCGATGGCGACCACATCTTTTCCAGATTATAGAACTCGCGCACTTCAGGGCGGAACAGGTGGATGATGATATCCCCGGTATCGATCAGCACCCAGTCGGCAGAGGACATGCCCTCGGTCTGGGCCGAGCCAAAACCGGCGGCCTTGACGCTCTTTAGAACATGGTCTGCAATGGCCCCGACATGGCGGGTGGAACGACCGCTGGCGATGATCATATAATCGCCAAGCGAGCTTTTGCCTTTCAGGTCAATGGTGATGATGTCGATTGCCTGGTCATCGTCTAAAGATGTTTCGATCACATCTAACAGTCGATCTATGTCTTCAACGGTACCGGGGGTGGTGACAGGTGCAGGTATGGTTGGCTGCAATTGATCGTGTGGAATGGCCGGGTCTCCTTTAATAGCGCGTGTTCAACTTTGCCGTATCAGCGTCGCTGATATGGGGTCGTGCCGATGATGAATGAAGGTCCAAGCAGGCGGCGCGCTCGAAACAAGTTTGGGCGCTTGATTTGCATTCAGTCGATACTGTCCGTATCGATTTGCCACCATAGATGTCATTGCCTGCAGAGAATAATCCGGTCGGCCGAAAATCGCAATGGGCACTGTGTTAAGGATTGATGTCCAGTCGCGCCACTGTGGTAATTGGGTCACATTATCGGCCCCCATCAGCCAGACAAATTTTATTTGCGGGCAGGAAACACGTAATTGTTCAAGGGTTTCAGCCGTATAGCGCGTACCGAACTGCTGTTCGATATCAGCGATCCTGATCTTGGGATGGCGGGCGATTTTGGCGGCTTTGGCCATACGCGTGGCCTCTGACGCCATGCCATCGCTTGATTTCAGGGGATTTTGTGGCGAAACGAGCCACCAGACTTCATCTAGCCCCAGATGGCACAAGGCCTGCAGGCTGATCATGACATGGCCATGATGGGCTGGGTTGAACGACCCGCCAAGCAGGCCGATCTTGCGATTACGCCACAAAGTTGATCGCAGATTTATCAATTTGCCCATGGTCTAGGGGCGCGTTTGCCCATTGCCCCTTACGACATATTTAAAGGTGGTCAGCTGTTCGACACCGATGGGCCCCCGGGCATGCATCTTGCCGGTCGAGATGCCAATTTCCGCTCCCATGCCGAACTCTCCGCCATCAGCAAATTGGGTGGACGCATTATGCATGACGATGGACGAAGTCACGTTGCTCAGGAAGGTTTCTGCCGCCTCATGATTATTGGTAACGATGGCTTCTGTGTGGCTGGAGCCATAATGTTCAATGTGCTCAATGGCCTGATCAAGTGACTCAACGACGCGGACGGACAGAACCGCCTCGAGGTGTTCCCTGCCCCAATCGTCCTCTGTTGCGACTTCCATGCGTGGATCGACGGCCCGGGCTTCATCATCGCCCTTGAGGACGCAACCGGCGTCGATCAGGCCATCAGCAATTTTCGGTAAATGCGTTTGGGCTATCGACCGGTCGATCAGCAGGGTCTCGGTAGCCCCACAAATGCTGGTGCGGCGCATCTTGGCATTGACGACAATGTCCTGGGCCATGGCGATGTCGGCATCCTCATGCACATAGGTGTGGCAGATGCCCTCCAGATGCGCAAAGACAGGCACCCGCGCTTCGTTTTGAACGCGCTCTACCAGGGAACGCCCACCCCGCGGAACGATCACGTCAATTTTGTCGTTCATGGTCAACATTTCGCCCACTGCAGCGCGGTCCTGTGTGGGTACCAGCGCAATAGTATCAATGGTTAGATTGGCCGCGCGCAGGCCAATATGCATGCAAGCCAGTATTGCTCGGTTGGAATTTACGGCTTCGCTCCCACCCCGCAAAATGGTGGCATTGCCAGCCTTCAGGCATAGGGCACCTGTATCTGCTGTCACATTGGGGCGCGATTCATAGATGATACCAATGACGCCCAAGGGCATCCGTACGCGTGCGATACTCAGTCCATTGGGTCTTATCTGGTCGGCAATGGATTCACCGACCGGGTCGGGTAAGGCCGCAATGTCTTCGATTCCCTTGGCAATGCCAGCGATGCGGGCGCTATCTAGTGCCAACCGATCTAACAGGGACGCTGTCAACCCGATGTCATGCCCATGGGCCAGGTCTATTTCGTTGGCTGCCAATATCTCTGCTTTACCTGCGCGCAAGGCCGCGGCCATGGCCAACAGGGCATTATTTTTTTGTTCAGTCGAGGCCCGGCCCAGAGCGCGCGCGGCATTCTGTGCGGCAGTACCCATGTCTTGCATCATGGTGGTCAGGGATTCAGTATCCGTACGAATATCGTCCATCATCGCTCTCTTTAATGAAGCACCAAATTGTCCCGGTGGATCAGCTCTCCCCGGCCACGATATCCCAGGATGTCTTCCATATCACGGCTATTGTGGCCCATGATCTTGCGGGCCTCGGTGCTGGAATAGGCCGCCAGCCCCCGGGCCCGCTCCAACCCGTCGGGGGCAATCACAACAACGGTATCACCGCGCTGGAAGTCGCCCTCGATGGAGGTGACGCCAGCGGGAAGCAGGCTTTTGCCTTGTTGCAGTGCGGCTAGGGCGCCCTCATCGATAAACATCTTGCCTGCCGCTGTCAGTGTCCCGGCCAACCATTGCTTGTGCTGGCTGACCGAGTTTTCTTTGGCGGTAAACCACGTACCGCGTCCCCCAGCTTCGAATCGGGCGATAGGCTGGTCATGGGTGCCATTGGTCAACAGCACGTGGCAACCGGATGCCACGGCAATTTTGGCTGCGGTGATCTTGGTGATCATGCCGCCGCTGCCGACGCTAAGTTTTTTTGGGGCGCCGGCCATGTCGACAATGTTCTGATTGATGTCGTCGACAATCTCAACCAATTGGGCGTCGGGGTCTGCCTCGGGATTTTTGGTGTGCAGGCCATCCACATCGGACAAAATAATCAGGCAGTCCGCAGACACCATTTGGGCCACCCGGGCGGCCAGGCGATCATTGTCGCCATAGCGCAATTCCTGCGTGGCAACGGTATCGTTTTCGTTGATGACGGGCACGACACCCATGGACAGTAACGTCTCAACCGTGTCGCGCGCGTTCAGGTAACGACGTCTGGTTTCGGTGTCTTCAAGGGTCAGCAGTATTTGCGCCACGGTGATGTCGTGATCGGCCAGTACTTCCTGCCAGGCATGGGCCAGGCGCACTTGCCCAACCGCTGCTGCGGCCTGATTATCCTGCAGGCGGCGTTTTTCGCCGGCGGTGCCCAACGCTTGTGCCCCCAAGGCAACAGCCCCGGACGAAACAATGACGACTTCCTGGCCTCGATCGCGCAGGCGCACGATATCGGTGGCCAGCGCGCGCATCCAGTCGCGCCGAAGATCACTGTCTTCGTCGATCAACAGGGCGGAACCTATTTTGATCACCAGCCTTTTGGCCCCTGTCAGCTTATCGGACAGGCTGGTGAGGCGATCCTTGGTCACAGAGGCTGCCACTCGGTTATTTCTGGCTCTAAGTCGTCTTCTTCATTGTCATCTTTGGCGGGCTTGCGCGCGGCCATGTGGCGAACCATGGCGCGCAGGGCGTCTTGGACACCCAGGCCACTGGCCGCAGACAACGCCAGTACTTCTGTGCCTGAGGCTTCCGCCAGCAGTGCTTGTTTTTCTTCGATTTCCTCGGCGATCAGCGCATCACACTTGGAGAGGGCAAGGATCTGCGGTTTTTCGTCCAGGCCATGGCCGTATCCGCGCAGCTCGGCACAGATTGTGTGGTAGGACGCTACAATATCTTCGCTGGTGGCATCCACCAGATGCAACAACGACGCACAGCGTTCCAGATGCCCTAAAAACTTAACGCCCAGGCCTATGCCTTCATGCGCCCCCTCAATCAGGCCGGGGATATCCGCCAGTACAAAGCTGGTCGTGTCGACAGCGACGACACCCAGGCTGGGGGTCAGGGTCGTGAAGGGATAGTCGGCAATTTTTGGGCGCGCACGACTGACCGCCGCCAGGAAGGTCGACTTGCCTGCATTGGGCAGCCCGACCAGGCCGGCGTCAGCAATGAGTTTAAGATGCAGCCAAATATCCATTTCCTGGCCTGCCAGGCCAGGGTTGGCGCGTCGGGGCGCCCGATTTGTCGAGCTTTTGAAATGGGTGTTGCCAAATCCGCCATTGCCGCCACGCAGCAGGCAAATCCGTTGGCCGACTTCCGTCATGTCAGCCAGCAGGACTTCTCTGTCATCTTCGAATATCTGGGTGCCAACGGGAACGCGCAGCAGCACGTCTTTGCCGTCAGAGCCGGTTTTGTTTTGGCCCGAGCCATCGCGGCCAGGGTCTGCTTTGAAGTGCTGCTGAAAGCGATAGTCAATCAGGGTGTTCAGGCCGTCAACGGCCTCTACATACACATCGCCACCACGACCCCCGTCGCCCCCATCGGGACCGCCGAGTTCGACGTATTTTTCACGACGAAAGCCGACGCATCCATTGCCGCCTTTGCCGCTTTTTATAAAGACCCTGCACTCATCGAGAAATTTCATGGTTCTATACTTTTCGACATGCTTGTCTGCCTTCTGAATGAATCAATGGCAGATACAACAAAAAAAGGGAATGGCTTTCCATTCCCTCTCTTAATCACCAAAAGGTGGAAAACCGCGCCAGAACTTATCCGGCGAGCGGTTCTACACAGACATATTGCCGGTCGCCACGGCCGCCATAGAAGCGAACATTGCCCTGAATCTTAGAAAAAATCGTGTGGTCTTTGCCCATGCCAACATTGTCACCAGGGTGCCATCTGGTACCGCGCTGGCGAATGATGATGTTGCCGGGAATGACGTTTTCGCCACCGAATTTTTTGACGCCAAGACGTCGGCCAACTGTATTGCGACCGTTCCGTGTACTACCGCCTGCTTTTTTATGTGCCATCTGGTGCTACTCCTCGGCTGCTGCTTCGTCAGCGGGGGCGGCGGCCTTTTTGGCTGCTGCCTTCTTTGTGCCGCCGGCGACAATATCCGTGATCCTGACCACGGTTAGATGTTGCCGATGGCCTGCCTTGCGACGATAGTTTTGGCGACGCTTTTTCTTGAAGATGATGACCTTGTCGGCGCGCGTCTGTTCTAAAATTTCACCGCTGACTTTGGCACCTTCCACGATGGGGGTGCCTGCGGTAATATTGCTGTCATCGCCGACCAACAATACGTCGTCGAAATTCAGGCTGGAACCGGCTTCGCCATCCAACTTTTCAATCTTGATAACGTCGCCTGAGACGACCCGGTACTGCTTGCCGCCGGTTTTGATCACTGCGAACATGTTTTTAACTCTTCGTTGAAGGCCTATCCCCTGATAGGGCCTGCTGTATTTCTGTACTGTGGCAATCCTGCGGAAAGATTCGATTCTCCTATGGGGCCAGAGCGCGCGCACTATAACGCTTGTGCCCCCCAAGTCAACACCTCTGGGAGGTCATTTTTTGGCGCTGCAATTCAGCCAAATCAAGGCCTTGCCAAAAATGACAGAGAGATCGAATTGCAGCATTTGCATCCCACAGAGCGCTGGGGTAATGTGCGCGCCGTCCGGGGCCCGGCCAACCACATCTCATGCCCACCCGGACCCTGCGGAGAGGTGGCAGAGTGGTTGAATGCGCTGGTCTCGAAAACCAGTATAGGGGCAACTCTATCGGGGGTTCGAATCCCCCTCTCTCCGCCATTATTTTTAGTTAAGTTATTGTTAATATTATAAATATCACGTCCATATATTACTCCACCCTATCAACTGCCCCATCAAGCTGTCGTGTCGACAGGTCAATGTTTCGGATCCTCAAGAGAAGCTGAGATCATCTCTTCGCTCCACGACATAACCCTGCCTCTTGAGTGAGTCGACAATCTGATGCTCGTACTCGGGGGGTAGGCTGAGGTAATTGCCGTTGAGCACAGTGGACGCAATCGTGCCGTACTCCTTTGCAATGTTCTCGGGCAAAACATCTTCCATGTCCTTCTGCAGCCAGGGGGGATAGTCGCCATCGTGATAGCCAGGGACAATGCCAGAGTCGAATTCGTCTTCGTCTGCCGGAACCAGTTCGGGTTCGCCAATATATTCGTATTGGCTCATTACGATTTCTTCATATTGGTCTTCAGGCATGAGTTTCCTGAACTCACCCCAGGTGCTGGCTCTCAAGGCCTGGTTTAGCGTGTCCGTGTAAAGAGCTTCGCTTGGTTCTGCAAAGACGAGATCTCCGTTGCCGGCGGCCTGCCTGTACCACAATGTTGGTGCGCTGTTGTTTGTCATCTTTTTTTCCTTGGTCGGACCGCAAGGCGGTGCCGTGTTGGTGTATATCTATCCGTTGTGCTTGGAGATCTATCGACTCCTGCCGTAACGGTTGTCTCGAAGGGATCGCCTGCAGCTATTCCTCTTGGTCTTCTTCCACAACTAGCGGAGGAACAGGACGAACATTTGTGACTGTAAAGTTTCCAGCTTTCAGTGCCCCCTGGGGGACAGCTAGACACATTTTATCGGTGCTGGGCGAGGGGATGTAATCCCCGTCCTCGTAATACTCGATCACTTTTCCCCCGTTAGGGAAGTAGGTAACTTTCATGATATCTCTCCCTACGCTTTGGGGTGGTAGATAGAAAAAGTGTTCCCTGGTGT
>SMXS01000170.1 GCA_004356955.1 Alphaproteobacteria bacterium | reverse complement strand
TTCCCGGTGGATGCTCCAAGAGCTTATTCGCAGCAAACGCCCCCATGTCTTTGCGACCGGTACCGAACAACATCGGCAGGGCATCAGACGTCAATGGGTTGGAATATGATTCTGTGAATGCAAGCCCACTGCTCATCCGCAGTAAATTTCCCAATGTAATGGTGGCCTCTAGGGTCGTCATTGCCCTGCCATTCTGGCACAGGCGCTGGCTGACCTATCGATAGTTTGCTCTGCTTGACCAAGATGCCGGTCAGCACATTCACAACACTTTTGGCCATGGACTGAGACAAAAACTTTCGGTCAGCCGAATATCCGTCAGCATATTCCTCGGCAACGATGCGCCCTCGATGAACAATAACAATGGCGCGGGTGCCCGGCACTCCGGTTTCATCAGAGGTTTCATCAGAGGCTTCATCAAAGGCATCAGCGATCGGCAACGGCTTTACCTGAGGACCAGGGTCCGCACGCGGCCATACTTCTGTAGGCCAAGTGACCTCCCTGGCTGGCTGGGTAGCGGAACAAGAGAGTGTCCATTGTTGACCATGGCGACCAGCACCAGAAACATCACACTGTTCAGCAGCACCTTCATGACGAACTCACCCTGCATCCCTGCCCCGACAGATACTCTGCCCGGGACCTGTAAAGACCAAACAGGCCGATTTTGACGGACTGTCCTAATTCAGAGAACTCGAAGGACATCGTGCCCAGGCCCACGGGGTCTTCCTTAATGCAAAAAGATCATCCCCACCGTCAATAAAACGGCACTGGCATGCCCATTTGGCACTGGTATCGACCACCAGACCCAATGTTTGATGCAGCTGATAGCTCGCCGCGATCAAAAGTACTGAGACAATGAACCATATGACTTTGCGCATTTGATACTCCGGTTACTCTGCCCATTATTCGACATTTCCTTGCGACATGGAACCATGGCCTTAAGCTATGGCTTTAAGCTGTGGCCTTAAGCTGGAGTCAGGGGGGAGACCATCATGTCCAAGAAATCAATCCTTATTGTCGGGGCGTCAGGCGTCGTCGGCCGGGCGGCCATCGAACACTTTGCGTCCCTGCCTGAATGGCGTGTAACCGGCCTGTCCCGTCGTATCCCGGATACATCGGGAGATGCCGACCTGATCTCACTCGACCTCATGGATCGCATTGCTTGCGAGCGTGTGATTGCCGAACTGGACCATGTGACCCATGTCGTCTATGCCGCCCTGTATGAAAAACCAGGCCTCGTCGCGGGCTGGCGCGACGACGACCAGATGCAGACCAATCTGGCGATGCTGCGTAACCTCTTCGAGCCTCTTGAGAAAGCAGCAAAGGGACTGGAACACTTCACGCTGTTGCAGGGCACCAAGGCGTATGGCGTCCATCTTCACCAGATCAACGTCCCGGCTCGCGAACGCTGGCCCCGGGATAATCACGCCAATTTCTATTGGCTACAAGAGGACTATGTCAGGACCCACCAACAAGGCAAAGACTGGACGTGGACCGTCATGCGGCCCCAGATCATCTTTGGCCATGCGTTGGGCGTGCCCATGAATATGCTGGCGGCCATCGGTGTTTATGGGGCCATCTGCAAAGCCGAAGGCAAGCCGCTGACATTCCCCGGCGGCGCCCCTGTCGTGTTCGAGGCCGTTGATGCACGCTTGCTGGCACAGGCATTTGAGTGGGCAGCAATCACTCCGGAGTGTGGCAACGAGATATTCAACATCACCAATGGCGATGTCTTTGTTTGGCGCAATGTATGGCCAACAATTGCGGACGCCCTTGGGATGGAGATCGGCTCTGACGAGGCCACCATACTGCACGAAGAATTGCCAAAGAAATCAGATATCTGGGATAATTTGGTCGTCCGCCATGGCTTGCAGGAAAATTCCATGCAGGCCCTCGTCGGGGACAGCTTCTACTATGCTGATTTCAGCTTTGCCTATGGGTTGGAAACAAGTGCCCCGCCCGCCATTGTCAGCACGATCAAGGCCCGCCGGTTCGGATTTGATGCCTGCATCGATACAGAAGACATGTTGTCCTATTGGTTCAAACGTCTGCAGGACATGAAAATTATTCCGCCCCTCTAATTCTATGCTAGCGTTTCGCCCAACAGAATGCACAGGGCATGGGGATGCCCAACATAGGGGGAAACACATTGTCTGAAGAAATTGTTAATGACCGCATAGACTTGTCTGGCCGCCAGCTGGGCGCGCTGATCGGCGTCATGCTGCTGAGCTTTGCTGCCAATATTGGCCTGACTTACAATATCAGTGCCATCGCAATGGCTTTTGACGTAGAGCGCGATTTTGCGTCTTATGTTGCGTCTGCGGAACTGCTTGGTATCGCGATCAATTCGCTGTTGTTTGCGCAATTGGCAGGCAGGCTGAACCCGCATCGCACCTTCTGGATTGGTGTCCTCGTGGTGATTGCCATGAACATGGCGGCGATCATCGCATCCGACCTGATCACGCTTGGTATCCTGCGCTTTATATCCGGACTAGCGCTGGGGGCAATTGTTGCGACCGTGATGGCAACCGCAAGCCGCAGTCGTAATCCTGAAATGACCTTTGCTTGGATCAATGCAGCGGTCGCCGGTATGGGCATCATCCTGAACTTCGTGATACCGCGGTCTTTCACGCTGGGTGAAAGGATCCCCGGCGACCTCATCAGCAGCGAAAGCGACGGACTTTTCGTCGTCTATCTGATTCTCGCAGTGCTGGCGCTGTTGTTTGTCCGGGCAACACCCAAACCGAAAAAGCTAGCGGCCGAGGGAACGGATACGGCCTCGCAAGTCACTAAACTTGCACCGGCGCCCCTCATTGGCTGGATATCGCTATTCGGACTGTCGTTTATATTTCTGGGACATGGCCTCATTGCCATATTCTTTGCAGAGATAGGGCTGGGCATTCCACTGGACACGAGCACCATCGGCAATGTCGGCATGGCCGCCAGTGCCATCGGTATGTTTGCCTCGCTTGGTGCCGGTGTCATCGGTGCCCGGTACAAGGCCAAGATACCCATCGGATCAGTCCTGATCTTGCTGGTCGTTCTGGCACCCATGGTCGCGGTGCCAAGCAGCCCTCTGATGTTCTTCCTGGCAGCACCATTATTCCTGTTTCTGCCGATCGCCATCATGCCCATCTTTCTGGGTGCTCTCGTTCGCATCGACCCCAGCGGACGTCAGGCGGCCTCCAATCCGGCCTTCGCCATCCTACCAGGGGCGTTGGCACCGGCCATTGGCGGCCCCCTTAGCCTGATGGGCGGCGGGTTCGCGTTGAATGGCTGGGCTGCTGTTGGCTTTATTCTATTAGGCGCCGCCTTGATGGCGGGTGCCATTTTCAAGTCCGATCAAATCAGATCTGGCAAAGCGACGGACTAGGCCAACTGTTGGCCGGATTTTGCTTGTTGAATCGCAATATGTTACTATATGGTAACCACCGAATTGGGCAGAGTTAGCCCTGCGATAACATTGAGAGAACGAGGATCCCATGGCACCGGCAAAAATGGCGACAGCAAAAGACGCAACCAACCTAGACCACATCCCCGGCGAGTACGGCTTGCCTATCCTTGGTAAGACCCTGGAGCTGCTGAAAGACCCCAAGAAGGTCTCAGACTATATGTACAAGACATATGGGCCGATTTACCGCAGCTCGGCATTCTTTCAAAAATCAGTATCGCTGATTGGACCTGAAGCCAACGAATTTGTGTTGATGGATCGCGAGCGGAATTTCTCTTCCAAACACGGCTGGAGTCCCTTTCTTGACAAATTGTTCCCCAATGGCTTGATGCTGCGAGACTTTGATAACCACAAAGCCCACCGCCGCATCATGCAGGTCGCGTTCAAGACCAGCGCCATGAAGACCTATGTCAGCCACCTCAACAGCGGCATTCTCGACAGCCTCAAAAAGTGGGAAAGCATCGACGATCTGCACTTTTATCCCGCCATCAAGGACCTGACCCTGAATACGGCTGCGTCTGTGTTCTTTGGTGTCCCGCTGGGACCAGAGGCTGACAAGTTGAACAAAGCCTTTATGGATTCCGTCCAGGCAGCGGTCGCGGTCATTCGCTATCCCCTGCCCGGCACCAAGTTCCGACGTGGTATCAAAGGCCGCGAATTTATCGTCAACTATCTGCGCGACCAACTGCCCCAACGCCGTGGCAGCGACGCCAAGGACATGTTTACGGTTCTGTGCAATGCCACTGACGAAGACGGCAACGGCTATACCGATGACGACATCATCGACCACATGAACTTCCTGATGATGGCGGCCCACGACACGCTGACCAGCTCGTTCACCACATTGATCTATCACCTTGCTTTGAATCCGGAATGGCAACAAACCCTGCGCCGCGAATGCCAGAACCTGGGCCTGGGCCCGCAGGACGACCTGCCTTACGAAAAACTTGATGATCTGGAAATGATCGAATGGGCCTTCAAGGAAGCCCTGCGTCTGAACCCGCCCGTGCCATCCATTCCCCGTCGCACAACCCGAGAAGTTGTCTTCAAGGGGGTCACCATTCCGGCTAATACACCCATCAATATCTCGCCTGGGTTCACCCAAAAAATGGAAGAAATATGGACCAATCCAGAAAATTTTGAACCTGACCGCTTCTCCGAACAACGTGGCGAGGACAAAAAGCACAGATTTGCGTGGATTCCCTTCGGGGGGGGCGCACATATGTGCATCGGATTGCATTTCGCCTATATGCAAATGAAAGTTTTTATGTACCATCTGCTCACCAAGTATGAATTTACGGTCGAAGATGGTTACGAGGCAGAATTCCAGATTATGCCAATCCCCAAGCCCAAAGACGGGCTGCCAATCAGCATTCGGCCGTTGGGCGAAACAAGCCCGATAGAGGAGACAGCATAAATGGATTTTAACGATTCACCGGAAGAAGCCGAATATCGCACCGAAGTCAAAGCATGGCTTGCCACCAATGCCAAAGAATATCTGAGCCCACCACCCTTGGGCCTTACGGAAGCTGAGGGCATTGCTCGTTCAAAAAATTGGCAGGCTAAAAAGGCTGCCGGCGGGTACGCGGCCATTACCTGGCCCACAGAATTTGGCGGTAAGGGCGGCACGCCCATGCAAAAAGTGATCTACGAACAAGAAGAATCCATTTACTATTTGCCAGGTAACATCTTCACCATTGGCCTTGGCATGTGCATCCCCACCATGATGGCCTATGCAACACCAGAGCAGTTGGAATATTACG
The DNA here is from genome assembly GCA_004356955.1 of Alphaproteobacteria bacterium. GTDB lineage: Bacteria > Pseudomonadota > Alphaproteobacteria > SMXS01 > SMXS01 > SMXS01. The sequence goes on along the minus strand of SMXS01000170.1, from coordinate 1,178 downwards.
TTCCTCGTGGCCTGAAGGGTGAAGACGTCTGGTGTCAGTTGTTCTCAGAACCCGCTGGTGGCTCTGACCTTGCAGCCCTGCGCACTAAAGCCATTCCTGATGGTGATGACTGGATCATTAATGGCCAAAAAATCTGGACGTCTGGCGCGCAAATTGCCGATTATGGCATTCTGATCACGCGGACGGACCCCGATAAGCACAAGCACAAAGGCATGACCATGTTCTTCCTGGACATGAAATCGCCCGGTATTGAAGTTAAGCCTATCAAACAAGCATCGGGTGGTAAGGGCTTTAATGAAGTGTTCTTTACCGATGTGCGCATACCCGATTCGCAGCGTCTTGGTGATGTTGACGATGGCTGGAATGTCTCGCTAACCACGCTGATGAACGAACGCCTGTCGATCAGCGAAAACGCCCAGCGTGGTGTTTCCGTTTCCCTGATCATGGAACTGGCCCAACAGCTGGAAGACGAAAATGGTCCGCTGATCCGCAACAAGGCCGTCCGCGCCAAAATTGCCGAATGGCACGCAAAATATATGGGTCTGCGCAATGGTCGCTATCGTACCATGACTGCCCTGTCCCAGGGCGCGCGGCCAGGGCCTGAGTCATCCATCAACAAAGCGGTCAATGCGCCGATGTTGCAAGACATTGCCATGTTTGGCCTTGATTTGATGGATCAGGCTGGTGTGATGATGGACCCGGATCTGGCAGAATTCCGCCGGGCCTTTTCTGAAGGCTATCTGGGTTCTCCGGGCCTGCGCATCGCTGGTGGTACGGACGAAGTGATGAAAAATATTATCGCCGAGCGCGTATTGGGCATGCCTGGCGATATTCGCGTCGATAAAGGTATCCCGTTCAAGGACATCCCGACCGGCCCAAACTAGATCCACGCGGTCTAACATTGAGCAAGTCGGGGCCTGCAAGGGTGCCGACTTGTTTGATTCTGGGTGTCTTTTCTATGCGGCGGTCGAAATCTGACGCTTTTGCAATACATCTATATTATACTCGTGACAGCCGAAGTCCTTGACTCTTCGCCTCTGGATGACGATATCAGAGCGCCAAAGTCAACATCCCGGTCCCACAATCACTAGGGACCCGTCGTAAAAGAGAACACAGTGCTGAACAGGGACGCAAAATTCACGATTGGTCAGGTCGTCAAACACAGATACTACGCATTT
>SMXS01000169.1 GCA_004356955.1 Alphaproteobacteria bacterium | reverse complement strand
TCTGTCATCCAGAGACACGCACCCCGATGCCTGCGTGCAAAACCCACAGGCAAGGGTGGATACGGCCTTTGCACCTTATCGGCGGGCAGGGTTTCCCTAGAAGCTTGTTTCGGCTTGTATCGAAGGGCAGGATGGAAGTACGTGCATTTAGCCAGGCCTAAAAGCGCCCGCCATCCACGTCAATCAAAGTGCCCGTGGTATAGCTAGAAGCGTCACTAGCCAGATAGAGCGCCGTGCCGACAATTTCTTCTGGCTCGCCGGGGCGCTGCAAGGCGAAATTTGTTTTGGCGCGTTCCAGCGTCGCTTCCATGTCCCAGGCCTTCGAGATATCGGTCAGGAAGGCACCACATACAATGCAATTGACCCGCACCTTGGGGCCCAGACCCTTGGCATAGGCCTGGGTCATGGCGTTCAGCCCAGCTTTGGCTGCCGCATAGGGGATCACGTCTGGTGTTGGGTGCGTTGAGGCGATTGACGACACATTGATGATCGAGCCACCGTCACCTTCGGCCATTTTACTGCCGATCAGGGCTGTCAGGCGGAAGGGGCCCTTCAAATTCACGCCTATCACTTTGTCCCACAAAGCCTCGGTCACGTCGGTGACATGGTCGTAGAGCGGTGACATTCCCGCATTATTGACCAGCACATCGACCCGGCCAAATTCGGCATAGGCGGCGTCGGCCAATTTGTCCATGTCATCCCAGTTCGAGACATTGATGGCGATGGGCATGGCCTTGCGGCCAAATCGTTCGCGCACTTCAGCGGCCAGTTCTTCACAGCTGTCGAGCTTGCGGCTGGCGATGATGACGTCGGCGCCGGCCTCGGCAAAGGCCAGGATCATCTGTCGGCCGAGGCCGCGGCTGCCACCTGTTACAAGGGCGACTTTTCCAGTCATGTCAAAATTGGCTTCCATGGTCTTGGGCTCCTGATTGTGCGGAATTTTGCTCACTAAAGCGTGGATCACCTCACTTGTCTATGGCGAATTGGCGCTGATTTTGCGACAAGAGGGCCACACATTATATTGCTGCCATCAAGACGACGGGGAAACGACGTGAACCAAGCCGAAGAAATCAACGAACGCATCATCACTGCCTTTTTCCTGGGGATGGAAGGCGGCACCAAGCGCCACTATTGGGACGCCTACAATTTGTACATGGCCTATAACGGCACGTTGGACTTTTCGGGGTGCGAACAGATCAGCGGCAAGCAAGCAATTTTGGATGCCCTTTTTCCCAACCCTGATTCTGATGATGGCGTGGTCAAAGTCGTGTCTCGTGCGACCAATATGTTGGCGTCGGGCAACTTTGTATTCACGGAACGCGTCGACAAGCATTATGACAAGGATGGCAACGAGTTAGCATCGGTGAGGGTCTCTGGCGTGTTTGAGATGTCAGCCGGTAAAATCAAGCGCCTGTCCGACTATGGCGACATGCGGACCATTGCTGAGCTGTATGGCCTCAAGATGATCGATTAGCGGGCATCTGCCATGCGGTATTTTCAAGTGGCTTAATCCCCATAGACGCCCTATAAGCCGCCTGAAATTTCAGGATGGCGGCTAAAATGACAGACAAAATCAGCAATCTGCGCAATATTGCGATCATTGCTCACGTTGACCACGGCAAAACGACGCTGGTGGACCAATTGCTGCGCCAATCGGGTACTATTGTGGACCGGGGCGAGGCACAAGAGCGCTTGATGGATTCCAACGAACTGGAACGTGAACGCGGCATCACCATCCTTTCCAAGAATACCGCCATCAACTGGTCTGGCCAGAATGGTGATGAAAACTGGCGCATTAACATCGTCGACACACCAGGCCATGCGGACTTTGGTGGCGAGGTAGAGCGCATCCTATCGATGGTAGATTCGGTGTTGTTGCTGGTGGACGCCGTTGAAGGCCCCATGCCGCAGACACGGTTTGTGACCATGAAGGCGTTGGAACAGGGCCTGTGCCCCATTGTTGTGGTCAACAAGATCGACCGCGTTGGCTCGCGCCCGGATTGGGCCGTCGACGAGACGTTTGATCTGTTTGATCGCCTCGGCGCCACCGATGAACAATTGGACTTCACTGTGGTTTATGCATCGGCAATCCAGGGTTGGTCGGCGCTTAACCTGGAAGACCGTGGTACAGATATGAACCCCCTGTTTCAGGCGATTATCGACCATGTGGCGCCGCCGGACGTGGACCCTGATGGTCCCTTCCAGATGCAGGTGAGTGCGCTGAATTATTCCAGCTATGTCGGTGTGATTGGTATCGGTCGCATCCAGCGTGGCAAGATCAAGCGCAACAGCCGGGTGACCATACTCAGTGACGACGGGTCAAGCCGCAATGGTCGCATGTTGCAGATCATGGGCTTTCACGGGCTTGAGAAGATCGAATGGGAAGAAGCCGAAGCAGGCCAGATCATTGCCTTTACCGGCATAGATGGCCTCAACATTTCTGACACGATTTGTGATGTCGATACACCCGAAATCATGCCCCCGCTGGTGGTGGATGAACCGACAATATCGATGAATTTCCTGGTCAACAATTCACCCTTTGCGGGCCGCGAAGGCAAGTTTGTCACAAGTCGCAAGCTGCGCGAACGCCTCGATGAAGAGTTGATCCATAATGTTGCTTTGCGGGTTGAAGATACCGACGACAACAACCGCTTCCAAGTCTCGGGCCGGGGCGAGCTGCATCTGGCCATCCTGATCGAGACCATGCGCCGTGAAGGCTATGAAATGGCCATATCGCGCCCTGAAGTCATCATGAAGGAAATTGACGGCGAGATCTGCGAGCCCTGGGAAATGCTGACGGTCGATGTGGAGACTGAACATCAGGGCGGCGTGATGGAAAAGCTGGGCGAGCGTAAAGGTGAGCTCCAGGACATGGTCCCCGACCAGCAGGGTCGCGTGCGTCTGGATTATATGATCCCCACACGTGGTCTCATTGGTTTTCGGTCAGAATTTCTGACAGCCACATCTGGTACTGGCCTGCTCTATCATTCGTTTGATCATTATGGCCCCAAGGTCAAGGGCGTGTTGGCTGGCCGCAATAGAGGCGTGCTGGTGTCCATGGTTCCCGGCAAGGCGTTGGCTTATTCGCTGTTTAATCTCCAGGATCGCGGGCGCTTGTTCATTGGCCATGCTGCAGAAGTGTATGAAGGCATGCTGGTCGGCATTAACAGCCGCGACAACGACCTGGTGGTTAACCCCATCAAGGGCAAGCAGCTGACAAACATTCGCGCCGCCGGGACCGACGAAAACCTCATCCTGTCGCCGCCCATTCCCGTGACGCTGGAATATGCGCTGGAATTCATCGAAGAAGACGAATTGGTGGAAGTAACGCCAAAGTCCATCCGCATGCGCAAAAAGCACCTGACAGAGATCGACCGCAAAAGGGCGTCGCGGGCTGCGTAGTTATCCCCATCAACTGATGGACGGGATAGCGGTCTGTCATTTACATATACTCGCTGCAATTGTTTGCTAAAGTGCCTCGGGGGCGTTAGCGGAGCAATTCAGTGAAGAATTTGATCAAAGCAATTCTTGTCGACAGCCGGGGTTCGGCCATCGTCGAATATGCATTATTGACCTCATTGATTGGCGTCACGGTAATCAGCGCTCTCTCGCTGATGGGTGACAGGCTAACCGATTTCATCAAGACGATCGCGAGCGTCTTTTAGCGTCAAGGGCCCGTTCGCGCGGTGTTGCGACGTTTCTAACTGACTCATGAGGCCACGGTCTGGTATCAAGGTTTCCTGTCTTGGGATTCTTTGAAGAAAGCCGACCTAATGAATGATCCGTTAACCGACCTGGTCGCCCTTGTGGGTGACAAAGCTGCTGTGATTGATGATCGTCCGGGTGAAGACGTCTTGCAGTGGACTTTCAACGAGCTGGAGGAAAACGCCAATCGCCTCGGCCGTGTGCTCAAGGATTTGGGGTTGGAGCGTGGAACACGCGCAATATGGTGCGGGCGCAATTCGCGCTGGGTCGTCGGGGCCATGCAGGCCTTGCGCAAAATTGGCGCTGTATCTGTGCCACTGAATTATCGGTCATCAGCGGAAGAAGCCGCCTATATCATCGACAATTCGGACGCCCAGTACATCATTTCCGACGCCGAATTTGCCCCCCTGTTGGAAGAAATCCGTGCGGACATCCCACAGGTTAAAGCCATCCTGATCTTTGACGGCGAGCCCGGCAAGGATATGCACAATCTGCATGATTTGGTGGCCAAGGCAGACCCTTCGCCCATCGAATTCAAGGTCATTGAGGGCGCGGCCGTGTCGATGACCTACACTTCGGGCACGACGGGACGTCCAAAGGGCGCGGTGCGCGAAAGCGCGGGCACCCCCCAACAGGCGGTTTCGTGGGTCACTGATGTTGGCTATACGCCTGACGATATCTACATGCCCACGGGCCCGCTTTATCACTCTGGTCCATCATCATTTATGGGCATCGGGTTGATGATGGGTCAAACCATTGTGTTGCAAAGGAAATTTGATGCGGAGGACTGGCTGCGTCTGTGGGATCAATACGGCATCACGTCGACATTTTCAGCCCCTACGCCGATCCGTCGAATTTGCAATTTGGACCCGGAAATCCTGGCTAAGTACGACCTGTCGACCATGCATGTCATGATCGCGAATGCCGCACCCTGGTCCTTTGCGCTCAAGAAAGCTTATCTGGACCTGTTCCCGCATGATTCTCTTTACGAGTGTTATGGCTCAACAGAGCTGGGCGTGAATACTGTTCTTTATCCGCCCTATCAGCTGACCAAACCTGGTTCATGCGGTCAGGTCGTTCCCGGGGTCGAAATCATACTAATTGATGAAGACCGGAACGTGATTACAGAGCCTCACAAAAAGGGTGAGCTGTTTGTGCGCGGCGAAACGGTGTTCACCACCTATCACAAGGCGCAGGAAAAGTTCGACGAAGACAGCCTGGGCGACATGCAGACGGTTGGCGACATCGCTTACTTTGATGAAGAAGGCTTCTATTACATCTGCGACCGCAAGAAAGACATGATCATCTCTGGTGGCATGAACATCTACCCGGCAGAAATTGAAGACGCCCTGGAACATCACCCAGAGATTTTGGATGCTGCGGTGTTTGGTATTCCTAGTGAAGAATGGGGCGAAAGTGTCCATGCGGTGCTGGTGCTCAAACCGGGCAGTACAGTGACGGCGGCAGATATTGAAGCCTTCACCCGCGAACATCTTTCCAGCTATAAAATCCCGCGCAGTATCGACTTTATGGATGATATTCCGCGCACAGGCTCTGGCAAAATTCTCAAACGCGTATTGCGCGAACCGTATTGGAAAGACCACGACAGCCAAGTTGTGTAATCAGGCCCAACCAAAAAAAGATCGGAAAAACAATGCTTAAAGTAGACGCTGGTATCCCCATTAACATGAGCGACGTCAAAGAACGGGCTCAATGGCTTGAGGCTATTGGCTATGATGGTGGCATGACGGCCGAGACGTCCCATGACCCGTTCCTGCCGCTGGCGATTGCCGCAGAGCACACCTCGAAGATCGACCTGATGACATCGATTGCCGTGGCTTTTGCCCGCAACCCGATGCTGTTGGCTAATTTGGGCCATGATCTGAACGCCTATTCTGAAGGGCGCTTTATTTTGGGGCTTGGGTCACAAATCCGCCCGCATATCCGCAAGCGTTTTTCTATGGAATGGTCGCATCCGGCGGCGCGCATGAAGGAAATGATTTTGGCCATGCATGCAATCTGGGATAATTGGCATGACGGCACGCCACTTGATTTCAGAGGCGAGTTCTACGAACACTCGCTGATGACCCCCGTGTTCACACCGCTGAATACCGAACACGGTCGCCCTCGTGTATTCCTGGCCGCTGTTGGCCCGAAAATGACCAAGACAGCGGCTGAAGTCGCCGATGGCCTGATCGTGCATTCATTCTCGACAGCGAAATACATCAAGGAAGTCACCATGCCGATCGTGGAGGAAACCCTGAAGGCATCTGGGCGCAAGCGAGAAGATTTTGAGCTGTCCTACCCTGCCTTCGTGGTCACGGGCGAAACCGAAGAACAGTTCAACAAAGCCAAGAAGATGACCCGAGAGCGCATCGCGTTTTACGGGTCGACACCAGCCTATAAGGTCGTGCTGGAAGCCCATGGCTGGAACGATTTGCAGCCCGAGCTGAACCGCATGTCCAAAGCCGGCCAATGGGAAGAAATGGGCACATTGATCGACGACGATATCCTGAATGCCTTCGCCACAGTGGGCGAACCCAAAGACATCGTCAGCGAATTGAAATCACGCTATGACGGCGTGCTCGATCGCCTGACCATCGGTTTTGAGGGACTGGAAGCCGAAACCGTTGCTGGCCTGATTTCTGAATTCAAGGCAGCCTAGTCTACTTGTGCTCTGGGGTGCTCAACAGGCACCCCATCCATGCCTTCTAAACCCGAAGAAACGATCGGGAATTCGTCTGCCGTGCGCCAGGGCACCGCAGGCCACCACCGGTTTACCAGATTGCCAGAGCCCGGCTCGATACTTTCACCGGGGCGAGGGGTGGCGATTTTGACCCCTTTTAATTGAGCCGCAGCAATGACGCGCTCAACAGGTTCAGTCCAGGCATGGGGAGCCAGATAAAACGTGCCCCAATGGACCGGAATCATCAATTTTCCACCCACAAGCTCGTGGGCTTGCACGGCTTGTTCTGGCCCCAGGTGATTGTCGGCCCATAACTGGTTATAGGCACCAGAATCAATTAGCGTGACGTCGAACGGGCCCAGGCGTCGGCCGATATCGGCCATGCCGGGGAACATGGATGTATCCCCACTATAGTAGACGCTGTGCGCATCGCTTTTGATCGACCAACCAGCCCACAGCGTTTGCCAGGTATCGGACAGCTCAAGCGTGCGGCCGGACTGGTGCCGGGCAGGGGTGGCCGTGAAGGTCAATCCGCCTAACTGGTGGGTATCCCACCAGTCCAGTTCGGTAATCCGGTCGTCGCTGATGCCCCAATATCTCAGATGAGTACCGACGCCCAGCGGCACAATGAAGGGCACTCGTTGTTGGACGAAGTGCTGGATGGTGTCGTAATCCAGATGGTCATAGTGATCATGAGAAATCACGATAGCATCTAAGGCGGGCAGGTCCTCCAGCGCAATAGGCGCGTCGTGAAAACGTTTGGGGCCCATCCACCCGAAGGGCGAGGCGCGCTCGCCCCAGACGGGGTCGACCAAGATGCGATAGCCGTCAATTTCAATCAGGGTGCTGCTGTGTCCCAGCCATGTTACGCGCAGGCCGCTTTTTGGTGGCACGGCATAGTCTTCTGCCGTGCGGCGGACGATAGGGATGGTGGTTTCAGGCGCGCTGTGCGGTGGTTCCTCGCCCAACCACGACTGCATGGCGGCGTTGAGATCGATTTCTGCACGCTTGTTGATGTTGCGAAACTGGCCGTCGACCCAATTGGGGGACAAGCCAAGTTCCGCCAGTCGGTCGTCAGTGGCCGCACCGCCCATTTGGGACCAGCCGCTGAGGAACGCAGCCGTTAGAACAATCACCAGGATCAAAATCCCGCGAACCCAGTTATTTTTGTGAAGTGCCATTGATTACCCGTCTTTTAGTGCACAACCACCGTGGCTAGATGCCTCACGCGGTTCAGTCCAAAGTGTGTATCGCGTCTTCCCAATTCTGCCCATCAAAATCAGAGATTGCGACACTTTCTATGGTGGCGCGGTCCAGACAGTTCACGTTGACGCTGATACCGTCCGGGTGAGACCGGGGTGTGTAGAATGATTTAACGCCGCATATTTTGCAGAAATTGTGCTGTGCCACACCGGTGTTGAACCGATAGGTGGAGAGGTCATCGGCACCACTCGTCAGTCGAAATTCGTCCTTGGTGACAATCAGATGGATGAACCCGGTCATGCTGCAGATGGAACAATTGCAGCGGCTGGCTTTCAGCTGTGCCGGGGCCTGAACCTCGAACGTCACTGCCCCGCAATGGCACCCGCCTTTGTGTGTGACTGTGTCTGTCATGGGTGTCTCCAATAAAAAAGGCGGGGTTTGCGACCCCGCCTTGATGTCTTCACAATGTTGAAACCTTACTGCAGGTTTTCCACGATCGTGACATTGGCCAGGCCACCGCCTTCGCACATGGTCTGCAGGCCGTATTTCTTGCCGCGAACATGCAGTGCATTCAAAAGCGTGGTCATCAATTTGGTGCCAGAGGCACCGAGGGGATGACCCAGCGCAATCGCGCCGCCATGAACGTTCAAACGTTCAGGATCAGCACCGATTTCCTGCAACCATGCGGCAGGCACAGAGGCGAAGGCTTCATTGACTTCGTACAGGTCGATGTCGTTGATGTTCATGCCAGCGCGTTCCAGCGCCCGCTTGGTAGCAGGGATGGGGGCTTCCAGCATGATGACAGGGTCACCGCCAGTGACGGTCATGTGGTGGATGCGGGCCAAAGGCTCGACACCCAAATCCTTGAGGCCCTGCTCGTTAACGACCAGAACACCAGAGGCACCATCGCAGATCTGGCTGGCGCTTGCGGCGGTCAGGCGACCATCTTCGGTCAATAACTTGACGCCGGAAATGCTTTCCATTGTGGCGTCATAGCGAATGCCTTCGTCAATTTTGTGCATTTCGGTGGTGCCATCGTCATTGGTGACTTCAAGCGCCAGAATTTCAGCGTCATAGAGGCCAGATTCAGCCGCTTTGATCGCTTTTTGATGGCTGGACAGAGCCAACGCATCAAGCGTTTCGCGTTTCAGATTGTATTTCTTGGCAACCATTTCAGCGCCAACAAACTGCGAAAACTGAAAGCCGTCATAACGGTCGGTGACTTCCTGCGGGTTTGGCGAACCAAAGCCGTTTTTCGCGGGCAGTGCGGCGGCCAGACCCATTGGCACGCGGCTCATGCTTTCAACACCAGCAGCAATCGCAATGTTCTGGGAACCAGACATCACCGCCTGGGCTGCAAAATGCAGGGCTTGTTGTGAAGACCCACATTGGCGGTCCACCGATGTGGCCGGTACGCTTTCAGGGAAACCAGCAGCCAGCACGGCGTTACGGGCGACATTGACGCTCTGTTCGCCAGCCTGGCTGACGCAACCCATGATTACGTCTTCAACCATTGCTGGGTCTGCGTCTACTTTGCGGACCAGATCGTTCAGGATCTGGGCAGCCATGGATACAGGATGCCAATCCTTCATTTTGCCACCACGACGACCACCAGCGGTCCGGGAAGCGGCGACGATAAATGCTTCAGCCATTGTTCTCTCTCCGATTCGGATTTGTTTCGCAGTGCTTTTACACTGGACCCGCTTGTTACCACAAGGTCCGAGGCGATG
>SMXS01000168.1 GCA_004356955.1 Alphaproteobacteria bacterium | reverse complement strand
TACCTGTCCATGGAAGGTCCGGGCCGGATAGGCGTCAACGTGAAACGATACGCTTTGGCCAACCTTAACCTTGCCGATATCGGCCTCGTCAACCCGCGCATGGATTTCGATTTCCCGCAGGTCGTAGGCGATGATGAACAATTCGGGCGCTTCCAGGCTGGCGGCAACGGTCTGGCCCGGCTCGATGCTGCGTTTGATGACGATGCCGGCGATGGGGGCTTTGATCACGGTGCGTTCCAGGTCAATTTCGGCCTGCGCGACTATCCCCTGCCGATCTATGATGGCGATGACGAGGCCGCCAATGGCGTGCCCGAAAACGCGCTTAAACTAAAGGCGCTGTTCAAGGAAAGCGACGGTTTGATCATCGCGACCCCGGAATATAATACCTCGATCAGTGGCGTGTTGAAGAACACCATCGATTGGGTCTCGCGCCCGGTTGATGGAGAGGCCTTTCTGGAATGCTTTACCAATAAAGCAGTTGGCATTGTCTCGGGATCGCTTGGCCCGCTTGGTGGTATGCGAGCCCAAGCCCATTTGCGGCAAATTCTTAGTGGTATCAATATGTTGGTCATTCCCGAACATTGGGGCGTTGGGTCTGCCAATGATGATAGCTTCAATGAAGACGGCTCGTTGAAGGACAACATGGGCCAGGGCATGGTCCAACGTGTTGGTACCAGTCTTGCTGCCTTGTTGCAGCGCATGGCGGACTAGCAAACATTGAGCACCGAGGAAATCTATACTGCATTGGCTGGCATGGGGGTGATCAAGCCCGGCCATCAGCCCCCTTTGGTGCCCTTAACAGGCGGTGTGTCGTCCGAGATATACCGCATTGATCTTGCCAGTGGCCCAGTATGTGTCAAGCGGGCACTGTCGAAATTAAAGGTCGAAAAAGACTGGTTCGCCCCCGTTGAGCGCAACGCGTTTGAAGTGGCCTGGATCAAGATTGCCAATGAAATTGCTCCGGGAGCCGCACCCAAGGTGTTAGGGCACGATGCCGACGCCCAGATGTTTGTGATGGAATTTCTGGAACCCGGCCTGTACCCGGTCTGGAAAGAGCAATTGCGAACTGGCGTGATAGAGGCTCAAACAGCTGCCAACCTTGGCGCATTGATGGTCAAGATACACAGCGAAACTGCTGGGAACGAGGGTGTCAGGGCCAAATTTGAAGGCAGTGCTGCCTTGTTTTACGCGCTGCGTATCGAACCCTATCTGTTGTCGACAGCACAATCACAGCCTGGTGTTGCGGGCGTCATCGAACAGATTGCGCAGACTACCCAGGCAACCACACTGGCATTGGTACACGGAGACTTCAGCCCCAAGAATATCCTGATTGGTCTCTTAGGGCCTGTCCTGCTGGACTCCGAGACAGCCAATTACGGAGACCCGGCCTTTGATCTGGCTTTTTGTCTCAATCATTTGCTGTTGAAATGCATCTGGCATCCCCAATGGACGGACGGCTATCTGCAATGTTTCGACGCGCTTGCAGCCACCTACAAGGCCGGTGTGACCTGGGAGCCCGTTGCGGGTTTAGAAGAGCGTGCAACCGCACTTTTGTCGGCCTTTTTGTTGGCGCGTATCGATGGTAAGTCGCCGGCAGAATACATCACCGAGAAAAGCGACAAGGACTTTGTTCGGGGTGTGGCCATCGATCTACTGCAAGACCTGCCGAAGACATTGGACGCGATCCGTGTGCTCTGGCAGTCGAAAATGAAAGAAAGATGAGATGAGAATTACTGGTGTCCGGGGGCGCAGAGTCTGGGATTCTCGCGGACGACCCACCGTCGAAACCGAAATCACTTTGGAAGATGGCAGTATCGGCCGCGCAATTGCCCCGGCGGGTGCCTCTGTCGGCAGCTTTGAAGCGCCGGAATTGCGTGATGGCGGCGAGGCCTTTGGTGGGCAGGATGTTCAACAGGCAATCGCCAACGTTAATGGAGAGCTTGCGGCCTGCCTGACCGGTCTGGATGCTACTGATCAAAGAGTGGTTGATCAGGCCATGATCGATAGGGATGGGACGCCGAATAAGTCGCGTCTGGGGGCCAATGCCCTGGTGGCGACTTCGTTGGCTAATTTGTGGGCCTGCGCCAATGCTGAACGTGTGCCGCTATGGCGCTATCTTGCCGGGGATGGACCTGCAAGATTGCCGCGCAATTAGTGGCGCAGGTCGCGGCATCCATATCTGGACAATCTGCAGTCATGTCATGGCAGGGCATTGAACTGTCGGCATCTATCATCGATGCCATCTGCATGGTGCTTTCCATCTGCGCCTCTTGTGCCATGGACACAACAGGACCTGCCGCGACCGAGAAGGCCAACAGCAGCGCAATAATGTTGATGCGACGGATAGATATAAGCCCCCTATAACCCACAATACCCAGATCCGCCAGTATTGTGGTTAGCACGTTGGGAAAAGGGGCCTTCTATGTGCCCTTTGTGCATCGAAGCCAATACGCCACTGCTCACCTGCTCGACTGGCATACTGCATTGAGGATGCTTACATTTTGCTATAGCGTTTGCTGAATGGTTTTGTATTGGTTGCGTAGCTTAGGGGGTTCTTTCATGTTTCCTGCCAGATTAGTGAATTTAGTGATTTTGTTTTTCGTCGGCTTAGGCGTGGCCAATATGGCTGCAGCGCAGGACAGTAGTTGGCCGCGAGAAATTTCGACCGGCAAAGGCCTGATCACAATCTATGAACCCCAACCAGACAATTTGGACGGCAATGTACTGAGTGCTCGAGCGGCATTTTCGATTGTTCCCACCGGCAAAGAAGAACAAATTTTTGGTGTTGTGTGGTTTGAAGCAGAACTGGCACGCGGCGCGAACGAGGGTGAACTGGTGATCAACGACATCAGTGTTGTCGACGTCCATTTTCCTGATCTGAGCGAAGACCAGAAGCAAAATCTTACAGCCGTGATCGAGCGGGAACTGCCACTGACGGACCTGCCCATCAGCCAGACGGAACTGGCGTCATCCCTGGAACTTGCCGTGGTGCGGCTTGAAGCGGTCAGCAATATCAATATTGACCCACCGATCATCATCGTGCGCGAAGAATCTGCGATATTGGTTTCTATCGATGGTGATCCGCAATTGCGGGACGTCGATGGCACCAAGCTGAAACGCATTATCAATACGCCTTTCACTCTGCTGTTCGACCCATCAAGTAAGATTTATTATCTGAATGCAGATGTAAAAACCTGGTACACCGCGAGTGATCTTCAGGGCAATTGGGCGGTGACGACATCGGTGCCAGCAGAGGTCGCGCAGCTTGCGCCCAAACCAGAACCCGAAACTGCTGATCCCGACACTGCTGATTCCGGGACCGACGCCCCCGAGACGGGCCAACCACCGATTATTATCGTCGCAACCAAGCCAACAGAATTGGTGTCGATTAACGGTAAGCCTGAGTTCAAACCAATAGAGGGCACTAATCTTCTATATCTGTCCAACACAGACAGCGATCTGATTTTTGATATTGAAAACCAGCGCTATCATATGCTGCTGGCTGGCCGCTGGTATACGTCGGCTGACCTGCACAATGGCTGGGTCTATGAGGCTGGTGCGGACCTTCCTGCAGAATTTGCCAATATTCCCGAGGATTCCGAAGTGGGCACTGTTCTGTATGCAGTTCCAGACACCGACGCCGCGCTGAGTGCTGTGTTGGATGCACAGATCCCGCAAACCGCAACAGTTCCAACAGGTCCGGCTTTGTTTACGGTGACCTTCGATGGCGACCCTCAGTTCGAATCCATCGTGGGGACCAGCCTTAGCTATGCCATCAACACGCAAACGCCCGTCATTCAATATGGTACGGCGTATTTTGCGGTCGAAGATGCCGTTTGGTATGTCGCTGGGAACACAAGTGGACCATGGAATGTGGCTTCCGAAGTGCCGGATGAAATCTATAAAATTCCGCCAGAATCGCCCATGTTCCACGTCACCTTTGTGCGGATTTACGCCGCCGATGATAAACAAGTTACGGTCGGTTACACGTCTGGCTACAACAATGTTTATGTCCACAATACGACAGTGGTCTATGGCACTGGTTACTATTACAACCCCTGGTACGGGGCCTATTATTATCCACGGGTTGCGACCTGGGGCTATAGTGTTCGCTATGCGCCTTGTTGCGGTTGGGGCTTTGGCTTCAGTTATGGCTGGGGACCGTACCGCTTTACATTCGGCCGCGGTTGGTATGGCGCCGGGTATTGGGGCGGCGGATATTGGGGCTATCGCGGTGGCTACCGCCATGGCTATCGGCATGGCTATCGGCATGGTGCTAGACACGGCTATCGCGCGGGCTATCGGGCAGGACATCGGGCCAGTCATTATCGGTCCCCACGCAACATGCAGCGCGGTGTGCGGGCGGCAACCCCTGCGCGCCAATCCGCCAGAAGGGGGACATCACACAGCAATCGCGCCAACAATGTTTACTCTGATCGCAATGGTAATGTTCATCGCCGCACGGATCAGGGTTGGCAACAGAAAACCCAGGGCGGCTGGCAGTCCAGGGATACTTCGAAGGCACGAGACACGTCGCAGGCCCGGGACCGCTCATCTACGCAACGCCAATCGACAACCACCCAGCGCAATCAGGCAACCACCCAGCGCAAGTCAACGACGACCCAGCGAAGCAGTAATTATGGCTCCAGCTATACCAGGAACCAGGCCACGCACTCATCCCGGTCGACCAGTGACAGTCTGAATCGCAGCTATCAGGCCCGCCAGCGAAGTAGTAGAACGCGATCCTATAGCAGTGGCTCGCGGAGCTCGTACGGTGGCTCGCGCGGCTCATATGGCGGCTCTCGCGGTGGCGGTGGCGGTCGCCGCCGCTAGCGGCAAGGCCCATCCAAAGCGCTTGATCTAAGCGGTCGCATCGATAAAGTCCTGGGTTCAACAATCCAGGACTGGGCTAAGGCTTGGGCCAAGGCTTGGCCCAAGGCAGGGGGGCGCGCGTGACAGATCAACAAACAACAAAGGTCAATGCCAAAGCCTATTGGCGTAAGAATTTGCAGGTGCTGTCGTGGCTGCTGGTTGTCTGGTTTATCTGTTCGTTCGGGTTTGGTATTCTACTTGTTGATCAGCTGAACCAGTTCACATTTATGGGCGTGCCGTTGGGGTTCTGGTTTGCGCAACAAGGCGCCATCTATACTTTCGTTGTTCTGATATTTGTCTATACCGCCCGAATGAGGGTCATCGACAAGCGGTTTGGCGTTGATGATTCTGACGAGCCCGACTCTTATGACCTGATCGATGATGAAGAAGAGGGCCGCGCATGAGCACGCAGGCCCTGACCTATATATTTGTTGCCACCAGTTTTGCCCTCTATATTGGTATCGCAATCTGGTCCCGCGCGGGGTCCACCAAAGAGTTCTATGTCGCTGGCGGGCACGTACACCCCATATTGAATGGTATGGCCACAGCGGCCGACTGGATGAGCGCGGCATCTTTTATATCGATGGCCGGGATCATTGCCTTTATGGGTTATGACGGGTCGGTCTATCTGATGGGCTGGACCGGGGGCTTTGTGTTGCTGGCCTTGTTGCTAGCGCCCTATCTGCGTAAATTTGGGCAATTTACGGTCCCGGACTTTCTGGGCGAGCGGTACTATTCGAAAACCGCCCGGGTCATTGGCGTGGTTTGTCTGTTGATGGTGTCCTTCACCTATATTGCCGGTCAAATGCGCGGCGTGGGTATTGTGTTTTCGCGGTTCCTGGAAGTCGAGATCGAAACCGGCGTCTATACAGGCATGGCGATTGTCTTCTTTTACGCCGTGGTTGGTGGCATGAAAGGCATTACCTATACGCAAGTGGCGCAATATTGCGTGATGATCTTCGCTTATCTGGTGCCGGCGATCTTTATTTCCATGATGTTGACCGACAATCCATTACCGCAATTGGGCCTGGGTGGCGTATTGATCGACGGGTCCGGGATCGATGAATCTGGACTGACTGTCCTGGCCAAACTCGACGCCGTGCTCGTGGACCTTGGCTTCGGCGCCTATACCGAAAGCCAGCGATCGACCATCGACATATTTGCCATCACGGCGGCCCTGATGATTGGTACCGCTGGCCTGCCCCAT
>SMXS01000167.1 GCA_004356955.1 Alphaproteobacteria bacterium | reverse complement strand
GGTCGATCCGTGGTTACAAGAAGAAACCCGTACCCCGCGAAGTCATCCAAGAGATCATCGACATCGCCAAGAACGCGCCGTCGTCAATGAACACTCAGCCCTGGCACCTGTGGGTCGTCACCGGTGACGCGTTGGATCGCATTCGCAAGGGTAATACCGAGAACATGCTAGCAGGCGTGCCGCCAACGCGGGACATCAACGCGGGACATCAACGCGCACGGTGCCTATGAGGGCGTCCACCGGCAACGACAAATCGACGTCGCCGTCCAATTGTTCGAGGCCATGGGCATTGCCCGTGACGACAAGGATATGCGGCAGGACTGGGTCATGCGCGGCTTTCGCCAATTCGACGCGCCGGTATCCATCGTGCTGACCTTCGACAAAGTATTGGAAGCGGGTGCCGTCTGCCATTTCGACATGGGCGCCATTTGTTTTGGCATCGTGCTCGGTGCATGGGAACGCGGCCTGGGTTGCGTCATCAACAGCCAGGGCATCATGCAATCCCAAGTCGTGCGCGAGGTCACCGGCATCCCCGAGGACCAAAACATCATGACCTGCATCGCCATGGGCTACCCCGACGGCAGCTTCTCAGCCAACGGCGTCCGCTCCCGCCGCGAAGACACGGATGACCTAGTGCATTTTGTGGGGTTTGAGGATTAGGGGGGATGGGTGGTGTGGGGGTCAATTTACTCTGACACCATTGATCTCCGAGAAGTATAATTGCCGCAGCGGGCTGCCCATTTGACTGCCAGCTTCCGTATAGGTGCATTGTCATGCCAAAAAGTTTTTGGATCGATTCAGGTTTCGACAATATCGGGTGTAATAATTCCTCTCATCTCGCAATCACTATTCCTGATGAGGACCACACACTGTCATTGGATATCAGTCTGTTTGCCGGTGAATTGTTTTCCGAAAGACAACCTAATATTGCGTATGTCCCCGCAAATCTGACGTTTTTCAACGTCGTAAATTTGACAGTCAAAATTGACCAGCAAAACGTCGTTGGGCTCGACATTGTATCTATTGAGAGAAGTGAGCCTAGGCCTACCCCAAATAGAAAATTAGAGTATCGAGATTACTCGATTGAGTTGTCGCCCTATGGACTAATTGAGTTCACCTCAACTGGATTCCGTCAGACAACCGAACGGCCTGTTTAGGCAGCCAATTCTCAACTGGGATAACAGAAAAGTAATATGATCAGGTTTGCGTAACAGCACCCCTTAAAAGAAGGAAATCATTTTGAAAAAGCCGCCCGAAGGGTTCGAGGATATGTCACCCGAACATCAGGAGTACGGCCAAGCAGAGAGCTGGTTTCAGCTCGTGGGCGCAGCGATTGGCGCCATTATCTACAAGAGCCTGTGCAGCCCTAAAGAATAGCTACAACAGCGCCCGAAGGGCTGACTCGCTGCCAGCCAGGGTCGGTTCGTCCTTGGCGCTGGTGGCGATTTTAGCATCCAGAACCACCTGGGCGATGCTGCTAGAGCGGATATATTCTACGCCGCCATCGGACATCAGAAGGGGTGTGAAATAGCCGCCATCGTTGATCTGGCTGGACACGCGGCCAAAGCCTTTCAGCAACACGACGCCTTCCATGGTTTCGTTATTTCGCATGATCAGCGAGACGTTTTCGTGCGGCACCATGTCGGTCCTCAGTTTTATCTGGCCACCCCGAACGATAATTTTGGCGATGGTGTCTTTGTTGACCATACGCGTGCCATCATCCAGATTGAGCAGCAAGAACGGGTCACTGTGGTTGACCACATCATCTGCCACTTCTTCCTTCGCCAGATACAGACCTCCGCGCAACAACACGCCGTCATCAAGGAAGACATCGGCTTCCACCAACGATTTCCGAACTATATTCGACATTGCCATCACGAGCCCTCGCATTGCCTTCAATCTGCGAATGACTATAGAAAAGCCGCGGAATCCTGGAAATCACATTCGTGTAAGGAATTGTTAACTAGAATTGGCCCAAATCAGAGGGGTGGGGCCAGAGGTTTGGGGCCAGAAGGGTGGGATCATAGGCCTGAGATCAGAGAGACGCAATCAGAGGGACGCGATCATAGCTGCATAGTCGGCAAAGCCGGTTTTGGGGGCGATTTCCTTCGTCCAGACGGCATCAAGCGCGGCGGCAGTCTCGGCACTCAGATGCTGCTTGTGTTCGCCGACCTGGCCATTGCGCACCTTGGCAGAATCCCCGCCAGGGGGAATGCCCGCAACCTTTTCGCTGTGCTGGCGCATCAGCAAATCATCAAATTTGTTGCCATGCTTTTGCATGAAGGGCAACGAGGCATGCGTCTGGGTGATCGCCAGCAAATCATCATCCAGCCGGATGTCAATAAATTGTGCGATCTTTTTGATGGTGCCAGCGAGGTCTTTCTTCATATGTTCAAAGACCATCAACAGAACGTCATCATCAGTGCGACGGTCCCACCATGACAGCAGGTGCTTCCAATAGGCACCCTGGCCAATCACTGATTTGGTGACGAATTCGTCGACACTGATGGTCCCCGGCTCGACAAACCAACCCTCCATAAATTTGAACATCGAATAAGCGGCATCCTTGGGGTCGCGAATGGCGATGATATATTTGCCGCCCCTTGGCATATCGTCCCACCCGAGGTGGCTTTTGAAGGCACGCGGATTGGCTTTTTGTTCGGCGTCCAGATCGATGCCCAGGCCCGGCGATGTTTCGATCCACGGCACCACGCGCGAGATGTCGTCAAAATCCAGATCACCCCGCGTACGCAAGGTGTGGACAATCATCTGCGTCCAGGTGGTGCCACTTTTGCCAAAGGGGCTGATCACCACATCGGTGGGCCGCAGCTTGATGGCCAGGCCTTCCTTTTGTTTTTCCTCGTCAAACATCAGCGCCATCTTGGCACCCAGTTCTTTCAGGCTAGTCGCCCTTCTTGCCGTGGTCATAAGTCGTTTTCCTCGCTGCCCCTTCCGCGCTATCCTGCGCGATGAACGGGGGATGAAATGCACGCAGACAGACTTCATCAGATCCATGCAAATTACAATAATTATGAAAGAGCTCTGGACTTTGATGAGTTCGGCGCGTGACTCTTCGACAAGCAATAATTGTAGACGCCCAGCGGCTGGCCATCATCCATCGCAGTGCCATCAAAATTGCGATGCCCCAGCTGCCCGACTTGCATACGCCCGCAGAAGATTTAGGTTTTTACCAAAATGTCGTACTGCGGGAATATGACGTCTGGGTGGTCGAAGACAGTGACGAAATAGCAGGCTTTATTGCCCTGCAGCCCGGATGGGTCGACCATCTATATGTCGCCACCGACCATCAGGGCAAAGGGATCGGCAGCCGGTTGATCAACCATGCCAAAGAGGCCCAGGACAATTTGCGCCTCTATACCTTCCAGGCCAACACCCCTGCCCGCAGATTCTATGACGCCCACGGCTTCGACATTATCGAGATGACCGATGGCACCGACAACGAAGAGAGTGAGCCGGACGTCTTGTATGAGTGGACCAAAGGCTAAGGGGCAAGAGTGGCCTTAGCCTGAAGCCTCGTTTTGGACATTGGCTTTTGTGTCCCTATAGTAATCGATATTGCTTCTAGAAGAGACTTCAGTATGGGGGAAATACGATGGTTCAGCTGACCACCTTGCCTGCCAGTGCAAGTTTGGACGACATTCTGGCAATTATTCACCGCGACGGCGCGCTTATCCTCAAAGACATGTTGACCCCAGCCGAGGTCGATCAGGCATTGGCCGAGCTGATGCCCTATGTTGATGCGACAGTCACAGGGCATGACGGATTTTCAGGGACAAAAACCACCCGAACCGGCGCCCTGGTGGCACGGTCTGCCGCCAGCCGCGATATGATTATGAACCAGGGCATCCTGGACGCGACCCGGTCTTTCCTGGGCCCCTATTGCACCCGCATACAGCTGCATCTGGGCCAGGTGATCCGCTTGATGCCCGGGCAGGAACAACAGCAAATCCACCGGGATCGCTGGGCCTGGGGCAAGTTTTTGCGCAGCGTAGAGCCACAGCTGAACACCATCTGGGCGCTGACAGATTTTACCGAAGAAAATGGCGCAACCCACGTCGTGCCAGGCAGCATTGAGTGGCCCGATGATCGCGTGCCCACGGATGACGAGACCACCCAGGCGGTGATGTCGAAGGGGTCTGTGCTGGTCTATACGGGGTCGGTCTTCCATGGCGGCGGGGCCAACGTGTCCGACGGCGACCGAATTGGCGTCAACATCACCTATACGCTTGGCTGGTTGCGGCAGGAAGAAAACCAGTATCTAGCCTGCCCGCCCGACATTGCCAAAGATCTGGACCCCGACCTGCAAGATTTGATCGGCTATACCTTGGGCAGCTATGCCCTTGGCTATTACACGCCGCCCTTGCCGCCCGGCGAAGGCACCAGCCTCGTTGGCCCCGAATACGCCCTGGGCCGCGACAAAGGTGGCGAAGGCCTGGGCAGCGCCGAATTATACGAGGCCACGGTCAAGGCGACCGAGATATAGGGCTGGGTATTTCTAGCCAACAAATTAATCATCGATAAAGGTCTTTTCCTATGTCCGCCGCCACCACGAAAACAAGTCAGCCAGGGACGCTGGCACCAACATTATCGCCAGCACTATCACCCATGGCATTGGCGATCATTATCGTGCTCGCCCTTGTATTTATTGGCTTTTATATACAGTTTTGTCTGGCAGTCGCGCCACCGCGCAAACCCGCCATGCATTTTTTGGAACGTGGTTTTGCCACCGCGCTTTCAGCTATTTTGCTCAGCATGGCCGGGGCCATCGGCCTGGTGAACTTCTATTTGCGCAAATCTGCCGGGTTCGTCCCTGCGACATACTGGCTGGCCATGGGGATAGGACTGTTGCTCCTGGCATTGGATGAACAGATGATGATCCACGAATGGATCGGCCTCGTTTTCAATAGCAAAGGCATGGAAGCCCCGTCTCTGGTGAAAAACTGGAACGATGTCATTGTTATTGGCTACGGTGTTGTCGGCTTGGCGTTCTGCATCATTTTCTATCGCGAGATCCTGCGATACCGGGCCTATCTGGTGCTGTTGGTCATTGGCTTCAGCTTTTACGTCCTACACACCGCCATTGATTCATTGGTGGTAGAAAACACCCTGCAAAAAATAGTGACCGAAGAAGGCGCTAAAATTACCTGCAACATGTTCCTGCTGCTGGCAAATGCTGTTTATCTGCACGAGCTGGTTCAGCCATTACGGCGACTAAAGGCGGTGTGACGAGGGGTCTATAATGTCTTTGGTCTCTGCAGATTCATCAATCGGCTCCGACCCAAAAACAGTAAAAGGGGTCAGAGCCCTTTGATTCTCACCGCCCCCCTACCCTACCCGCACCAAATCACTCTAGTCGGTGTGCTCAAACTCTTTGCCATAAATATCCAGCATTGTGGTTTGGCTGTACGACAGCGTGTCGCCCTTGACTGTCACCGTTTGGAAAAAACTGGTGGTGCGGGCGTTGTCGCGCATGAAGGGGGATTGGATGACGCCCCAATCCGGGTCGCCGTCGGCGGCGGCCAGGCGCAGGGTGACGGTACCGTCGTCGATGTCGGCTTTGCCGCCTGCCAGCACGCCGACCGCGCGCGGGATAGCCGCCGAGGGAGCGCCTTCATCCCCACCTACTCAATATCAAATTCCATCCACAATTCGAGGATCGCATTGAGCCCGACGCCAGCGATGCTTTCAGCGTCGATATCCTTGGGCACGTTGAGGGCATGGCCCATGTCGGCGCGCTGGCCCTTTGGCATCAAGGGAATGGGCTCTTCAAAGACCTGCTGCAAGTCGGTCAACCTGGCCAAAATAGCTGTTGTATTTTTCGTCATGCTCGCAGCCTCGTGCAGGGTGATATTCCGCGTCCAGCCCGCAAATTAGGTGTTGGCGACCAAATTGAATCGAGTAAGCTTTCGCCACACAATAACCATAGTAAGGATCAAACCGATGGATTTTGGCGTCAGCATGTTTCCCACCCCCACCAGCGCAGGCCCGGCAGAAATTGCCATTGAGGCTGAAAAGCTGGGGTTTGAATCATTCTTCGTATCAGAACATTCGCACATCCCCGTGGACACGCAGTTCCCGCTCGCGGACGTGGTCCCCATGGGCTATCGCAGCATGTTCGACCCCTTTGTGTCGATGGCGGCTGCCGTCACGGTGACCGAAAAGATCAAGCTGGGCACCGCCATCCTGATTGCCCCGCAGCACAACGCCATCAACTTTGCCAAAGCGATCTCGACTCTCGATCAAATTTCCAATGGCCGCATTGTTGTTGGCATCGGCGCGGGCTGGAATCCGCCCGAGATGGAAAATCATGGCGTAAAATTTGCAGACCGCTTCAAGGCAACCCGCGAAACCATCGAGGCCATGGTCGAGCTGTGGACCAATGACGAGGCGGAATATCATGGTGATGTGGTGAATTTCTCCAAGTCGTGGCAGTGGCCAAAGCCTGTACAGACGCCGCATCCCCCCATCTTTATCGCCGGATCAGGCCCCAACATCCTGAAACGTGTTGTTGCGCTGGGACAAGGCTGGATGCCGATTTTCCAGGTTAACTGGGACGACAGCATGGTGGGCTTACAAACGAACTATCACGCGCTGGCCCGGGACGTTGCCGAGCTTAAACAAAGGACCGACGAGGCCAGCAAGCCTAAAACCATGATCACCGCCATGGGCCTGCCACCGACGCCTGAATATGTCGACTATCTGGCAGAAAATGGCGTCGAACGCATGATGCTGGGCCTGGGCCACGAAAGCCGGGACGAGGCGTTTGACCAGTTGAACACCTATGCCGACATGATCAAACAATACCGCTAGAGGAGCACGCCATGACCTATGCCCATCCCGAATATATCGTCAGTACCGACTGGCTGGCAGCGCATCTGAACGACCCTAATCTGCGAATATTTGACAGCACGGTGCTGTTGCAGCTTGGGGCGGACGGGCAATATGTCATGGAAAGTGGCCTGGCGACCTATGAGGCGGGGCACATTCCAGGGGCGGCCTTTATCGACTTGGCCAAAGACCTGTCCGACACCAGTCAGAAGCTTGGCTTTATGCTGCCGTCTGCCGATCAGTTTGCCGAGGTAATGGGCAATCTTGGCGTCGGGCCCGACAATCGGGTTGTCGTTTACAGCACCAACATGCCTGCATGGGCCACCCGTTTGTGGTGGATGTTGCGGGTGTTTGGCTTCGATAACGTCGCTGTGCTGGATGGCGGATGGGCCAAATGGCAGGCCGAGGCAAGACCTGTCACCAAGGACATCCCTGATCACGCCAAGGCGTCGTTCAAAGCCGGTTTTCGGCCTGAACTGGTGGCGAACAAACAAGACGTCCTGGCCGCCATCGGCGATGGTGATGCCTGCATCATCAACGCCCTGCCCCCGGCCATGCATACTGGCGAAATGGCCCCCTATGGGCGCAAAGGGCGCATTGCCGATAGCATCAACGTCCCAACAGGCTTGCTGGATAACCCCGAAACGGGCACCCTGAAACCTGTTGCCGAATTGACACAGATCTTTGAAAAAAGTGGTGTCCTTAGCCGCGACCGCATCATTACCTATTGCGGCGGCGGCATCGCGGCGACCCATGACGCCTTTGCCCTGGCCCTGATAGGACGCCCGGATGTCGCGGTTTACGACGGTTCCATGTCGGAATGGGCCGCCGATCCGGACACCCCGATGGAGGCTGGGGAACCCGCCTAACGCCATAAAAACAGACCACTTACTTGATGGCCGCGCCATTGACAGCCCAAGTGTTCAGTCGTACCCTTAATTTATTGGTCGGTCGTTCAATCAAGTGGTTGTTTTATGCTCTGTTCCGAATGAGGGAACCCGGAATAATCAGGATCAACCCAGATGACACGACTGGTCGGATTGCGCTGACATGCGCAAGCATATGGGGAGGAAAACCATGCTATCCAAAACTCACCTGCGTGGGTTGGTAGGAGTCGGGCGACTTGCGT